>JAJCXS010000267.1 GCA_029263335.1 Acidobacteriota bacterium | reverse complement strand
CGCCGTCGAGAGTCGCGGGGCGGAGCTGTTGCTGCGCCTGACTGCGTGTCGACACCAGTAGCACCGCGCAGCACGCGAGCGCCGTGATTGGGCCTCTTGGTAGCATCGGGTCCCTCCGAAACTGCGAATGGTCCGGCGCTGTAACGCGCCGGACCCGTTCGCTCTGAAAACAGCTCGATCGCCGACCTCGCGGGTCAGGTGATCTCCGCCTGCAACGTCCAGCTACCGCTGTACGTTCCGGACTGCCCGGCACCCGTCAGGTTCAGATCGAGCGAGATGTCGCCAACCTCCGGTGTCGACAGACCCGGGGCCGCGAAGCTCACGGTCGATGTGCTCGGCACGCCCCCGCCGGTCCCGACGAAGTAGTTGCTAGCACCGATGCTGTTGGCGCCCGGCCCGGTCAGCGTGGTGCTGGAGGCGGTGAACGACATCGTCACGTTGGGCAGCGCGGCTGTGCCTACGGCACGCACGGCCCAGGCGTTCTGCACGTGCAGCGTGACCGCCGCGGGATCCGTCACCGAAGAGGTGATCGCGGCGTCCGCTTCGAACGTCCCGGCGTTATCCGAGATCGTAACGGCGCCCTTCGTTCCCCGATCGTCATTACCGGTCGTGTTGCCGATCAGAAAATCGGTCAACTCGGCCGTCGACAGGGTCATGTTGAGCGCGCTCCAATAGTGAAGCACCACAACGCTGGGAAAACTGATGCTGAATGCGGTGGCCCCCTGAGCGGATTGCGCCTGCGCATCCTTACTCACGGGAGCGACCACCATGGTAGCCGCGAGCAGCGCCACCACTGCGACTCGCGCAAAGCCCTTCTTGAGCATTACCTCGTCCCTCCGTTCAAGAAAACCGTCAGCCGGCGGTTCCATGAACGCACCCTGCTGCTACGGAATAACTGTCGAAAGGCAGATTAACATCGACATATATGTCTAAAAACACAAATGCGCTTCTAAAGTCATTTATTGACCTGTAACGAACAGTCATGACTAGCTTTGATCAGTGTGACGGTTTTTTGGACGGAGTTGACCCCCTCGCAATTCCACAGACCCCAGGTGCACTCACACGAGCTTCCGCTCGCGAAGACCGCTGAGCGCAGGCGCTGCCGGCAACCAGCACGACGAAGCTCACGGCTGCCATGAGCTCTGCCCTTCCTGAGAGCTTGCCGATCGTCGAATACATACGTATGATTCATACGATCGTTTGAATGCGCTCGCCCTGACGTGTTCGCGCTACCGGAGGCGCCCATGACTGACACCAAGACGCGCCTGCTCGACGCTGCCGAGGCTCTATTTGCTGATCACGGCATCGCCGCCACGTCATTGCGTGACATCACCACCAGCGCCAAGGCCAACCTGGCAGCGGTGAACTACCATTTCGGCGGCAAGGACGGCCTGCTGGAGGCGGTCTTCGACCGCAGGCTCCGACCCGTGAACCGGGAGCGACTCGCCCTTCTCGACGCTTTCGAAAGCGCCGCCGGCGCCGAATGCGTGCCGCTGGAGCAGATCCTGTACGCCAACCTCGCACCGCCCTTCCGAACGCTCGAGGAATGGGGAGAGTCGGGGCAGCGCTTCATGCGCATCGTGGCCCGTATCAACGCCGATCCCTCAAGCCGAATCCACGAAGCCTTCCTGCGCCACTTCGATGTGATCCGGACACGCTTCTTGGCGGCGCTGGGCCGCACACTGCCCGACCTGGACCCGACCGAGGTTGAACGACGCTTTCACTACTCGCTCGCGGCCATGCTGCACACGTTTTGCTGGGGCGCTCAGATCGACTGCCTGTGCGCCCACCCAAGTGACCATCGTGAACGGGTGTTCACGTCGCTAATCGAATACGCCGTAGCAGGACTGCAGGCCCCGCGCCACAGCATCGATGTCGATGAGATGCGCCGGCTCGAGGTCGAATTCGAGGGAGCGCCGGTATGAGCAGAGAAGCAACCGCCGTAGCAGCAGCGTTGTTCACCCTGTCGGCCTGCGCGCCGAGCGCCCCGCCAGCTACCCGGCCGACGACAGGCATCGAGGTCCCCGATCGGTGGACCGCTGGCGGCGAAGGCACGCCGACGCCGGTGGCCGAACGATGGTGGGAGGACTTCAACACCACCTCGCTGACGACAGCTATCGACGAGGCTCTCGAATACAACACCGACCTGCTCGCCGCGGCCGCGCGCGTCGACCGAGCCGCGGCCCAGGCACGTATCGCCGGGGCCGACCTCGAGCCACAGATCAGCGCGGGGCTCTCCGGCCTGCGCTCCAAGCGCAACTTCGTCGGCTTTCCCATCCCCGGGCGAGAGGACAGTGTTCTGACCACGCTCTCGAACAACTTCGGGGTATCGGTAGACCTGTCGTGGGAGCTCGATCTGTGGGGCCGCCTCAGCGCCCAGGCGCGCGAAGGCATGGCCGCCTTCCAAGCGTCACAGGCCGACTATCAGGCGGTACGGCTATCAATCGCCGGCCAGACCGCCAAGGCATGGTTCGCGGTGGCCGAGGCGCGCGTGCAGCTCGACCTGGCGCAACGCACCGTAGCCAGCCTGACGCGATCCGCCGACCAGGTTCGGAGCCGCTTCGAGCGCGGCATCCGACCGCCGCTCGACCTGCGCCTGGCAATGGCTCAGCTGTACGCTGCGCAAGCTGCGATCCACGCACGCGACCGGCAGCTCGATCTTGCCAGTCGGCAGATGGAAGTCCTGCTTGGCAGGTATCCAGGACTGACCTCGCCCTTCCCTGAGAAGCTGGTCGCCACTCCGGAACAGATCCCGGCCGGCCTACCCGCCGAGATGGTCTCGCGGCGACCCGACCTCGTCGCCGCCGAACGCCGGCTGGTTGCGTCGCAGCAGCGTCATCAGGTCGCCCGCAAATCGTTGTACCCGCGGCTCAGCCTCACGGCCTCCGGCGGCACCTCCAGTTCCAGC
>JAJCXS010000266.1 GCA_029263335.1 Acidobacteriota bacterium | reverse complement strand
GTCTACGAAGGCCAGATCGTCGGTGTCAACGCTCGCGACCGGGACCTGGCCGTCAATCCGCTCAAGGGCAAGAAGCTCACCAACATGCGGGCTTCGGGCAAGGACGACGCCATCGCCCTGACACCGCCGCTGCGCTTCGCGCTCGAACAGGCGATGGAATTCATCGAAGACGACGAACTACTGGAGGTGACGCCCGCGGCCCTGCGGCTTCGCAAGCGCCACCTCAAAGAAGTCGACCGTCGTCGCGCCGCCAAACAGGCGGCTAGCTGACGATCTCGAGCAGCTCGACCTCGAAGATCAGCGTTGAGCCGGGTCCAAACGGCGAGCCGGGGCGCTGGGGCCCGTCTTTGTAGGCGAGCTCCTGGGGAATGTAGAGCTTGTACTTGGAGCCCACGCTCATCAGTTGCAGCCCTTCGGTCCAGCCGTCGATCACGCGGTTGAGCGGAAACTCGGCCGGATCTCCCCGATCGTAGGAGGCGTCGAACGTTTCGCCGTCCAACGTCGTACCTCGGTAGTGCACGCGCACCACGCTGGTCTCGACCGGCTTCTCGCCCTCACCCTCGACGAGCACTTCGTACTGCAAACCGCTGGCGGTCTCCGTCACCTCGGCGCGCTCGCCGTTGCTGGCGAGGAACGCCTGGCCCGCCGCGATGTTGGCTTCCGTCTCGGCCCTGGTAGCAGCCATTTCCAGTTCTCCCATCTCGGCCAGTCCGGCCTGCATTTCTTCATCGGTGTACTGCGGATCGCCGTTGGCGATACCGGCGCGAACGCCCGCTACGAACGACTCGGCATCCAGAACGGCGCTTTGAGCCTGCCTGCCGAGCACCAAGCCGCGCGCGTAGCTGCCCACGGCGGTCTCAGAGTCGGACTCAGCGGTAGCCGCATCGCCGGGCGCGGCGCTGTCGCACCCCGCCAGCAGGACAGTCGCGCACACCAGTGCCAGAAAACGGGACGAGTTCATCGGGAACCTCCGAAAGAAGCAGAGCGCGCCGCGTTTCCAGGGGATTCGCAGGAGATTCGAGCGGCGCGACGAAAAGACTGTTCCGTCACGTTAGCACGGCGCCGCGATCCGCAACATCTACGGTGTCTTCGCCGTTACTGGATGTAGCCGAGCGCCCGCAGTTCCTCGACTTCGGCGGGGTCGAGCTCGACTTCTTCGCCGCGCAGACCGCGACGAGCGTTGCGCAGCAACAGCTGCAGCTCGGTGGCGGTCTGCTGCGCAGTGGGCTCGCCGAGGGCCACCAGGTCCATAACCTCGGCGAAGTCGCGCTGCAGATCAAACAGCATCAGGCCTCCCACATCGGGGCCGGCGATGAGCTTGTAGGGCCAGCGAATGACGGCCTGGACATCCGCGTCGTTCACCTCGATCTCGGCTGCGATCAGGCGCTCGGAAAACGGTTCGGTACCTGCCAGCGGTCCCAGCCACGAAACGCCCGGCAGCCCCGACGGTTCGTCTGCTCCGGCCCACTGCAGGGCAGTGGGCACAAAATCCACCAGCGATACCGGGGCTCGTTCGCGTTCGCCCGCCGAGCCCGCCCCCCAGACCATCAGCGGGACTCGGATCAGCTCGTTGTACAGCGTACCGCCGTGGCCACGCTCGCCGTGGTCGTGCAGCGATTCGCCGTGATCGGCGGTCAGCACGACGAGCGCTTCGTCCCAGATGCCGCGTTCACGCAGGCCGTCGATGAAGCGGCCCACCTGGTCGTCGGTATAGGCGATCTCCTCGTCGTAGGCGGCGATGTGGAAGTCCAGATCGCTCTGCTGCTCGGCCTCGACTCGGCTCGCCAGCGTGGCAAGGGTGTCGCCGTAGCGATCGCGGTATACCTCGGTGAACTTGCCGCGAAACGGCGGCGGCGCGTCGAAGTGCCGATGGGGGTCGAACAGGTGCAACATGAAGAAGAATGGATCGTCGTCGTTGGCGTCGATCCAGGCGAGCGCCCGATCGACGCTCTCCGCGGCCCTGCGACTCTCCTCGTCCGTGCTCGATACCCAGTCGTAGGTGTCGAAACCTCGGCCGAAGCCGAAGCGCGGGCTCATGAACCCGACGTTGGCCACGGCTCCGGTAGCGTAGCCGGTTTCTTTCAGCAGCTGCGCTAGCGTCGGAACCTCCTCGCGCAGGCGGCTGAAGCGGCGCCGCCCGCCGCGGCTCCGCGCGTACCCTGCCCCATGCTCGCGCGGCCACGTGCCGGTCAGCAGAGACGTCATCGAGGGCAACGTCCATGACGCGGTGGCAAAGGCGTGATCGAAAACCACACCCTCCGCGCCCAATGCGTCCAGGCGCGGCGAGGTGTCGCGCTCGTACCCGTACAGCCCGAGGTGATCTGCGCGCAAGGTGTCGATGGCGATCACGATGATCGGCCCGCGCGGCGCCAGATCGGCAACGTCGGCGTCGCAGGCCGCCAGCGCCAACATCAGCGCAACCGATAACACCCAGAGCACTCGGCAGCGCTGCGGCGCGACGGAGCCTGCAGCGCTGGAACTTGCAGCGCTGGAACTTGGAAGAGAGTCGTTGTGTTTCATGCCGCCGCCGATTCTCCCCGGCAGCGCCCGCAAACGCTAGCGAAGCCCTCACCGGTCGTCGGCTCGTGAGTGGTTGGAGCGAGCTTGCCCACGTCGTTGCGGGGCCCGTTACGGGCCAGATACCGCCCGCATTCAGTGAGTCCGGAAACAAAATCAGAGATTCGTATCGCCAAATTGGTTGCCTCTCGAGCCGCGAACGTCTAGCCTCGCCTAATGCTGACTACTGACTCCGCTAAATATGCAGTTCGCGCGCTGGCAAACATGGCAGCTCGCGAGGACCTCCTGCGCCCCGTAAGCGCCGCCGAGATCGCTGCCAATGAGGATCTCCCTCAGTACTACCTCGCCAAGGTAATGCAGGATCTCGTTCGCGCGCGCATCTTGAAATCGACCCGCGGTCGAGGCGGCGGGTTCGTCCTCGCCGCGTCGCCCGAAGCCACCAAGGTGATCAAGGTGCTCAGGGCCGTCGAGGACATGGAAGCGTTCGAGCATGACTGCATTCTTGGGCTCAGCACCTGCTCCGACACGGCGCCGTGCCCGATGCACGACATGTGGGGCCCGGTCCGCGCGGATCTTCTCGAGACCCTGCGCTCGATGACGGTCGCCGACCTCGCCGACGAGATGATGCGTAAGAAGGCAGAACTCGGCAACGCCAAGTAGCCTCGGTCTTGCGGCGTCGCTGCCCGGAGGGTCCTAGTCCGCGGCCATCCCGTCGCTCGCCAGGTGGATGAAGTCGCGCTCGCTGACGATCCCCACCAGGGCGCCTTCGCTGACCACCGGCAGACAGTCTGCCTCGCCCTTTCGCATGAGTTCGATCGCCTCGATGGCGGTCGTCTGCGGCGTAACCGAGGGTCCCTCGGTGTGCATGATCAGCTCGACGGACACCTCGCCCGGAGGAGTGGTCTCGCCAGCGCGCAGATCGTAGCGGGAGAGGTGCTCGATCACCTCGAGGCTCGACACCATGCCCATGTAGTTGCCGTCGGCGCTCTCTACCGGAACATGGCGGATGTTCTGCCAGGTCATCAGCGCCGCCACCTGCGACACCGACTCATCGGGCTGCACGGTGACCAGATCCGTAGCCATGAACTCCTCGACGGTCGTCCTGCTCGCTCCCATATCGATGATCTCCCGGCGCTTGGCCAGCGGCCACTCGCCCACCGGCATTCCGGTGGCCCGTAGCGCGTTCATGTTCTCGGTCAGGGTGACCAGCGCTTCGCCGGGCCCACAACGGTCCCCAATCGACGCCAGCGACTTCAGCTGCCACGCGGCTCCAGTCTGCAGACTCTCGACACGTTGCTCGATCACGCTCACGTAGCGCTCCACGTCGTCGGTGTTGAGGCCGCGGTCGATCAACGCGTCGCGGGCATCCGGAAGCACTCGATTCGTCAGCAGATCCACCGCGCCGATGCGCTCGCCGTCGAGCCAGGTGAATCGAGCACCCAGGCCATGTTCCGCGGCGACGTTGAAATTGCGGCGTGCATCCTCGAAGCGCAGCCGCGAGCGCACGTCGCCCACTTCCGCCTCGAGCGCAAGCAACGCGCCCCAGAACAACGCCGCGTTGGCCACCTCGTCGAGAACCGTGGGACCCGCAGCGACAGCGCGCGCTTCAATGCGCAGATGCGGCACGCCGGCGGTCGCCCCGTAACAGGCTCGATTCCAGCGATAGACCGTACCGTTGTGGATCTGCAACGCGCCGAGTCCCGGCACGCCGCCGCCCTTTAGCACAGCGAAGGGATCTTCCTGTTGATCGCCGTATAGCAGCGTGCGGAAACTCGCTACATCTTCGCGGAACAACTGCAGGACATCGTCATCGACCCAGCGTTGCCCGAAGCTCACGCGAGGTTGGCGACCCCGCACGTGGTAACTGGCGTGACGCGTGTCGATCGACTGCTGGAACAACGGGATCCGGGTCTCGTGCCACAGCCGCTTGCCAAAAAGAACGGGCGAGTTGGCCGACGCTGCCACCAGCGGCGCGGTCACCGCCTGGGCGAGATTGTAGAGACTGGCAAACTCGTCGGGAGCCACCTGAAAATGAAACTGGAAGCTCGTGCAGCAGGACTCCAGCATCACCGAGTCGTGGGTCACGGCGAGCTCGTCGAAACCCGCGATGTCGAGGGTGTAGCCGCCACCGGCCGCGCTCGTCATGGCGTGATCGAGCGCCCGATACCGCTCGCGCGGGGCCATGTTCTCGAGTGCTACGTCCGACTTCCTCAACGTCGGCAGGATGCCCGCGAGCACGACCTTGGCACCGATATCCTCCGCCGCCTGGTCGGCCACATCGACAAAGCCACCGAGGTCCGACTCGAGCTGCGACAAGCAGTCTCCGCCGAAGTGCAGCGGCGGCAGATTGCATTCCAGGTTGTAGGCGGCCAGCTCGGTGGTGAACGTATCGGGCAGACGCGCCAGCATGTCGGTACAGACAGGCGCCGGCCGCCAATCCGCGTCGACGAGAAAGAACTCCTGCTCGGCGCCGATTCGTCTCTTGCCGGCCTCGATCTGGCCGCCGTCGATCATTTCCTGCAGCGCTTCAAGGTCACGCAGTACCGCGCGCTGGTGCGCGCGGCGGGCCTCAGGAGACGCCTCGAAGTGAACTCGCTGCTCGCCCATGGCGAAGCACCATGACCTGTCGTGTCGGCATAATCGGATGGCGGAGTAGGCTTTCCCCCTCAATGTATACCGAACTGATCCGGGCCGTCGGTGGACGCGACGGCCCGGATCCCGCGTCACCTCGCCGGTTCAGCGCGTCAGCAGTCCACTGGGCACGCTCGCGGGCACCTGACTGCTCAGGTCGCGCGCTGCGGGGTCGGTGAGTGAACGCAGGAAAGCCACCAGATCGGCGCGATCACGGCCGTCCAGTCGCGCCGGTCGAGCCTCGTTGCTGGCGGCGATGGCCGCGACCCGACCCGGATCGCCCATAACGATCAGGTCGAAACGATCGAGATACCGTCGCGACGGCAGGATCAGCTGCGAAGGATCGTAATCGCGGATCTCCTGGGGCGGATTGCGATAGTGCGTGACGATCGCGTCGAGCGTTGCGTAAGCGCCTGCGTGGCCGTACGGCGCCGTCAATTCGACGTTTCGCAACGAAGGCGTGCGGAACTCGAAGCGATCCGACCGGTTACCCGTTACGCGCTCGCGGCCGAAGTCGTCGCGCCCGTCAGGACCGTCGCCGGTCCCGGGGCCTACCTGGGGCATGGCAATGGAATGGAAGCGCCGGTCGGTCTGCAACGCCCCGCCGTGACAGCGGGCGCATCCGGCCCGGCCGTAGAAGAGATTCATGCCGCGTCGCTGCTGCTGCGAAAGGGCGGCCGGGTTACCCCGCAAGAAACGATCGAACGGACTGTCGTCGCTGCGAAACGCGTCCATCTCGAATTCGGCGATGGCATTGGCGGCATGAACCATCGTGAGGTCGGTGGCGTCGTCAACGTCATCGAACGCATTCTGGAAAAGGCGCACGTACTCCGGGTTGTCCCGCAACCGCTGTGCCAGCAGATTCCAGACCCCGTCGTCGCCCGCAAGGCGGCCGCGAGCCGCAGCCCGGCCGATCTCGTTGGCGCCACGTCTGCCCGCCATCTCGATCGCCGAGGTGACCGGGAACATGGCCTGCGCGGCGAGAATGTTGTCGAGGCCTGCGGGCAGGTCGTCGCCCGCGGGAGTGTCGAACCCCGACGCGGAGCGGGCGTCGATGGCCACCCGCCCGTCGTGGAACAGGCTGCGAAACTGCCGCGCGCCAAGATTGAACAGCGCCGGAGAATTGCGCGGAACTCGCTGGCGCACGCGGCCGGGCCCGTTACCCGCGGTTCGCGCCACGCCCAATCCGACGCCGCCTTCACCTAGAGGCAGAGAAAGTGCATCCGCCGTCGCGTTCTCCGGGTGATGGCACGTGGCGCAGGAGATGTTGCGATTGCCGCTGAGCACCTCGTCGAAGAAGAGCACGCGCCCGAGTTCGACCAGTGCCGCATCGTAGCGACCGTTGCTCAGGTAGTCACGGTCGCGAACCGGGCCGAAGTTCGGACCGCCACCGTTCTGCGCGTGCGTCGGGAAGGGTGCGACGAGCGCGGCCACAACGGCCACCAGCACGACGGCGAAGATGAGGCCGCCTCGAGAGCGCGCGGGTTGTGTGAGGGTGCGCAGGGTCATGATTACGTCCTTCCTTTGTCGGGGCGTTGGCGTACGTGAATGCGAACCCAGCTAGCGTCGGATCGGGGGGACTCGAGGTCTTTGACAACCGGCGCCCGCGTTCCATTCCCGTGAAGCCTCACTTCGCGGCGCGTATGATGGTGCCGCTCCGGGAGGGTCGTGCGGTCGGCAACCGTGTTCTTGGCGGGAGAGGAGATTCGTGCGACATCTGATCGAACAACACCTGGAGCGCATCGGGCCGCGCCGAAGCCTGCTCCTGACCGTAATGGCCATCACCTGGGGCTCGATTGCCGTAGCGGTCGTCGTGTGGGCGTTCGCGAAAGGGCTGATGGAGTCGCTCTGGATCACGCTGGCGGTCATCAGCGGCAACCCGGTCGACATCGCCGTCGCCATCGGGTTGTGGGCATTCTTGCTGCTAACCGTGCCGCTGGTGCGCGCTGCCATGACGATCTGGAAGACGCTGCAGGACGAACGCTGGGAGGCCAAGCTGGCGCTCGATCAGCTGGAGACGCGGCTGTTCGACGCCGCATCGAGCACCCGCCACCTCACTAGCTCACGCGATCGGCTCGCGGAGCGTGCGCTGGCCGACCTCGAGCTCCGCATTCTCGGAGAGGCACAGCCCGAGGAGGGTGGTTGCGAGGCCCGTCTGGTCGCGCTCGACCGCAAAGACAAGAGCCGACCGGACGCTCCCGATCGATCGATTCCGAACGCCTGACCCGCTAGCCGGACCCCACGGTGAAGTCCAGCCTGACCGCGCCGAGGGCGGGGCGCCCCACCTGCTCCTCGACCAGCGGCTCGTCGAACAGCCGTTCGAGACTATTGCCGGCCAGATCTTCGAGGTCGGCCTCCACGCGAATCGAGTAGTCGCCAGGCTCCCACGGCACGACGGGTCGGAATGTCCAATCGCGTTCCCCCGCGGCGACCGAGACCTCACCTTCGATCGGCGCACCCGCCCGCGTCTCTACCGTCAGCATGCGCTGCAGCAGGGCCGCGTCGAGCGCATGCGGGAACTCGACCCGCAAGGGTCCGGCTGGCGTCTGGGGAGCGTGGACGGTCCAAGTATCGGTCCGCGGCCGCTCGCGATCGGCCGCCCCGACTCTCCAGGTGCGCTCGAAACTCTCGCGCAACATCGCCCCGCGCGCATCCGGCCATTCGCGCCGCACGCGCAGAGTCACTGTCTGCCCAGCGCTCAGCGGTGCGCCGGCGGCGAGGTTGGGGCCGACCTCCTGTTTGAGCCGGCCAGGGTCGAAGAACAGCGTCAGCCGATCTTCGGCCGAACTCCATAGTTCTTGCTCCGGCACCACGAACGCCCCCGCGATCGGTTCGTTGTCGTCGTCGAGCAATTCGACGAACTGGCGCGCACTGCCGCGGCTCATCGGCGCAGAGAACTGGATATACAGGCGCAGCAGATTCTCGGGCACGACCTCGGCCGACGGATATACGCCCACTACGACCGTGCTCGCGACAAGATCCAGCGCGGGAATCGTGAACGTCGCCGAGAGCACCTCCCCGGCCGAGGGTCGCCATACCGCGGTGTACTGCTGTGCGGGCCGGAGCGTGTAGCGGGGAGTCCAGATCACCCCCGCGGCGCCCTGGCTGACCTCACCGAGCACCGCGATCCGTTCGGCGGACAGCTCGATGCTGCCGCCGGTGAACACCTGCAGCTCCCCCGCTTCCTCACTGCCGGTGAGCGTCACCGCCCAACCCGACTCCTGGTCGCCGGTGAGCCGAAGCGTACGCTCGGCGCCGCTCTCAGCACTGCAACCGAAGGCCGCGAGCGCGAGCAGTGTCGCGGCCGCGGCCCTCTGGATTGACGGACGGAGGGTGTTCAGCGACTCAGAGCCAGCGATTCTCACGCGCCGACAAACGCAGGGTGCCGTTCTCGGGATTCCTCTCCAAGATCAGGATCTTGCTGTCGCCGTAGTTGTCGACCTGCACCACGAGACCCAGCGGGGAGCCTTCATAGTCGACGCCGGTCCTGGGTCCGACACGCTCCTCGATGCTGGGCTTGCCCTGGGCGGCGATCACGTCCGACATCGGGATCTTCATGGTGCCGCGACGCGAGTTCGTCAACAGCACGAAGTCCTCGCCGTCCTGCTCGATGTGCAGCATGTCGATGGGCACGTTGCCAAACCCGAGCTCGGCGATCGTCCTGCCGCGCAGCTTGTCCGCGCTACCGAGTTCGTCCACTGAGAAGGTCACCAGCGGCGTGCACAGATAACCCGCCAGCACGTGCTTCTCGCCCGACAGCTCCACCGGCATGAACGTGTAGATCGGAGCCTGGGTCTCGTACTGCCCGTGCGCGCCGTGATAGATCTCGAGACCCGTGGCGTTCGCCGAGGCCTCGAAAGGCCACGGGGCGCGACGCAACACCGAGGCGAACTCTTCGTTCGACAGGCCGGCGATGTAGACCGAGTCGCCGAGCAGCTCGATGTCGGTGATCGTCGCGTTGCGCGGGTTGCGGCGCGCGTCCGGAGTGTTGTCGGGCGCGTCGGCAAGGTCCAGCTTGGTGTACGCCAGCGTCTCGAAGGCGACGTGGTGCAGTTCGCCATCCGGCGTCACCTTCATCAACACCGGCTCCGCGCCGGCACCGCTACCACGCATGATCGACAGGTAGGCAGCGCCGCTCGCCTGATCCACGGCGAGATCCTTGATGAAGACCTCGTTGGCCGTGGTGCCCAGCATGTCGGCAATCTTGACGTCGAGATCGTTGACAGCGGTGAACTCGCCGGGGTCACCCGACCCTGCTCCGACCTCGAGCGCGTAGACCGTGCCGCCCTTCGAATCGCCGGCAAACAGGACGCCGCCAGCGTGTTCGAGAGCGCCGATCGAGGCCAATGGGGGGTCAGTCGTCACGGTGGCGCCGTTCGGGGCCGTCCAGGCCACGGTGGCGATGATCGCCAGGGCGAAGGCGGCAAAGGCTCGTTTGTTCATGGTGCGGATCTCTCCTCGGGGCAATTGAGGCCATCGGCGGGGTTGCGACTCTGCGCAGCGCGATTCTAGTGGGTCGGGCCGCCGAAGTCTCGGACAGCCGCGGCGTTCATGTCATCGGGAAGACGACCCAGGCGTTCTCGACGAGTGGCCAGGATGCCGAGATCAATTCGAGGAGGCCACGGCTGTAGCCACCAACAGCGTCCTGTATTGGCCGTCGTTCTCGCCCCATTCGCCGGTCACACTGACGGTCTTTCCCGCGAGGCCTTTGAGCGACTCGAAAGCGGCGTCATCCGCGGCCGGCTTGAGGATGTACAGGTCGCCGTCGACGGTCAGCAACCCGACGTCGCTACCGCGCTCGAAACAGCGCCTGGCGCAGGCCGCATGATCTTCGCCGTGCGCTCCACGGTCCACGAAACACGTCTTCTCGACGATTTCGCCTCGGACTGTCTCCTCGGCCGTGGCGGCCGCGGATCCGACAAACAACAGCGTGACGGCCAATGCCGCGCTCAGGAATCTACGCATGGGGTCAACCTCCGGTGGGGGGCCCGACAAAGGATCGGACGAAAGTCTGCGCGGGAGTCTAGCCGTGCGGCAGCCCGACTTTCAATGGTAGCGACGTCGAAGGCGTGCCTGAAGGGTCGGTTACGATGATCGGGTGGATGAGGTCCGCTGGACGGGAGTCTTGTACCGGAGCGTCGCGAATGTCGATTCGACCTGTAAGGGAACATCTCAAGGCGAAGCCTCACGTCGAGGGGGCAGGGGTCAACCTGCACCGCGCCTTCGGCTTCGGCAAGACGAGCGATTTTGACCCCTTCCTGCTGTTCGACGACTTCCGCGGCGAGCGGCCGACCGACTATGAGGCCGGTTTCCCGTGGCACCCGCATCGGGGTATCGAGACGATTACCTACGTCCTGGCCGGCACAGTGAATCACGGCGACAGCCTCGGCAACCAAGGTTCGATCGAGTCGGGCGACGTGCAGTGGATGACCGCCGGGAGCGGCATCGTCCATCAGGAACTCCCGCATGGCGACGGGCAGGGCCGCATGCATGGTTTCCAGCTGTGGGCGAACCTGCCACGCGCGCTGAAAATGACGGCGCCCCGCTACCAGGACATCAAGTCCGCCGACATTCCCGAGGTAACGGAAGACGACGGCACCAGGGCGCGCATCATCTGCGGCAGCCTCTGGGGTCAAACCGGACCGGTGGACGGCATCGCCGCCGAACCCCAGTACGTAGACATCTCCGTCCCGCCAGGCAAGAAGAAGGTCATCCCTGTGGCCACCGAACGCCATGCCTTCGCCTACGTGTTCGCAGGCGCGG
>JAJCXS010000265.1 GCA_029263335.1 Acidobacteriota bacterium | reverse complement strand
CCGCGAGGCTGGCACGGTGCGGATGATCGGCATCACCACCTCCCACGGGCGGCGCCACGGCGAGCTTGCCGAGATCATGCGGACCGAGAAGCTGGATTTCGTGCAGCTCACCTACAACATCGCCAACCGCGAGGCGGAGGCCCGGTTGTTGCCGATTGCCGCCGAACGGGGCATCGGCATCATCCTCAACCGCCCGTTCGAGCGCGGCGCGCTGTTCGACGAATACGGGGACAAGCCGCTGCCGGGCTGGGCCAGGGAGATCGGGGCCGCGAACTGGGCCCAGGTGTTCCTGAAATACGTGATCTCGCACCCGGCGGTGACCTGCGCCATACCGGCCACCAGCCAGGTCGCGCACATGAAGGAGAACATGGGCGCGCTGCAAGGCCCGCTGCCGGATGCGGCGCTGCGCAAGCGGATGGCGGCGGATGTGGCGGGGTTGTAAGGTCATCCGATACCGTGATTTCGACCGGAGCCTTGCGCCAACAGTTGCCACAACCACCATCGTCATTCCCGCCCTTCGACAAGCTCAGGATAAACTGCGGGAATCCAGACCAGCCGTTGAGCAATGCTATCAAGCTTGCCGATTAGGCTAAGACCATTGAGCCAATATGCCCCATGCATGCGAAAAGCATGGCAACCGAGCCGCTGGATTCCCGCCTGCGCGGGAATGACGGGTGGGGCAGGGGCTAACATTTTTGCTAGTTCCAGCTCGCCATGATCTCCTTCACCAGAGACGTCTATTTCCAGTTCATCGCCGATTCCTATGAATGGCTGTGGCCCGCACCGCTGGTGGCGCTGGGGCTGATGGTGCTGGCGGCGGGGCTGGCGCTGCGCGGTGCTGGCCCGGAAGCGGAGGGTGGCTGGACCGCGCGGGCGGTGGCCGCGCTGCTCGCCCTCGGCTGGGCGGCGTGCGGGATGTTCCATCTGGAAGTCTTCTCCATGCTGAACTTCATGGCGCCCATCTATGGCTGGGTCTTCCTGCTGCAGGCGGCCCTGCTGCTCTGGTTCGGGGTTGTGCGGGGCAAAATCGCCTTCGGGATGCAGGGGGTCGCGGGCTGGATCGGCGCGGCGCTCGCCGTCCTGGCGGTCGTGGGCTGGCCGCTGCTCGACGGGCTCTCGGGGCACGCGGCGGACTTCGAAGTGTGGGGCGGGACATGGACTGCGGGGCGCCTCGCCGGTGCCCTGCCGGGGCCGACGGTGCTGCTGACGCTGGCGCTCCTGCTGCTGTCAAAACCGGCGCGCGCCTGGATCCGCTGGGCCTTGCTCGCCATCCCGCTCACCTGGGCCGGCTTCTGGGGCTGGCACGCGTGGGAGCTGGGGCTGGCGGCGGACTGGCTGCCGGTGGTGGGCGGTGCGGCGGCGGTCTTGCAGTCATTCAAACGCTTTACTTAGTCGGTATTACGATTTTCATTGTGTGGTCGTTCACCCGGCTAGATTAGTCACCACAAGTTGTAATTCAAGGAAACGCAAACTTGACTGCATCACGTGCCCTTGGCGACCTCCGACTACTGTCACCGCAATTGGACCATGAGATTTTGCCCGATCCCCCTTCATTCAAAAAGGAGGAAATTGGCTCAGCCCAAGCTAGCGGGGATCTGACCCCGATCCTATTTGAGTATTACAAATATGTTGGGATCGTTGTTTCAGTAATAGGCCATATTCTATTAGAATCTAGTTCATATCGGTCTATTAATAAACTGCACTACGCAATACTAACCGGACTATTGAATCGTTGCGCCCGGTTGGTTTTTTCCAATGTTGCGACTTGTCATGAAGGCCAATTTGCTGAAGCTACAGTCATCGTTGATCGATGCATTTTCGAGAGTGCTATCAAGATCTCATGGTTCTGCAAGAATCCAAATGACACGAAATTCGTGAGGTTCTTGGCAGAAGGGCTACGAAGCGATCTAGAACTTCGCGATCATATCCAGAAGAAAATTGAGGAGCGCCACGGAGCGATCATGACAATTGAAGATCGGATGCTCCGATCAATAAGGAATAGCTTTGTTGCCGCTGAGCTTACCGCCCAGCAAATAGCGGAAACTAAACGACTACCTAGTCTCGCAGATATGATGATCGAACTTGGACTGTCCCGATTGGATTACGTCGTCGGCCAGAGGCTTGGGTCTCATCATGTACATGGAACCTGGGTCAGTTTGTTGACACACTATCTTGATGCGGATGTAGAAAACGGTATCCACAATTTCAAACCGAAAGTCGAACCATGTGAGCCACACAAGAATCAGTTTCTGCATACATCCATAGTGCTCCTAGATTGTTTAGGTCACTACATCGAATTTGCGTTTGCCGATGACGACACTGCAGGCCGCTGGGTAGATTTCCTTGCCGCACTGCGGCACGACATACTGGATGTCAACATTTCATCGGCTCTCGCCGACACGGAGTATCTTTCTGACGCCAAATCTTAGTCGGCCAGTATCTCCGTCAAACATTGAACCTGAACAGCATCACGTCCCCGTCCTTGACGATGTACTCCTTGCCTTCCTGGCGCATCTTGCCGGCGTCCTTGGATTTCTGTTCGCCGCCGCAGGCGATGAAGTCGTCGTAGGCGATGGTTTCGGCCTTGATGAAGCCGCGCTGGAAATCGGTGTGG
>JAJCXS010000264.1 GCA_029263335.1 Acidobacteriota bacterium | reverse complement strand
CTGGTCGCCGAGTCGGACACCATCCGCGCGGCAATCGCAGATGGCGGGGTTCGAGTCGTCACCGCCTTCTACCACCCGGTGAGCGGACAAATAGAGCTCGTTTGAGGCTTATGGCCGCGACGAAACCTGGCGCACGCTGATGCGCCCGCCGAGGCTCGTGTGGGGCAGAACACCCGCAAGTCTGTACGCCTCCGCCAGGTCGTTGGCACGCAGCACGAAGAACTGAGTCGGTGCCATCCAATCCTCTTGGTACCAGCCGGCCGGATCTACTAGTTCCACGCTGCCACCCTCGTCGCCGGCACGGAGACCGGTGCCGTCATCGGTCAGCTCCCCCGACGCCACCAGTCGGTCGGTTGCGGCCAACGAGTTGGTCCACGCGGCCGTGGCTGCCGTGCGCCACTCGTGCATCTCCTCCGCAAGACCATCGAGATGCTCGTCCGGGGGACCATGGAGCAGCAAGAGAAAGACCGGAGCCTCCGCGTTCGCCCGTGTGCGCAATGCGGCGTCAGCCACCGGGTCGCGAGGTATCCCGCTAACCAGTCCCGATTGCACGGCCCCAACAGGCTCCTCCGTGGCCGACATCTCGCCGCGAACGCTGAGTCGACCCGCGAAGAAGCCGGCGGCAACAGCGATGATCAGCGCCGCAGCGGCAGATGCAATTCGCCTGCGCAGGGTATTGCCCGTCAGTTGACGATAGGAGGTGACCCGCTGCGCCGCGACGATGCGCTCCCTCACCGACGGTGACAGCTGGTGTTCCTCCAGCCCCACCAGCGTTTCACTCGCCGCCCGCAGACGCGCCAACTCGACGCGCAGCGCGGGCTCGCTATCGAGTCGTCGTTCGAAGTCGATTCGTTCGTCATCAGCGAGCATGCCGTCGAGATAGCGCTGCAACGCGGTCTTGGCATCGTGTGTCATCCGTCGACTCCCTTCTTCTTCATCGCCTCGGCAAAAGCGCTAAGGCCCCGGTGCAGGCGCGACGCCACCGTGCCTTCGGAGCAATGCTGCTCCTCGGCGATCTCCGCATAGCTGCAGCCCCAGACGTAACGCAGCACGACCGCGATCCGTTGCTCTTCAGGCAACACGAGGAGCGCCTCCTCCGCCATGCCCAGCGCTTCGCGGATCTGAGCACGTTGCTCGGGATCAGGTGCCCGAGCGGCGACCTCGAACTGGGCCAGGTCACTGCCCGCATTCTGCGCCGGTCGCGAATAGCGCCGCCGCCACGAATCACGGCAGAGATTGACCGTAACCGTGCGCAGCCACCCCGCGATGGTCCGTTCGATACGCAGTGTGCCGAGCGACCGCGATAGTCGCAGGAACGCGTCTTGCGTCACCTCCTCGGCCACGGATCGATCACCGACCAGCCGCAGCGCCAGGCTGAACACTCGGTCAGCATGGCGCTCGACGAGCACCTCGAAAGCGCGCGAATCGCCGGCCGCGGCGCGCCCGAGCAGATGACTCTCGCCGCCAAGAGCCTCCGGCTCCTGACTCACTGCTGCACCTCCAGCTCTCATCGTGATCGTGTCCTACCTCACCACAGCGGGCAGCGTGGCCATCGGCGCGCAAGGTACGTATCGACTCCGAACGACCGTCCACCGGCGGCGAGCAGCACGATCGTCAAGTACCACACGTAGTTCCAGTTACCGACCGCAGGAAAAAAATCGTTGTTGTACAGGAGAGCATAGTTCGCCGCCATGAAGATCCCGACTGCGGCACCCAGGCGCGTGGCCGCACCGAACGTGAGCGAGACCCCCGTGAGGAACTCGCCCCACGTAACCAGGAAGGCGAACAGCCCGACGTTCGGCAGAACCCACCTCTCGAGAAACGGGACATACCAACCCACCGTGCGCCCCGACTCCACGACGCCCCTGATTTGGTTGGACATCTCTCCGGTCGCGTCTTCGGCGCCCATCCAGTACATCCCGGTGCCGATGAACATGGGCCCGATAACGAAGCGAATCAGGAGCAACATGGCGCCGGGGATCTTGCGGTCGACACTGTCCTGCCAAAAGACCCTCAACGCCGTTGCGCTCTCTGTGTTGGTGGTGCTCAAGCGATACCTCTCTGTGGGGACTCGAAGAATCTGTGGGAACTCGAAGAAAATGCCAGTCGAGGAGAAGAACGCACCCCGCGCATCATTCCTTCCCATAAACCTTCGCGAGATCGAGCGGCGAGTCGAGATCGGAGTCATCCGCGAAGCCGCTGCTCTCTCCGGCGGAGGTGACACGAGCCGCTGTCTCCGACATCGGAGCTCCGTAAGCCAGGCTACAGCTCGATGGGTCTCGGCAAAGCGGGCCGCTAGCCTGCCGTGCTTCGCTCCGGTTGAAGCGTGGTCCCCGCCGGCTCCAAAGGAGGGTAGTGCCATGAGTTCGATCATCAGGCGGTGCGGCATCTGCAGCCTCGTTGCTGTGTCACTCTTGGCCGTGCTAGCTTCGGCGGCACGCGGCAGCGCACAGGGCAACGCAACCTGGCGCGAGGCGGCCCCTCCGCATTTGGTCCCGCCCGCAGGCCCCGTGAGCGGGCTGGCGTGGGACAACCGGAGGGGCCACGTGATAGCCCACAAGGGGCCGCAGTCGGACGAGTACGCCGGCACTACCTGGTCGTTTGATGGGAAGCATTGGCAACTCGAGGCGCAGGGCGGACCGAACGCACGCGAGGGAGGCGCACTGGCCTACGATGTGGCGCGGCGACGCGTTGTGCTCTTCGGCGGTCTCAGCGCGGACAATGTCGGAGTGCCGCTCGGCGAGACCTGGGAGTGGAACGGCAGGAAGTGGCGCGAGCGCAGAATTCTAGGGCCGAGTCCTCGTACGGGCGCGGCGATGGCCTACGACGCTGCGCGCGACAGTTTGATTCTGCACGGGAGCGCATCAGGTAACCGCGAGACCTGGGCTTACGATCGCGCCGGCTGGCGCCAGTTCTCCGCCACCGGACCCGCAGTCGTCTCGCCGGCCATGACCTACGATGCAAATCGGCAGCGGCTCGTACTCTACGGCGGCGGCGAGACTTGGGAATGGAACGGTTCGCGGTGGACCGCTCTTCCCGCCGGCGGCCCCGGCCCCCGCACCGGACATGCGATCTCCTACGATCCGGCTGCCGGCCGCGTGGTCCTGAGCGGCGGGTTCAACGCCGCTGGACAAGCGCGAGGTGACGTGTGGGAACTGGATGGAGATGTGTGGCGGCGCGCCGGGAAGGTGCCGGCGCGGGGCGGACACGGGATGGCGTACGACGCCAATGAAGCTCGGCTGATCATTCTCGGCGGAGCCACCCATCGCGAGAGCGGCGACCTGCGCGAAACTCGTGTGCGTCGTCGGAAGCGGTGGATCAATCCCGTTCCGCGCGACGAGCAACTGCCCTCCTCCGATACTGAACCCCACATGTTCTACGACGCGGCCAGACAGGAGACGGTGCTGTTCGACGGCCTTACACGGGAAACTTGGATCTGGGGCGGTGACCGCTGGCGGCTACGAGCCGGACCGTCAGGACCCAGTTCGCGCTACGGAGCGGGCATCGCCTATGACTCACGCCGAGAGCGAGGGGTCTTGTTTGGTGGCTTTGGGGACGGCGCGCACGCGGATACGTGGGAGTGGAACGGACGTGAGTGGCGCAAGCGGAGCAATTCGGGTCCCATCCCTGCCTATTCCATGGCCATGGCGTACGACCCCCGCCAAGACAGCGTAATGATGTTCGGTGGCGCCGTCTCCACTGGGGAGGTCGAGCTGACGCAGTTCTGGCGATGGAAGGACCTCCAGTGGCGGGAAGTCCTGACCTCGACGATTCCGGAGCAACGAGCCGAGGCGGCGATGATGTTCGATACGCATCGCGGGCAGCTGATCATGACCGGCGGCTACAGCACGCCGCTCGATGAGACGCCCTTCATGCAGACCTGGAACTTCGACGGAGCGAACTGGCAACTGTTGTCGACTGGTGGCCCCGGCAATCGCGCTTCGCAAGCGATGGTGACCGACCCGGTCACCGGCGACCTGCTGCTGTTCGGAGGGTTCGAAACACAGACATCAAGCTACGACCCGCTTGACGAGTTATGGGCTTGGGACGGATCGAACTGGTCTGAGATCGAGCCGAAGGACGGCGGGCCATGGCCCTTTCCCGACCGACGGCCGGCCATCGTCTACGACGAAGCCCGTGACGAGTTCCTGATGTTCGGCGGCAACGAGCGTAACGGCACCTGGATCTACAAGCGCGCACGATAGCGTTCTCGAGAGGCGCCGCGCTAGCGGAGTCGACGGCGAATCGCGACGCTTCCCTGCTCGACGAGCACGACCATTACCAGGATGACGAGGGTGAGCGTGGCTACCCTCTGGTACTGGAAGGAGCGGATGTAGAGCTGGATGTAGAAACCGATACCGCCCGCACCGACAAGGCCGAGTACCAACGACTCGCGCAGATTGAGTTCGAAGCGAAACAGCGTGTCGCGGGCCAGATCGGGAGCCACCTGGGTCAGAACGCCGTAGCGCACTCGCTGGAGCCAGTTGGCGCCGGCCGAATCGAGCGCCTCGACGGGACCTTGCCGGGCACTCTCGAGAGCGTCAGCGTAGAACTTCGCCAGCATGCCGACAGAGTGCACGGCAAGAGCGAGTACGCCGGGCACGGGGCCCAGGCCAAGCGCCGCTACGAACATCAGCGCCAGCAACAACAGCGGAATCCCTCGCACCAGCGCCAGCCCCCATCGCAGGGGCTGGTGGATCCACGCCGGCGTCAGGTTGGAGGCTGCCAGTAGAGCCGGCGGTATCGACAAGACGACGGCCAGGAACGTACCCAGGACCGCGATCTGCAGTGTCTCGGCAGTCGACTTCACAGCGACTTCGAAGGCCGACAAATCCGGCGGAGTCATACGCCCCAGGAACTCTGCCAGCGGCTCGAGACTGCCCCCTAGCCGGCCCAGCTCGAATCCCGTGCCATGCCATGCCCACGCGACCGCCACGGCCAAAGCACCCGTCCCGCCGGCCCGACGTAGCGTGGCACCAAGGCTCTGCTCCGGCGGCATCCGGGTGGCCCGACGGGTCGTGGGCGAAGTGGAGCTCATTGGCCCGCCGCCGGCGGCGGGGGTTCAGCGCCGTAGATCGAAGCGATGCTCTCCTCGTCCAAGGCCGGCGCGGTGTCGTCCCAAACCACCCGGCCGGCTCGCAGGCCTACCACTCGGTCGGCGAAGCGCTGCGCGAGTTCTGGGAGGTGCAGGCTCATGATCAGGGTGTTGCCATGGCGACGAGCAGCCGCCACGAGCAACTCGACGATCTCCTCGGCGAGCACGGGGTCCAGGCTCGACACCGGCTCGTCCGCCAGCACCATGTCGGGCTGCTGCACGATGACGCGGGCAACTCCCACTCGCTGCTGCTGACCGCCGCTCAGGGTGTCTACCCGCTGGTTGGTCTGCTCGAGCAAATCGACCTCGGCGATCGCCTCCATCGCCAGATGACGATCTGTCTCGGGAAAGCGGCCCACCATGGCACCGAGCCCGCGCTGGCGTCCCAACGAACCCCAGAGCACGTTGCTGAACACACTGGCGCGTTCGACAACATTGAAACTCTGGAACACGAAGCCCACGCGCCGTCGCAAGGTCTTTGCGTACCGAGGTACGCCGCTGTCGAGGCCGAACCTGAGCTTCGACCCGAGGACCTCGAGGTCGCCGCTCTCCGGGCGCACGTAGCCATTGACCAGACGCAGCAGCGTCGTCTTACCCGAACCGCTGGGGCCAATGATGCAGACGACCTCTCCGGCGGCGACCTGCAACTGCTCCACGTCGAGAACCGGCTGCGTGGAGCCGTAGCGAACACGCAGCTGATGGAGGCGTAGTACCGGGTCAGACACGCATGCTCTCTCTCAGCGTCGATCGCACAAGGGTCTGGACGTCCCGTGGCCGCCCATCGGGATCCGCGATGCTAGTCCTGCAGATAGCCGTACTCACGTGCCAGTTGCTCCACGTCCGCGAACGCGGGGTGGTCGACCTCCACGTACCCATCGGGACCGTAGA
>JAJCXS010000263.1 GCA_029263335.1 Acidobacteriota bacterium | reverse complement strand
GAGCCGATGAACGGGAAGTAGTGCAGCAAGCCGAGCGCGATCGCGCCAACCGCCACCAGCCCGATCTGCGAAGCGTCCGGCTTACCGAACACTGGCAACAACTTCTGGCCGATCACCTGGAACATCGCCACCATGCCGAAGATGTAGGACAGCCACCAGAGCAGCAACACCGCCAGCAGGAACGGGATTCCGATAATCAGTAACGAGAGGATCACCAGAAAGGCCGTCATCAGGCACAGCGCGAAGAAGCCGACGAATCCGATCACTCCGAAGCGGAACGGCTCGCGGGCGATCGAATGCGATGCCGAGGACACTCGATCGCCGGCCAGGGCAACCGTCAGGACGGCAAGCAACAGCCAGTACACGAGTTGGGTCGTCCGCGCGGCAACGTGGAACGGTGACAGCCCCCACCAGCGGCCGATCGACCAATCTCCCATGCCAAAACCCGGCATCCAGTCGAGCCCCGAAACACCGACGTTCACAACCTCGCCATCGATGTGCGCGCCCGGTGAGCGGTTGAGACTGCCGCCCACGTTTACCAGGTCACCGCGAATCAGCGCATCCGGCCCCAGGCGCATCGTGCCGCCGACCACGACGACATCTCGCGCTGTACCGTTCACCGTCAGCGAACCGCCGAGGACCACGACATCGGCCCGCGCCTCACCATCGATGCGGACGCTGCCGCCGAGCATGACCAACTCATCGCGCGTTACCTCGCCCTTCTCCACGACCTTGCGGCCGCCCATGAGGAATCCGCCGTCGCCGGAACGAACCGTGATGCATCCGGCGGCGGTGCTCAGGATGATCAGCGCGGCGCACAGCGCCACCAATCGATACGGGCTCCCGAAGCGGGCATGGCGCATGGTCTTCATGGCTTTCAATCCCAGTCAGCCCCGTCGCTGGTAGTTGAGTACCAGGCGGGTGAATGCGTAGTTCAAACTTACGGTGAGTAGCAGCAAGGTGATCTGGACCATCCAGCCGGCGCTCGCCGCCAGGAGGGTGACTCTCCACATCAGCTGAGCGGCGGCTTCCAAGAGAACGAAGCCCTGGCTGATGAAGTGTCGCGCCGAGGCGAATACCGAGGCCGCCATACCGGCCGAGCTGCTGATCGCGACGGCAACAACCGCCCCGGGCTCCGCGTTCTGCAACGTCCCACTACCCAGCAACCAGGTCACGCCGCCGCCCAGGAGCACCGCCAGCACGACGGCCGCGGCCATCCCGTACCGCATTGCGGCACGCCAAGGGATGGCATTGCCCGGCCGGTGAACCGGATGTTGTGCTACCCGGCCCATCACCGCGTTGACGAAGTCATCCGGCGGAGCCACGTCCGCCAAGGTGTCGAGCTGGGCGAGAAACTGCCTTTCCGACTCCAGTTCCCGAGCGCACTCGTCGCACTCCGCCAGGTGCTGCTCCATGGAGCGCACGGCGTCCGGTGACAGCACACCATCCGCATAGGCGGACAGCACGTCGCGATTCGACTGGTGTTCGCTCATCGTTCCTCAGCTCCGAGTGCGATCCCCTCGCTGCTCTCCGCGGCGCGCTCCAAACGTACTCGCAGCGCCTCGCGAGCTCGGAAAATTCTCGTCTTCACCGTACCCAGAGGCAATTCTAGAGCCTCGGAGATCTCGTCATAGGACATCTCCGCGGCGTGCCGTAAGACTAGTGGTTCACGGTACTTGTCGGGTAGGTCATTGAGAGCCTGCTCGATGCCTCCGCGCGCCTCGCCTTCCAGATACATCGCCTCTGGCCCGGGCGCATCAGCAGCTACGTCGCGCTGCATCTCGCCTTCGCCGGTTGCCACCGGCGCGTCGAGGGAAACCATGGTCAGACGCCGGCGCCGCAGCTCGTCAATCGAGGCGTTCCGGGCTATGCGGAAGAGCCAAGCGGTAAACGGATACTGCGGACGATAGCTATCGAGTGCCGTGTAGGCCTTCAGGAAGACCTCCTGCGACAAATCGACCGCGTCGTCATAGTTACCCAGCATCCGCATCACGTAGCTCACAATCTTGCCTCGGTAACGCTCGACCAGCTCGGCGTAGCGATGTTGCTCGCCGGCGAGAACCGCTTCCACGATCTCCTGGTCGGTGGCGCTCATCCGTTTCCTGTTGTATCTGCTCTGAACTACGCGCTCACAGGGGAATAGTTTCGCCCGCGAGGTCTCGTAAACGCCTAATCCTGTAAGGCTAATCCACGATTCGGCACGCAACGGCGAGCCGGGCGAGTGGATGCTACCATCCGGCCCCATGCACGACATCGAGGGCCGTATCGCAGGGGTTCGTGATCGCATGGCCGCGGCGGCGACGCGCGCTGGCCGGGCGGCCGAAGAGATCGAGCTCCTGGCAGTGAGCAAGACGCGCCCGGCAGAGATCGTTCAGGCGGTCGTCGATGCCGGCGTACAGGCCCTCGGAGAGAACCGCATCCAGGAGGCCGAGCCCAAGATCCCGCTCGTGAGCGGTGCACCCACTTGGCACCTGATCGGTGGCCTGCAAAGCAACAAGACCGGCAAGGCCGCGCGGCTCTTCGACGTGATCCACTCGGTGGATCGCCCCAAACTAGTGCCGCGCCTCGACGCCGCAGCAACCGCCGCTGGTCGCCGCCTGCGCGTCTACGTGCAGGTCGAGTTCGCCCGCACGGAACTGGCGACCGCTCAGATCGAGAAACGCGCCCAGGAGGTCGCAAGCGCTGTTGCCGAGTCGGAGGCACTGGAACTCGTCGGCCTCATGACCCTGCCTCCGTTCGACCCAGAGCCGGAATGTGCCCGCCCTTGGTTCCGCAAGTTGCGTGCGATGCGTGACGACATGGAGAATCAAGGCCTCGTGGTTCCGGGCCTGTCCATGGGGATGAGCAACGACTTCGAAATCGCTATCGAGGAGGGTGCCACCATCGTTCGTGTCGGCACCACGATCTTCGGACCCAGAGTTCAGCGGCAGTAGCCCAACTTGGAAGTTTGAACCGTGCCCCGCAAGACGGGGCCGCTATGAGAAAGTAGGCCCACGATGTTCGTCCTGAGCAATCTTATCGCCACCACAGCCACCATCCTCGACATGGCGTTGGGGCTGTACACGCTGCTGATCTTCGCGCGCATCATCCTGTCGTGGGTCAGCGCCGACCCACACAACCCGATCGTGCAACTCCTCTATCAGACCACCGAGCCCGTCCTGCGACCGATCCGGAGGCGCGTAGGGATCTACAGCGGCCTCGACCTGTCGCCAATGATCCTGCTGCTGGTAATCGTCTTCCTGCGGGGCTTCCTGGTGCGTTCGCTGTTCGACGTCGCCGCCCGTCTCTAGCAGCCTGTGGTGCTTCGGCGCCTCAGAACGAAGGCCCCTCGTGGTCGGAGATGAACGTCCACTCGTAGGTGTTGTCGAACGGCAGCTCGATCGGGACCCTATACGCGACCTGGATGCGAATGGTCTTGGAGCGGCGCGTAATCCGGACGTTGCGCTTGCTGATCGGCAGACCGAGTTCTTCGGCGCGCATCATCAGGTTGCGCATGACCTCCTCGTCCCCCATCTTGCGACGCCGCGCACCCGCATAGACGACCTGTTCACGAACGGTGTCATCAAAGCGGTACGCGGAGGCGCGCGTCGGCACGAACTTCATGCCCAGGTAAACGCCGCCTACCAGCACCAGAATCGCCAGGAGGGCACCGACATTCGTCTTGCCGCTGTCGCCGCGCCATCCCGTCGACGTGCTGTCTTCGCGCCCGAACTTGTTCCTTCTCATCTGGCCCCCAACATCGTCAGCGAATCATCGTGAAGGTTCGAGCCCACCTTGTTTCGGTCAAGTAGGCCGGCAACGACCTGGCGAAGTCGGCCCAGCCCTGCGCCATCGAGCCACCGTAGTGGCTGAACGACGGAACGTCGTACGACCAGTACACCATCACCGCACGCCCCTTGACCAGGTGCCGCGGCACCGTTCCCCAATATCTCGAGTCGCGACTATTGTCGCGGTTGTCGCCCAGGCAGAAATAGTGTCCGTCGGGCACATGGAAGGGCCCATAGTTGCGCCGGCTGCCAAAGCTCGACGAATGGTGGGCATAGGGCTCGTCAACGACTTCGTCATTGACTCGCACCACACCGTCGGCAATCTCGATCTTGTCGCCCCCCACCGCCACGACACGCTTGATGAAGTCTTCGTCGGGCTGCTCGGGCGCGCGAAAGACCACTACGTCGCCGCGCTCGATCGGACGCATCGGTACCAGCCAGCTGTCATCACCGCCGGCGCCAAACATGAACTTGTTCACGACGATGTGGTCGCCAACGAGCAGATTCGGCTCCATCGAGCCGGTCGGAATCTTGAAGGCCTGAAAGACGAAGGTCCGAATGAACAACGCGAGAATCGCCGCGATGAGAATCGACTCGACGTACTCGCGCAGTGTGGACTTGTGCATCGGATTCACGGCCTGGCAGGGGCGAACGACAATGTCTCATTGTACCAGCGGGTATGCGAACCTCTGCTCAGCGTACCGCTAGCGTGGCAACTGGTGACCACCGGTTAGCTACCGAGCGGCCAGGTAGAGCGCGCGGCGAGCTCCAGGGGATCGAAGTCCCCCAAACTGATGCGACGATGCCCCGCACCCGCGATCATGGCTCCGTTGTCGGTCGCCAGCGGTGGCGGCGAGACGTACAGCGGCAGCGCTCGGCGTTGGGCCAGGGCGGCGAAGCGGGCCCTCAAGGCGCGGTTGGCTGCCACACCACCGCACAGCACGACCCCCTCGCTGGAGAACTCCTCCAGGGCCCTCTCGGTGGTGGCCGCGAGCATGTCGATCACGGCTGCCTGAAACGCAGCCGCGATGTCGCGAATGCGCCCGTCGCTGGCGTTGCCCGGGTCGATCTTCTGCTCGATCGCCAGCCGGCGAACGGCCGCCTTGAGGCCGGAGAATGTAAAGTCGAGGCCCAGGTCGGAACGCGGCAGCTGCCAGGCGTCGGCATTCCCCTGGGTCGCCAGCCGATCGATGATCGGCCCGCCCGGATAGCCCAGCTCCAGTAGCTTGGCCACCTTGTCGAATGCTTCCCCCGCAGCGTCGTCGCGCGTCTGCCCCAGCGGCACGAACGTATCGGCCGCAGTTACCCGGTACAGAGCCGTGTGCCCGCCGGACACGACCAGCGCGGTAAGCGGATACCGCACCGCTTCTGCCGCCGCCAGAGCGGGCATCAGCGCACCGTGCACGTGGGCCGCCAGGTGATGCACGCCGACGTACGGCAGCCCGCGAGCCTGCGCCAGACCACGACCAAAGCACCACCCCGCCAGCAACGCGCCGATGAGGCCGGGACCACGTGTCACCGCCACGCCATCCAGGTCGTCGAGATCTACCTGCGCGCGCTCGAGCGCCGCTTGCAACATCGCCGGCAACACCTCGACGTGTTTGCGGGCGGCGATTTCGGGGACCACGCCGCCGAAGCGGGCGTGTTCAGGCTGGCTCGAGACGAGATTGGCGAGAATCTCGTGGCCATCCCGAACCACCGCAACGCCGGTATCGTCGCACGACGTCTCGATCCCGAGGACGATCACCTGTTAGCCGCCCTCGGTCGCCGTGCAGCAAGCGCGCAGCGACGTGTCGTAGGGGCCCCTGGCGACACCCGTCTCGGTAATGATCGCGTCCACCAGATGCGCAGGCGTGATGTCGAAGGCGGGATACGCGGCCGGCACACCTTCCGGGGCCATGCGCTGATCGCCTATCACCAGGACCTCCTCGCCGTCGCGCTCCTCGATCGGAATCTCGGCTCCGGTCGCCAACTCGAGGTCGATGGTGCTGGTCGGCGCTGCCACGTAGAACGGAATCCCGTTCTCGCGTGCCAGCACCGCCACCATGTAGGTGCCGATCTTGTTGGCGACATCGCCATTTGCAGCGATGCGGTCGGCACCCACGACCACGGCGTCCACTGCACCCCGCTGCATCAGGTGCCCCGACATGCTGTCGGTGATCACCGTGCACGGGATGTCATCACGCTGTAGCTCCCAGGCGGTCAACCGCGCCCCCTGCAGGTAGGGGCGCGTCTCGTCGGCAATCACCCGAATCGACTTGCCCAGCTCGACGGCAGCCCGCACCACGCCAAGAGCAGTGCCATAACCGGCGGTCGCCAACGCCCCGGCATTGCAGTGGGTCAGCACCGTGGCGCCGTCGCTCAACAATGTCGCGCCGTGGTGCCCGAGCGCCCGGTTGGCTTCGACATCCGCGACCTGCATCGCACACGCTTCGTCGAGCAGCGCCGCGCGCAGAGCCAACACCGCGGCCTCCGGGTGTTCCGCCACCACCGCCTGCATGCGCCGCACGGCCCAGGCGAGGTTCACCGCCGTCGGCCTGGCGACGGTCATGCGGTCGCACAGCGCGGCGAAGTCCTGGTCGAATTCAGGGCGACTCTCCCGCAGCCGACCGGCGCCCAGAACAAGCCCGTAGGCAGCTGTGACACCGATCGCCGGTGCGCCGCGCACCACCAGATCACGGATGGCATCGATCACCTGCTGCGGGTCGGTAAGCTCCAACCACTCCTCGCGGGCAGGTAACCGTCGCTGATCGAGTAACCTCAGGGTGTTGTCACGGAAGACAATCGGTTGGATCATGGACCTCGTCTCCAGTCGGCCGTCACGGCGTTGGTTGACGCCATTCTGGAACGCTAAGTACGATCTCTGCTCTCCCACTGCGGTTTCGGCCTTGCATCGCCGACCCCCCATCTTCCCTTCAGCCTCACTTCGGTATGTCCTGGTTTCGTAAGCAACGTCGCGCCAAGCGGCCCGTGGGTGACCGCGAACTCGACACAGCGGGCCTATGGACCAAGTGCAACAACTGTAGGGAGATCGTCTACCGCAAGGAGATCCTGCGGAACGCAAGCGTCTGTCCGAAGTGCGGCTATCACTTTCGCATATCCGCAAACGAACGGCTGGCGTCGCTCTGCGACAACGGCACGTGGACGGAGTTCGGTGCCGAACTGGCCCCGGTGGATCGACTCCAGTTTCGCGATCAAAAGCGCTACACGGAGCGACTCGCCCAGTACCAGGAGCGGACCGGTCTCAAGGATGCCGTCATCACCGCCGACGCCAGGCTGCACGACCTCGAGGTCGTCATGGCCGTCATGGAGTACTCCTTCATGGGTGGCTCGATGGGATCCGTCGTTGGCGAGAAGATCGCTCGCGCCGCGGAGCGGGCAACCGAGCGCCGGGTGCCATTGATCGTGGTCTCGTGTTCCGGCGGGGCGCGCATGCAGGAAGGTGCGCAGTCGCTCATGCAGATGGCCAAAATCTCCGCTGCTCTGGGCCGACTGCGGGCCGCGGGGATTCCGTTCATCTCGGTACTTACCGACCCCACGACCGGGGGCGTGACGGCCTCGTACGCGATGCTCGGCGACGTGAACGTCGCCGAACCGCGGGCACTGATCGGCTTTGCCGGACCGCGGGTGATCGAACAGACGATCCGCGAAAAGCTGCCCGAGGGGTTCCAGCGTAGCGAGTTTCTGCTCGAACACGGAATGCTCGATATGGTCGTGCCGCGGAGCGAACTCAAGGCTACGCTGGCCACCACCCTGCGGCACCTCACCGGCAAGACTGCGGCGAGTGTCGCAGCCGTCACGGCCGCGGCCGAACAGGCGACATCCTGACTACCCCGCCGCCACGCGAACGGCTGCAACAACTCGGGCCGGATGCCATTCGACCCGGGCTCGACAGAATCCGGGCCGTGCTCGAGCAGATGGGCAATCCGCAGCTCGCGTACCCGACCGCCATCGTCGCCGGTTCCAACGGCAAGGGATCGACGGTCGCCATGCTCGCATCGATCGCTCGTGCCGCCGGGCTGCGAGTGGGCGCCTACACCTCCCCTCACCTTGTCGACCTCGAAGAACGCTTCACGATCGACGGGCACCCGATCTCCCGTACCGGCCTCGAATCCCACCTGGACGCGGTCCTGACCGCGACACAGGTGATGGTCGACAGTGGGCTACTTCACGAACACCTGAGCTACTTCGAAACGCTCACCGCCGTCGCGTTCCGCTACTTCGCGGAGGCGCGCGCCGATGTGGCGGTGCTCGAGGTGGGGCTCGGCGGCCGGCTGGACGCCACCAACGTGACCGCGCCCCGCGTGGCGGTGATTACCCCGATCTCTCTCGAACATACCGACTGGCTCGGCGACGACATCCGCACCATCGCAGGCGAGAAGTTCGCCGTCGTCCCGCCGGGAGGCATCGCGGTGGTCGCGCCGCAGGAGCCGGCCGTCATGTCCGCGATCCGGGAACTCGCGCGCGAACGCGGAATCACCGTGATCGACAGCACCCGGTACCCGCTCAACGAGCGTGACGACCACGCCGTCGACCTCATGGGGCGCTTGCGCAACTACGGCGGCCTGGAGATCCCTTTGCCGGGGCGCCATCAGCTCGATAACGCCCGCTGTGCGGTGTTGGCTGCCGAGGCCCTCGATCGGCGGCGCCTGCGAATCAGCTCCGACGCCATCTGGGCGGGACTTCGCCGCGCGTCGCTGCCGGGGCGCTGCGAGTGGATCGAGGGGCGCCCCTCCGCCTTGCTGGACGGTGCCCACAACCCGGCCGCGGCCGCCGTGCTCGCCCGCCACCTCAATGCACTACGCGATCGAAAGCGCTTCGACCGCCTGCACCTGGTCATCGGTGTACTGCATGACAAGGACGCCGACGGCATCGCCGAACACCTTTTCCCGTGCGCCGACACCATCACGACGACGCGGGTGCCCTCGGTTCGCAGCGCCGAACCGGCCGAGCTGCTGGCGCTCGTACCGAGCGCCGACGGTCAGACCCGCCAGGCAGTCGACAACCCGGAGGCAGCGTTGGCCGCCGCCTACGATCTCGCCGCAGAAGGTGACGCGATTTGCCTCACTGGCTCGCTCTATCTGCTCGGCCACCTGAGGCCGCTCCTGCAGGCTGGCGGCTAGAGCCACGGTCAGACCCGGGGCCATCCCCCTCCCGTCGAACCGCGACAGGGTGACGCTACTGCACGCGCACCCCGTTAACCCATACAATGGGCCAGGCTTCGTTCGCCGGGGGGGAGAAACCGAAGCCTGGACGACTCACCCCCCAAAGTGCATCACAGGGGCATAGTCTTGCGCACAGCTGCTTGTTGCGGTTCGCGCCGCCTGAGTGTGTTGGCTGCCGTCGGTCTGATCGGAGCATGGGTCGTGGCGCCGTCGGCGACAGCCCAGGAGACGGGTCGTGCCGCCAACATCACTTCGCTCGCCGACGACCTCGAGGTCGTCTACGACTCCATTCGTGTAGAGGGCGCCCTCTGGCACATGGTGGGCGATGTCGACATTTCGCACTCCGGTCGCGGCCTGCGTCTGCTGGCCGATGAGATCAGCGTCAACATGGACGAGGGCAGCTTCGAGGCCACGGGCAACGTCTCGTTCGAGCAGGGCGGCCTGCTGTTGAACGGGTCCTCAATGCGCGGTGACATTGATGACGCAACGCTCGAAATGAACGACGCGATCGGCGTCGCGCCCGGCCCTTTCTACATCCGCGCCCGTGTGCTGCGGCAGATCGAGCCCGGCAAGTTCGAGGCCGAAGGGGGCGTGTTCACCCCCTGTAACCAGACCAACGCGATCTGGGATTTCCGTTCCGGCAAGACCACGTTCAAGCCGGGCAGCTACATGAAGATGTCGTGGCCGCACCTGCGGGTGAAGGGGTTGCCGGTCTTCGGTTTGCCATGGATCTACTGGCCGCTGCAGGATCAGCGACGGCAAACGGGGCTCATGATCCCCACCATCGGCAGTTCCAGTCGCCGGGGCTTCATGTTCTCCGAGGCTTTCTTCTGGGCTATCAGCCGCACCGCCGATCTGACCCTGACGTACGAGCACTTCGCTCAGGCCGGGAGCGGCTTTGGCGGCGAATTCCGACACACCCTGGCCGACAGCGCCAACGGCAATCTGAAGGCCTACTATTTCCCGGGCAGAGAGCGCACCCCCGAAGAACAGGCTGAGGGCCTGCGTTCCTTCGAGAGCGGCTTCGCGCTGTCGGGCGAGCACAACCAGACGCTGCCCGGAGAGTTCGTAATTCGGCTCGGCGCCGATTTCATCAGCAGCACCCAGTTCGCGCGCGATTTCCAGGACGATGTGAACCGCTTCCTGCAGCGTAGCTCCTACATCAACGGCGAGGTCACCAAGAGCTGGGGCGCCAGCACCATCTCGGTCGTCGCCAACAGCACGGAGCGATTCAACTCGAACACCAACTCGACTGTCGGTCGCAAACTGCCGATGGCACGCTACAGCCTGCGTAGTACGCAGGCTGCCGGGCCGCTTTACGTCAGCATGCAGTCCTCCGCCGCGCGATTGCAGAAGCTGTCGCGGTTCGAGGTCAAGGGTGAGGCCTTCGAGGAAGGCGGCAGTTACAGTCGCCTCGACGCGTTCCCCGAGGTATCGGTACAGCTCACCCAGATCCCGTGGCTCACGTTCAGCCCCTTCTTCCGCTGGCGATCCACCTGGTGGAGCCAGCGAGAGCTGGCCAAGACCGACGAATTCGAAGCCAAGTCGGTATTCCGTAACTTCTACGAGACCGGCGTCGAGATGGTGGGACCGTCGATCTTCAAGATCTTCGACAATCCGGGCAGCGAGTACTCGCCGCGCATGAAACATCTGATTCAGCCGCGACTGACCTACCGGCGCATTCGCACGTTGGATTTCGACGGCAGTAATCGGGTGATCCGTTTCGACGAGATCGACTCGCAGGGCGGCGACCGACAGGAGCTCACGGCCGAAATCACCACGCGCCTGTTCGGCAAGCGCTACCCGACCCGAAATGCCGACGAGCGCATGGTGTCGCAGATCGCCGAATTCACCTTCGGCCGCAACTACGATCTCGACCCGGGCAACAAGGTGCTGGAGGCGGCCGGGGCGCCGCGTGTTCGCCTACCCTGGTTCATCTCGTCGCGAATCACGCCGACCGACAGGCTTCAGCTCGACGGCAACATGCGCTTCACGCCGGATTTCAAGCCGGCCAGCTTCCGTGTGAGTATCAGCGCGCGATCCGACTACAGCCGCCTGGATCTGACCTGGTTCCGCGGCGTGCGTGATTTCCTCGACCCGGACGATCTGACCCTCGTGGTCGTCGAGGAGACCCAGAACACAGTCAACGCCAACGCCAGGACGGACCTGTTCGACCATGTCCTGACCGCCGGCGCCGGGATCCAGCTGGACGTGTTCCAGAACACGGTACGGAGTTCCACGGCATCGCTGGAGTGGAACCTCCAGTGTTGCTCCATCGGTGTGGACGTCAGGCGGCTCAACTTCGCCGACCGAGCCGAGACCCAATTCGCCGTTCTTTTGAACCTGGCTCAGGTCGGATCACTCGGATTCGACAACAATCGTCGCTGATCCTCGATGGTTCAGCGGGGAGACCCCCATCGGTAACTCGCGCGCCCTGATTACGGGGATCGGAGGCTTCGCCGGCCAGCACCTCGCGCGCACCCTGCGCAGCCGTGCCACCGATGTACGCGGTTTCACGCTGAGCGCGGAAGGCAACGTGGAGTTCCATGCCGTCAGCGACTACGGCGACATCGGCGACACCGACCGTTTGGCCGAAGTCATGGCGGCGCACCCCCCGGAAGTGGTTTACCACCTGGCGGGGCTGGCCGCGGTTGGTGACGCATGGAATCAACGGCGCAAGGTCTACGAGGTCAATACTCTCGGCACTGGGGCCTGTCTCGAAGCGGTAGCGGCGGCGGCGCCATCGGCGCGCGTCGTGCTGGTCTCGAGCGGCCTGGTGTATGGACACGTCGACGCCGCCGACCTGCCGGTTGCCGAGGACCACGCGCGCAGTCCGCGTAGCCCCTACGCGGCGAGTAAGGCGTGTGCCGAAATCCTGGCCACCGAGTTCTGCGGTTCGCACGATATCGACCTGGTCATCGCCCGCCCTTTCAACTTCAGCGGCCCGGGTCAGGGACTCGGCTTCGTCACCGCCGATTTCGCCTGCCAGATCGCTCGCATCGAAGCCGGGCTCGCCGAACCACGCATCCGAGTCGGCAATCTCGCGGCGGAGCGCGACTTCACCGATGTCCGCGACCTGGTGGAGGGCTTGATCAGCACGGCCGACCGCGGCACCCGCGGCGCCGCTTACAATCTTTGCAGCGGCCAGGCAGTGGCGGTCCAGCACGTCCTGACCACCTTCCTCGACGCGGCCACGGTGGCCATCGAGGTCGAGGCCGATCTGCAACGCCTGCGTCCTTCCGACATGCCTCGATTCGCTGGCAGCAACGCGCTGGCGGCCGCGGAGCTGGGATGGCAGCCGCAGATACCATTCGCCCGTACCCTGGCGGACACCTTGGAATGGTGGCGACAGCGTGTTCGGGAAGAGCAGAATCTCGATGGTTGATCTGCTCATCACCCGCGTCCTGCCAGCGGCACTATTCGGACTCGCCACCGGCGGGCTGCTGTGGCTCATCGGACTCCTGCGAAAACGGGCAGCGTTAACCTGCGCGATGGTGCTGGCGCTCGTCTTCCTGGCTGCACGCTGGCCCGCCACGATGCTGGTGACGACCCAGGTCGCGCTAACAGCCTGCGCCGGACGTCTGCTATTGCCCAACCACCGTCTGCGGATGCGCGACGTGGTCGCATTGACCGCTGCCAGCGTGGTGGTGGTATGGGGAGCCTTCGCCGCTAGTACGCCCGCCTACTGGAACGCGGGGCTGGCAGGCGGACTGGCCGGCGCTGCGTGCGCCTGGGCAGGCAGGGCGGGCAGCAGCCGCTGGTCGGGTGCGAAACTGCGCATGCTGACCTTGCGACCCGCCGTCAGGGCCGGCATCAACGGGCCCGGGGTCGTCGCCGGGCTATCGCTGGCGATCACCTTGTCCGCCGCCGCCGTGGGTTTCGGTTTGCTCGGTCCCGGCGAGCCCGCCCTGGCCGTTGTGGGTGCTGCGCTAGGCGCGGCCGTGTCCGACTTTGTCTTCCGCGGCCGGCCCGGATTGGTGCTCGGCGCCGGAGGATTCGCTGCCGTATTTGCGGCGGCCCTCGCCGCCGCGCTGCCGTAGCAGCCCGCCTGGCGGTCGCCTCTGTCGGCAACCAGCCCGGCCGGCGTCCGGGCCGCGGAGCGCCCTGGCACCGGACAGGACGCCGCCTGCGCGGCAGGCTACACTCAAGAGATGAACGGATTCAAGACGACCCTGCTGCTGGGGGCAATGACGGGCCTGTTTTTGGCCATCGGCTCGTCCTTCGGCAACCAGGGACTATTCATTGCGCTGGTGTTCGCCGCGGTGTTCAATTTCGGCAGCTACTGGTTCTCCGACAAGATCGTCCTGCGGATGTATCGGGCTCAACCTGCCGACCCGGCGCAGTACCCGCGTCTGCACGAGATCGTCGAACGGCTGACGAGCCGCGCCGGCCTGCCGAAACCCGCGCTCTATGTCCTGCCGGACGACGGTGCCAACGCCTTCGCGACAGGTCGTAACCCCAGCCATGCGGCGGTCGCCGTAACCAGCGGCCTGCTAGGCATGATGGACGAACAGGAGCTCGAGGGCGTCGTGGCCCATGAGCTGGCGCACATCAAGAACCGCGACATCCTCATCTCGTCGTTGGCGGCAACAATGGCTGGCGCCGTCACCATGCTGGCCCGCATCATCGGATATTCGGCCATGTTCGGAGGTAGCCGGGACCGCGATGGAGGCGGGTTGTCGGCCCTGGCCATGATGATCGTCGCGCCATTGGCGGCGATGGTGATCCAGATGGCCGTCTCCAGAACCCGGGAGTACAAGGCCGACGCCACGGGTGCGGCGATGGTCGGACACCCGCAGGGACTGATGAGCGCGCTGCAAAAGCTCGAATCCTCTGCACGCCGTAGGCCCACGAACGCTTCACCGACCACTGCCCACATGTTCATCGTCAAGCCGTTCTCTGGCGGCCTGATGGGGCTATTCTCGACGCATCCTCCGATGGAAGAGCGAATTCGGCGTCTCGGGGCTTACCGCTAGCACCCGACCCCTCCCGTTGTCGAAAACTGACTGACTCTGCGCAGGACCGCGCCCTCGTCGTCAGAAACAGCTTTTTCCGACGGAATCGCGCCCCCACTTGACACTCCTCCCGGGGGTCCTTATAGTCCGCCAAGTGGTCCAAAGTGGGCGATGGTGGTAACTCGGACCTGAAAAGCGGTAGAAACCTTGATTTGGAGTCGCAACAGCGATGCTCAGGGGAAATCATCAGGCGACTGTCGACGCCAAGTCCCGAATCAAGGTTCCTACCGCCTTCAGGAACCTCATCCGCGAGACGTACGGTGATGACCTCTTCCTTACCAGCTTCACGGGCGACAACGTGCTTGTCTACCCGATGCCTGAGTGGAGCCGCATGGAAGAGCGCCTCCAGAGGATCCCGTCGATGAACCCGTCGCGCCAGAGACTCATGTCGCGCGTGAACTACTTCGGTGGCGCCGGTTCGATGGACCGCCAGGGCCGTCTCCTGGTGCCCCAGCTCTTGCGCGAGAGCGCCCACATCGACGGCGAGGTCGTGGTGATGGGTCAGCTGACGCACCTCGAAGTGTGGAACCACGACATCTTCCGCGGCCGTCTGAGCGACGCGCCGCTGACCGAGGACGACCTGCAGGTCCTCGCCGACATGGGTATCTGACATGGTCCTCGGGCGCAGCATTCCGGTGAGTCTGGCAACGCAGCAGCCGGTCGGCCAAGGAGATTTCCTGATGGCACGCCAGCACCGCAATCCGGACGATCTACACCGCCCCGTGCTGCTCGATACGGTGGTGGAGCACCTCGCAACCGCCCCGGCCGGCCTGTTCGTCGACGCCACGGTCGGCCTCGGCGGCCACGCCGACGCAATTCTCGCGCAGCGAGCCGATATTCGCCTTGTCGGTCTGGACCGCGATGACGCGGCTCTCGAGTTGGCCGACCTGAAGCTGGCCCGGTGGGCCGGCCGCTACGAGCTATGCCACTCCGACTACCGGGCCCTGCCCGAGCTGAGCGAGCGCCGCGGATGGGCTCCCCTCTCGGCGGTACTCGTGGACATGGGCGTCTCGTCGCTACAACTGGACGATCCCGACCGCGGCTTCTCGTTTCGCCTCGAAGGCCCGCTCGATATGCGCATGGACCGGCGTGAACGGCGAACGGCGGCCGAACTAGTCAACCGCCTCGACGCCGGCGAACTGCGCGCGCTGATCAGGGACTACGGTGAGGATCCGCACGCGGGACGCATTGCCCGAGCCATCGTGGTGGCCCGCGAGAGCGGCCCGATCACCTCGACCGGCGAACTCGCCCACCTCGTCGAGCAGGCCATCCCGCAGCGGGGTCCGCGCCGCATCCATCCCGCTACCCGGACCTTCCAGGCATTGCGCATCGCCGTCAATCGCGAACTCGACGGCATCGAAGAGTTCGCCATCGCCACTGCGCGCCAGCTCGCGCCTGGTGGTCGTCTGGCAATCATCGCGTTCCACTCGCTCGAAGATCGCGCCGTGAAACGGGCTTTCCGCTACCTCGCCTCGAACTGCGAGTGTCCGCCCGAGATCCCGACCTGCGTCTGCGACAAGCGCGCCGAAGTGAAGCTGTTGAGTTCTAAGCCACTGCAGGCCGACGAGGCCGAGGTGGCGGCCAATCCCCGCGCACGGAGCGCCAAGCTCCGCGTGCTCGAGAAGATCTGAAGGAGGACCGCACCGAGAAGGACAGGGATCTGTGGCTCCATGGCCAGCTAGTAACCCATGCGTTGTAAGAAATGCCTCCCTTTACAACCCTGGCTAGCTTTCGCCCCAAGGCTCATGGAGCCACAGACCCCCGCCTTTCCCGGTCGCCCTCGAACATACGGAGAGCAGCTCGTGTCCCGGATCGCGAATCGGCCCTTGACCAAGGCTACCGACCCGCACCGGTTCACCGACCTGGCCCAGGTTCTTGGGGCCATCCTACTTCTCCTGGTTCCTGCGTTCTTCTACGCCGCCCAGCGCGCCGACAGCCTCGAGGCTAGCCAACGGGTCGGCGACCTCGAATCAGAACTTCTCGCGATTCAACAAGAGCGCGAGTTCATCGAGCTCGATCTACAGCGTTTGCTCGAACCGCGTAGCCTAACCGAACGCGCGCAGCGCCTGGCAGGACTATCAGCTTCCGACACTCAGCCGGCGGTGCTTGCGCCCGAATCCGACTTTGGCGAGCGCGTGCTGTTGGCGTCGGAGCTCGTCGATGGTAATCGGTAGGCTTCGCCGAAATCCCGCCCGGAGCATCCAACGAACCCGCGCCCTGGTTGCGCTCGCCGCGATCTCGCTGTGGGGAGCTGTTGTGGTGGGACGCCTGGTACAGCTCCAGGTTTACGAGCACGACCGGCTGGTCGAGCGCGCGCGACAGAATCGCACCATGGCGCTTGTCCAGGCTGGGCTGCGCGGCGATATTTTCGCGCGCGGAGGCGAGCGGCTAGCCACCAGCATTGAACTCGATTCGATCTACGCGCAGCGCGGCGAGATCGACGACCCCGATCGCGTAGCCGCGATTCTGGCGCCCGCGCTGGAAATGGGTAACGCCGAACTGCGCAAACGCCTGCAGGGCGACACCTTCGCCTACCTGCGGCGCAAGGCCCCCCCCGAGATGACTATGGCGGTGCGCGCCCTGGTGGACGAGCACGAGCTCGCCGGGATCAACTATCACAAGGAATCGAAGCGCTTCTATCCGCACAAGAGCCTCGGGGCGCAGATGATCGGCGCCGTGAACATGGAGAACGAGGGGCTCTTCGGCGTCGAGCGCGCCTACGAGCGCTGGATCGCTGGGGAACAGGGCACGCACTACGCGGTTCGGGACGGATTCCGCAATGTGCTTGGCAGCCGCGGCGCGATCATGAACAACCCGACCCGGGGTGATGATGTCGTGCTCACGATCGACTGGGGCCTGCAGTACGTCGCCGAGGAATCCCTCCGCGAGGCGGTGACGAACAGTGAGGCCCTGGGCGGTGTCGCGGTGGCGATGGATCCGGTGACCGGCAACATCCTTACCATCGCGAACTACCCGACCTTCGACCTCAACGACAACGACCACGACAACTTTCGCGACAACCAGACCAATCGAGCGGTTGCCCACGCGATCGAGCCGGGTTCGGTGCTCAAGGTGGTCACGGTTGCGGCCGCCCTGCATGAAGGATTGGTCACCGAGGACGAACTAATCGACTGCCAGGGCGGCCTTCTCGCCGTCCCCGGTGGTGTCATTCGCGACTGGAAGCTCGGCTACCAGCATCTGACGGTACGCGAAGTGTTGATGCACTCGAGCAACGTCGGCACGGCCAAGGTCGCCGTTCGCATGGAACCGACGCAGCACCGCCAGTGGCTGCTCGACTTCGGTTTCACTACCCCGACCCAGATCGGACTGCCGGGCGAAGTGGGCGGCTACCTGGCACGGCCCGGCACGCCGGCATGGTCCCGCCGCACGCAACCGACGATCGCGTTCGGCCAGGAGATCAGCGCCACTCCGCTGCAGGTAACGGCGGCGCTCGCGGCCATCGCCAATGGCGGCAAGCTCATGCGTCCGCGAATCATTCAGGAGGTCCGCGACCGCTCCGGAGCTACGCGAACCGACCGCCTGCTTTTTGATGGCACCCCTGTGGGCAGTTCTCTCGTCCGCCATCGAGTCCTCGATCCGCGCATCGCCGAGCGTGTCGCCCTGATGATGGAAGCGGTCGTGGACGACGGCACCGGCAGCACCGGCAGGATCCCGGGCTACCGCGTGGCCGGCAAAACCTCAACGGCGCAGAAGTACGATAATGACGCGGGAAAGTACGGCGGCTTCGTGGCCGGGTTCGGTGGGTTTTTGCCGGTGAGCGATCCGCGCGTGGTGATCTTCGTGGCCATCGACGAGCCGCAGAAGGGCTCGCGCGGCGGACACGGTGGGCGTGCGGCGGCCGGGCCCGTCTTTCATGCGATTGCTGAAGCGGCAATCCGGATTCTGCGCCTCGCGCCTGACGCCGCAAGTGCACCGTCGACCGTGGTCGCTGACGGGCTGGGAACAGCACCACAGCAGATATCTCCCCTGCCCTAGCAACGGCTAGCAGGGAACTCGAGTGTGAGCGTGCGGCGAGCGGTCCTGGTAGGACCGCTCTCATGGATGCTCTGGCTCCGCCTGCGCTCGCGCGACGGCGGCACGCACTGTAGAAAGGTCCAATGGAGAACTCACGAGCGCTGAGCGAACTACTCGGCAAAGCCGAGTACACCGTCGCCGGCGATGTCGGCGTGGCGGTAACGGGCGTCGCCTACGATTCGCGGCGTGTCGAACCGGGCTTCGTCTTCGTCGCGGTCCCGGGTTTCGTTTACGACGGCCTGGACTTCGTGCCCGAGGCTGTCAGCCGCGGCGCCGTCGCCGTACTGTCGGAAACAGACCTGTTGCCAGAGGCCTGTGGCGTACTCACCACCGTCAAGGTCGTATCCGCCCGTCGCACCCTGGCAACCCTTGCTGCCGCCTGGTACGGCAACCCCAGCCACCGGCTGCGCGTCGCTGCGGTCACCGGAACCAACGGCAAGACCACGGTGACGGCCCTGCTGGAAGCCATGCTCGAGGGGCCTCACCCCAGCGGGCGATGGAGCACCACCCAGGTGAGCATCGCGGGCCGCTCCGCCCCGACGCCGCGCACAACTCCGGAAGCGCTGGAGCTACAGGCAGCGCTCGGCGAAATGCTCGAAGCTGGCTGCGAAGACGTGGTCATCGAGGTTTCGTCACATGCCCAGCGTCTCTACCGCACCGCAGAGACGCGATTCGCGTCGGCAACCTACACCAACCTGTCGCCGGACCATCTCGACTTTCACGCCGACATGCAGGACTACTTCGACGCCAAGGCCACCCTCTTCGAAGGCCTCGCGGGCGACGCGCCCGCCATTATCAACCTGTCCGACCCGCGCGGCGCGCAGCTCGCAGCGCGCACGTCGGGGCGCGCCGTAGGCTATTGCTGGGAGGGCGACGCCGATGCTGCGTATCGCATCACAGCCTTCGAATCGTCGCCGCGCGGCTCTCGGCTGGCTCTGGCAACGCCGACCGGACCGGTGACCATGGCCACCCCACTGTTCGGCCGAGCCAACGCCGAAAACCTGGCCGCGGCGGCGGTCACCGCGCTCGAGCTCGGCGTCTCGGCGGGCCGCGTTGTCGAGGTTGCGGGCGAGTTCGCCGGGGAACCAGGCCGCCTGCAGCTGGTGGATGAAGGCCAGGCGTTTTCCGTGCTCGTCGACTTCGCCCACACGCCAGGCGCTCTTGCGGCGGCCCTCGAGGCGGCCAGAAGCATCGTCGATGCGGGCCGCGTGATCGTCGTCTTCGGCTGTGGTGGCGACCGCCATCGCGGCAAGCGGCCGATGATGGGTAAGGTCGTCGCGGCCGGCGCCGATCTCGCGATCGCCACCTCGGACAATCCGCGCGGCGAGTCGCCGCAGGCCATCGTCGACGCCATCGTGGACGGCATAGCGGAGGCCGACATGGCCCACGTCCGAATCGAACTGGATCGAGCACGCGCCATTCGCCAGGCAATACGCAGTGCCGAACCCGGCGACTGCGTCCTCATCGCCGGCAAGGGACACGAAACCGTCCAGATCTTCGCCGACCACACCGTGCCCTTCGACGACGTGCGCGTGGCGACACAATCGCTCCACCAGGTGACAGCGCCATCATGATCGCCACCACAGGTACCGAACTCACGGCGATTCTCAACGGCAAGCTCGTCGACGGCGACGGCGACAAGCGCTGCTGCCGCGTGGTCATCGACTCGCGCCAGGTTGGCCCGGAGGTGTGCTTCTTCGCCATCGTCGGACCACGGGACGACGGGCACCGCTACCTGCCTCAAGCCATCGCGGCCGGGGCCAGCGTGGTCGTCATTCAGCGACCCGAAGCCCTCCCTCATCTGGAGAATCTCACCAGCGCTGCGATCATCCTGGTCGACGATACGACTGCTGCCCTGCAGGCGTTCTCCGCTCATGTGCGCCAGACCATCGACCCGCTAGTGGTGGCAATCACCGGCAGCGTCGGGAAGACCACCACGAAGGCGCTCACGTATGGCCTGCTGCGAGACAGCGCCGCCACTCTCGCCACCCCCGGCAACTTCAACAATCACTGGGGATTGCCGCTGTCGCTGTTGGGACTCGAGCCCGACCACCAGTGGATGGTGGCCGAGTTGGGCATGAGCGGCCCTGGCGAGATCCGACTGCTCGCGGCCCTCGCCCAACCACAGATCGCGGTCATCACCAATGTGGCACCCGTACACATGGAGAACTTCGATAATGTCGCTGGCGTTGCCGCGGCCAAGCGCGAACTGGCCGAGGCGTTGCGCAGCGATGGCACGCTGATCGTCAACGCAGACAACGCCTGGACAGCCGCCATCGGCGACGAGTTCGATGATCGCGTGGCTCGCGTGCTGCGTTTCGGGACCGGGCCGAAGGCGGACATTCAGGCATCCGACGCCGAAGCTATCGAGGGCGGCTGGCGCTTCACGCTTGGCCTTCCCGGCGCCGATCCGGTCCCGGCGCAACTGCCACTGGCGGGCGAGCATTCGCTGTCGAATTTCCTGGCCGCCGCCGCGGTCGCTCACGCGGTCGGAATCGAAGCGCAGACCGTAGCGGAGCGGACGAGTGGCCTGGCGCTGCCGACGATGCGCGGGCAGATGCGACGCACCGGCGACGGCATCGCCGTGATCGACGATAGTTACAACGCCTCGCCCGCGGCGATGCTGAGCGCCATCGATACGCTTGCCGGCAGCATCACCGCCGGCAGGCGCATCCTCGCCGCGGGAGACATGCTCGAACTCGGCGCCTGGGCCGAGGAAGCCCACCGCGAGGTCGGCCTGCACGCCGCGGCAGTGGGCATTGACACTCTGGTCACGGTGGGCCCTCTGGCCCGCGACATAGCTCTCGGCGCTACCGCCGGCGGCATGAAAGAGGCCGCAATCCACACGTTTGGGACGTCGCACGAAGCCGCCGACGTCATCCGAGACATCGCCCGTCCGGGCGACACTGTACTGATCAAGGGCTCACGAGGGATTCGTATGGAACGCGTCACCCAAGCCCTTCTCGACGCCGCGACCGGGACGGACTAGCCAATGCTCTATGAACTGCTCGTTTCGCTGGCCGACGCGTGGTCGCCCCTGAACGTATTCCGCTACCTGACCTTCCGAACCGCGATGAGCGCCTCGACGGCGCTGGCGCTGACCCTGCTTCTTGGTCCGGTGGTGATTGCTCGCCTGCGCGCCGCGCAAATCGGTGAGCAGATTCGTTCCGAGGGGCCCGCCAGCCACGCCGCCAAACAGGGCACGCCGACCATGGGCGGAGTTCTGATCATCACGGCGATTCTCGTCTCGACCATCCTGTGGGCCGATCCCACCAACGTCTTCATCTGGTTGGCTCTGGCCGGCACGGCCGGTTTCGCCGCGCTGGGTTTCCTCGACGACTACATGGGCACGGTGCATTCGCGCCGCCGCGGCCTGTCGGCGCGCTCGAAGTTCCTGGCACAGATCGCGCTCTCCCTCGCGGTTGGCGGAGTCCTGTGGTGGCTTGCCTCCATCGGTGTCTTCACCACCCAGCTGTCGCTGCCGCTATTCAAGAACGTCAGCCCCCACCTGAATGCCCTGTACGTGCCGTTCGCCGCGCTGGTTCTCGTCGCTGCATCCAACGCCGTGAACCTGACCGACGGCCTCGATGGGCTGGCGACGGGCTGCGTGATGATTTCCGCCATCGCGTACACCGCGTTCGCCTACGTCGCGGGCCATGCCGTGATTGCCGACTACCTGGACATCATCTTCGTGCCGGGAATCGCCGAAATAACCATCTTTGCGGGCGCGATTGTCGGCGCCTGCCTCGGCTTTCTCTGGTACAACTGTCATCCGGCACAGGTGTTCATGGGGGACACCGGCTCCTTGGCGCTAGGCGCCGCGGTTGGGCTGATCGCGTTGCTGATCAAGCAGGAGATCGTGCTGATCCTGGTGGGGGGAGTGTTTTGCCTCGAGGCGCTCTCCGTGATCGTTCAGGTGGGCAGTTTTCGAACCCGAGGCAAGCGCGTATTTCGTATGGCGCCCTTGCATCATCACTTCGAGCTGGCCGGCTGGAGCGAGTCCAAGGTCATCGTGCGGTTCTGGATTCTCGCCATGCTTTTCGCCATGTTGTCTCTGGCCACGCTCAAACTAAGATGACTTCTCCCTGGAAGCAGCGGCATGTCGCGGTGGTCGGTGCCGGCCGTAGTGGCGCGGCCGCCGCCGAGCTGCTCCTGCACCTCGGCGCCCGGGTGACCCTCACCGACAGCCACCCGGCGAGCGAGCTTGCCACCGACCTTTCCCGCGTCGCCGATCTGGGAGCCGAGCTCGCGCTAGGTGGGCATCCGGCCGCACTGTGGGACCAGGCCGACGCCGTCGTGGCCTCCCCCGGTATCCCGCCGCAGGCACCGCCGCTCGCGACCGCGCGCGCGAGAGGACTCCCAGTCATATCCGAGATAGAACTCGCAGCGGAGTTCGCCACAGCACCTTGCGTTGCCATCACAGGCTCCAACGGCAAGAGCACCGTGACCGCCATGGTGGGCGCGATCCTGCAAAAGGCCGAGTTCGAGGCCCCGGTGTGCGGCAACATCGGCCGACCCTGGTCGAGCGTCGTTGCCGCCGCGCTGCGGGGCGATGTCGCGCCCGAGCGTTACGTGCTCGAGCTTTCGTCCTTTCAAACGGAGGCCATCGGCAGCTTCCGCCCGCGCTGGAGCGCGATTCTGAACATCAGCGCCGACCACCTCGACCGGCACCAGACGCTGGACGCCTACGCCGCCGCCAAACTCCGCATCTGCGTCAATTGCACCGACGCAGACTGGCTCGTTTACGGCAGCGACGACACCTACCTGGCGGATCATCTCCCCACCGGCCCCAGACTCGTGCCGTTCGGAACTTCGGCCACCAACACCGGACCCGCCGCCTGGCTGGAAGGCGAGACGCTTCGCTGGCGCGGTCCCGAAGCCCGGAGCACGAACGTTCTGGACACCAACGATCTGCAGGTGTTGGGACGGCACAACCATCTCAACGCCGCGGCGGCTACGGCGATTGCATGCCTGGCCGGGGCGAGCACCAGCGATGCCGCCAAGGCGCTCAGTGCGTTTCGCGGGCTGCCTCACCGGATGGAGCCATGCGGCACCGTCGATGGCGTGCGTTGCGTGAACGACTCCAAGGCAACGAACGTCGGCGCCACGGCGGCGGCCCTGTCCGGTGTTGATGCGCCCATTTGGCTCATCCTGGGAGGGCGCGACAAGGATTCCGACTTCGACGCCCTACTGCCACACCTTAGCTCCAAGGTTCGACGCGTCCTGCTCGTGGGCGAGGCCACCGCGCGCATCGCATCGTCGCTTGGTGGTCAGGTGGAGCTGGATGAATGCGGGACGCTCGAAGCCGCCGTCGATGCGGCGCTGCGAGCAGCCGCGCCAGGCGACGTGCTGTTATTGGCGCCGGCCTGTACCAGTTTTGACCAATACGATGATTTCGAGCAACGAGGCCGACACTTCAGGACTCTGATCGCCGCCCGTGCGGCAACTGACTGACACCGGGGAAGACAGCATGGCGAGTCGCTGGCTTGCAGTGGACAGGTATCTCTTCTTGGCAGTCTCTACCCTCATGGCCATTGGTCTGGTGATGGTGTATTCGGCTTCGTTCGCGATCTCGCAGCGGGACTACAGCCACGATCTGCACTTCGTCAGCCGCCAGGGCATCGCTATGGCCCTGGGTCTGGCCCTGCTGCTGGCGGCCATGCTGATCGACTACCGCCAGTACCAGAAGCCGGTCTACGTGGCGGTCGCCGTTCTGGGAATCATCGGCGCCCTCGTTCTCGTCCTGTTGTTGCCAGCCTCGCGCGGGTCCCAGCGCTGGATCTCGCTCGGCGTGTTCAACGCGCAGCCCTCGGAATTCGCCAAGCTGGCCGTGATCGTGTTCCTAGCCTCGTTTCTGGCGCGCAAGGACGACCGACTCAATGAATTCCGCCGGGGCATTCTTCCGATCCTGCTGGTGGTGGGGACCATCGTGCTGTTGGTCGCCGTCGAACCCGATCTGGGCACGGCGTGCATGATCAGCGCCATCGCCGGAGCCATGCTGTGGGTGGGCGGCCTGTCATGGAAATACGTCGCCAACATCGGCGCCATCGCCGTGATCGCGGCGACGACTCAGATTCTCCGCTCCGGCTACCAGTCGCAACGCATCATCGCGTTTCTCGACCCCTGGGGTAATCACCGTGGATCGGGCTATCAGACGGTGCAGTCGTTAACGGCAGTCGGGTCGGGCGGGCTCACGGGCGTCGGCTTCGCGGCCGGCCAGCAGAAGACCGGCTTCCTCCCGGATCCGTACACCGATTTCATCTACGCGGTGATGGCCGAGGAGTTCGGCCTGGTGGGTGCGGTTGTTGTTGTTGCCCTGTTTGTCGTGTTGCTCTGGCGCGGCGTGCGAGCCTCGCTGCGAGCTCCCGACCGCTTCGGTTTCTACCTGGGCATGGGTCTGACGTGTTTTCTGGTCGTGCAAGCCCTGATCAACATGAGCATCGTGGTCAACCTCCTGCCTACGACCGGCATCCCCTTGCCGATGATCAGCTACGGTGGCTCCTCGATGCTGGCCAGCTGCATCGCCGTCGGCATCCTCCTGAACATCTCGCAGCACGCCCACACATGAGTTCACGACACCACTCTTCCGCCGCTGCTCGGCCCCTGCGCGTGGCACTGGCCGCCGGGGGCACGGGCGGGCACCTGATGCCTGCGCTGGCCACCGCCGAGGCCCTTGAGGCGAAGACTCCCTGCGAATTCCTCGTGATTGGCTCGCCACGAACCAATGAACGCCAGCTTCGCGGCATCGTGCCCTACCCGGTCGTCGAGGTGTCCGTGCAGCCGCTCATGGGCCGTGGACTGCTGGGCAAGCTCCGCACCGCCGCCCAGCTCCCGAGCGCTGTTCTGCGCGCTCGACGTCATCTCCAAAGCTTCGGCGCCGACATCGTTATCGCCACGGGAGGCTACGTCTGCGGTCCCACAGGACTCGCCAGCTGGCTGTCTGGCATTCCCCTTCTGGTACTGGAGCAGAACGCCATGCCGGGTCTGACCACACGGATGCTGCGCCCTCTCGCCCGCGCTGTGGCCGTTTCCTTCGCCGAGACCGTTGCCCGACTCGGCGCCAAGGCTGTGGTCACCGGCAACCCCATCCGGGCGGCACTGCCGGCGGAGCGCGCTTCGTTACGCGCGCGCAAGGCGACGCACCTGCTGATTCTGGGCGGCAGCCAGGGCGCGCGCGGGCTGAACTCCATGCTGGAGCTGGCCATTCCGCAGCTCGCCGAGGCCGACGTAGCCCTTACCGTGACCCATCAGACCGGCAAGTGTGACCTGGAGCATCTGCGGGAAGCCTGGAGCAAGTACGGGATTCCAGCAACGGTGGCGCCGTTCATCAATTCCATGGGCGAGGCGTATGCCCGGGCCGACCTGGTTTGTTCACGCGCCGGAGCAACGACCTGCGCCGAGATCGCGTACTGCGGCCTACCGTCGATCCTGGTCCCCTTCCCGGCGGCCGCGGGCCAGCACCAGCACGACAACGCGCGGGCGCTGGAACGCGTCGGTGCCGCGGTGCTCGTTGAGGAGGAGATGAACGGCACTCCGCTGGCGGCAGCGATCATCGAGATCGCCGGCGATCTGGACAAGCGCGATCGCATGGGCAAGGCAGCCGCGGACGCGGGCCGTCCGGGTGCAGCTGCCGCGGTTGCTGATCTGGCCCTTTCTCTGGTTGGTCGCGGCGTTGACGCCGCCGCCGCACCAACAACCCCAAACGACACGGCCGTCCCGACCCAAAACGACCCGGCCAGAGCGAGCGAGGTGATCTGAATGCTGCAACGAGTGCGCCGACTCCACTTTGTCGGCATCGGAGGCATCGGCATGAGCGGCATCGCCGAGCTCCTGCTGAATCTGGATTATGAGGTGTCGGGCTCGGATCTGAAGGCGTCGCCGGTAACCGAGAGACTCGAAGGTCTCGGTGGGGTCGTAACCATCGGCCACGCCGAGGAGAACGTTGCGGGCGCCGATGTGGTGATCACCTCCTCGGCGGTCAACCGCGACAACCCCGAGGTTGTTGCCGCTCACCAGGCGGGTATCTCGGTCATCCCGCGCGCCGAAATGCTGGCCGAGTTGATGCGGATGCGACACGGCATCCTGCTGGCGGGATCGCACGGCAAGACCACCACGACCTCGATGATGGCCACCGTGTTCGAAGCTGCCGGTCTCGACCCGACGGTCGTTATCGGAGGCAAGCTGGAGGCCTGGGGCACCAATGCGCGCCTTGGCCGCGGCGAGTTCATGGTGGCGGAGGCCGACGAGAGCGACGGTTCCTTCCTGCGCCTGTCGCCAACCATCGCAGTCGTCACCAACATCGACCTCGAACATCTCGATCACTACCGCGATTTCGACGAACTGCGCGACGCGTTTGTGGAGTTTCTGAACAAGGTGCCCTTCTACGGCACCGGCGTGGTCTGTCTCGACGACCCCGAGGTTCAGGAGGTCATGCCGCGCGTCACGCGCCGGCTCGTCACCTATGGCGAGAATCCGCAGGCGGATATTCGGGCCGCAGACATCCGGGTCGACGACGACGGGACCGAGGTTCTCTGCTACGCCGGCGACAAGGAGCTCGGCACGTTCCGCTTGCAGGTGCTGGGCCGGCACAACGCCCTCAACGCGCTCGCCTGTGTGGCTGTCGGCCTCGATCTCGACTTGCCGTTCGAGACCATCGCCGACGCGCTCGCGTCCTACGCCGGCACGGCCCGACGCTTCCAGCGTATTCAGGACGCCCGCGACGTGCTGGTTGTCGATGACTACGCGCACCACCCGACTGAAATCCGCGCCGTCCTGGGCGCTGCCGGCGAAGCGTTCCCGGACCGTCGCCGCATTGTCGTCTTTCAACCGCACCGGTACTCGCGATCGCAGCTACTTCGCGACGACTTCGGCCGCGCCTTCTACGACGCAGACGAGGTCTACGTACTCCCGATCTACGCTGCCAGCGAAGCGCCCATCCCGGGCGTAACCGGAGAGGATCTCGCTGCGGCGGTACGCGAGCACGGCCACAAGAACGTGCACTTCGCCGACGATCCTGCAGCTCTGCTGGAACATCTCAAGGAACGTGTGCAGGCGGCGGACCTGGTGATGACCCTCGGCGCCGGCGATGTATGGAAGATCTCTCATCAGCTCGGCGCCTGGCTCGGCGAAGAAACCACGCCCGATCCCAACTCGACGAGCACCTCTCAGGACTGACCGATCGTGACAACGGCCGACCACACGACAGAGCGCTGGACATCCGCGGCACTGGCGGATCTGGAGCGCATGGCCGAGACGATCGGCGTCGCGAGTCGTCACCTGGAGCCCCTGCGGCGTCACACCTCCTTCGGGGTCGGGGGTCCGTGCCCGTTGATGTTGTTTCCCGAGCGTCCCGAGCAGGTCGTCGATCTGGCGCAATGGGCGGGACAGCGGGCGCTGTGCTGCCGGATCCTCGGGGGCGGCACGAACCTTCTCGTTGGCGATGCGGGAGTGGCCGAGCCTGTTATCAACACGACCCGCATGACTCTCGAAACCAGGTTCGAGCGCGATCGCGCCGTGTTCGCCGCCGGGCTGCCGACGGCGCGCGCGCTGCACAAGACGGTCGCAGCGGGACTCGACGGCCTGGTCTGGGCTGCTGGGCTACCCGGCACCCTCGGCGGGGCCGCCGCTGGCAACGCCGGCTGCTGGGGCGGCGACATGGCCTCCTGCACCGAATACCTCGATGTCGTCGATGGTCGCGGCCAGCTCCATCGAGTGGCGACAGCCGACCTCGGCTGGGAGTACCGCTCGCTGGCCATGCCACGCTCTGTGATTTCCCCCTGGTTCGTGGTCGCGGTTGCCGTCCGAGTTCAGGAAGGCGATCCGCTGGCGCTGCGCACGAGCTATGAAGAGCTGCAGACGCGCAAGCGCGACAAACAGCCGGTCGGCGCGCGCAACTCCGGCTGCGTCTTCCGCAACCCGGAGGGCAGGGCTGCCGGGGCCGTTCTCGACGCGGCCGGCTGCAAGGGCATGCGCGTAGGCGGGGCGGTGGTCTCGGAGCAGCACGCGAACTTTATCGTCAACGATCGTGGTGCCACCTGCGAGGATGTCGAAGGCTTAATCGACCAGTTGGTCGCCGCCGCGCGCCGGACGGAGGGCATCGACCTGCAGCCGGAGGTTCGCCGATGGTGAACCCGGGGCGCGGCCGCCCACCTCAATTCATGCGCCGCGTGCGCAACCGCCCCGCACTGCGGCGCCGGAGCAACCTGGCAGTCTTTCTGCAGCTCTCGCTGATTTCTCTCGGCATAGCCGTGGGCGGCGTCATCGGTTGGCTCGGCAACGAGTATGTGCAGCGCAACGAGACGTTCCGCGTGCGCCACTTGCGCGTCGACGAGGTGCCGCCAGATGTGCAGCTGGCGGTTGAAAGCGTGCTGCAGCCGGCTCTTGGCGCCAACCTGCTCACCCTCGAGATGGACTGGGTACAGCGCCAGGTACGGAGCATCCCGGCGGTGCATGCGACGACGGTTCGTCGCGTGCTGCCCGACACCATCCGTGTTTCGGTACAGGTGCGCGCTGCCTTCGCGCGCGTCGAAGCTGGAAACGTGTCGCGAGCCGTATCGCGCGGTGGCGTGGTCCTCGGGGCCGAGAGTCCGACCATGGGCCTGCCAGTGGTGCGCGTGGCCGGAGCCTTCGAGGTCGGGAAAGACCGCCGACTCCAGGGTGACGTAGCCACGAGATTCGACAACGCCGCGGCTATCCTCGAATGGTTGCCGCAGGCGGATCTGGCCCTGTACCGAAGGCTGGACCACGTCAGGCTGGAGCCACGCGGTGTCGTCGCCGTCCTCGACACTCCCCACTGGGAGATTATCTTCGGGGATGCGAGCCGCCTCGACGCCAAATTGGCAGGTATGGTGTCTATCCTGAGGGTCGAACCTCCCGAACCCCGCTCGCTCATCGACCTGCGCTACGGAAACATGGTGGTGGTCAACGCGGCCGACAGCACGGACGATTCACAGGAGTAGGCTTGGCTCGACTGGAACGGTACATCGTAGGCCTGGACATCGGCACAACGAAGGTGTGTGCGGTGATCGCCGAGGCTCACGACGACGGGGACCTGCAGATCCTCGGCGCCGGGCTGGCACCCTCGACGGGCCAGAAAAAGGGCGTCGTGGTGGACATCGAAAGCACCGTCGCCGCGGTCAAGACCGCAGTCGAAGAAGCCGAGTTGATGGCCGGCGTCAGCGTCGACCGCGCCTGGATCTCGGCAACGGGCACTCACATCCGTGGAATCAACAGCCGCGGTGCCATCACCCTCGAAGGGCGCTCGCGCGAGATCAGCGAAGAAGACGTTCGCCGCGTGATCGACGCCGCGAGTGACCTCGACCTCCCCGCCGACCGCGAGGCCGTACACCTGCTACCGCAGCAGTTCCTGGTCGACGGCCAGGAGAACATCGTCGACCCGGTTGGCATGTCGGCCATGCGACTCGAAGTGAATCTCCACCTGGTGGTCGCCTCGGTGTCGGCCCTCCAGAATCTCGTCACCTGTGCCAACAAGGGTGGCATCGAGGTACAGGCCGTGGTGCTCGAGTCGCTCGCCTCCAACGAGGCGGCGCTCTCGCATGATGAGCGCGAACTCGGCGTCGCTCTGCTGGACATTGGTGGTGGCACCAGCGACCTAGTCTGCTACCAGGGCGGCACCGTCAACCACACCGCCGTCTTTCCCATAGGCGGCGAGAACTTCACCAACGATCTGTCGGTCGTGCTCAAGACACCCTTGCCCGATGCCGAGCGGATCAAGCTGCGTTATGGCGCCGTTCTGTCGGAACTGGTCCCCTCCGATCAGACAATCGAAGTCGCCGGCATCGGAGGAAGAGCACCGACGCTAGTGCCTCGGCGCCAACTTTGTGAGATTCTTAGGCCTAGGGCTGTGGAGATGTTGGACTTGGTACGTGACGAGCTGCGTCGCGCCGGATTCGCGGACGAGCTACATGCTGGTATCGTCCTGACCGGGGGTGGCGCACTGCTCGAAGGTCTCGCAGAGGCCGCTGAGCAGAGGTTCGGGTTGCCGGTACGAGTGGGCGTACCGAGCGGCGTAACCGGGCTTGCGGATGTTGTATCGGGGCCGGTTTATTCGACGGCGGTGGGGCTAGCGCTCTACGGTCACAGGAATAGTGGGGAACAGTCGCGTTTCGAGCTGAAGGATCCGACGTTTGCTCGTCGGGTCCGGGGTCGCTTCGCGCGATGGTTTGGGGATCTCTTCTGAGGGTGGTACGTCGGCCAGTCCGGCGCTAACAGGGGTGCAGGAGGAAATGGCATGAGTGACGACCGGCAACCGGATCTCGGGGCAGACGCGCCGCGACTCACCTTGGGAGCGAATGAGTCCGACTCGCTGCCGATAGACGATCTCCTCGACGGCATTGACGAGCTGCGCCACACGGCGAACATCAAGGTCGTCGGCGTCGGGGGCGGTGGCGGCAACGCGATTACGCGCATGATGATGGCCGGCCTCAACGGGGTCGAGTTCATCGCCGCCAACACCGACCTTCAGGCGCTCGAATCCAATACTGCGCCCGTAAAACTCCAGCTCGGAGCCAACCTCACTCGCGGTCTCGGCGCGGGTGCCAATCCGGAGATCGGTCGCCAGGCGGCACTCGAAGACACCGATCGCATTGTCGAGGTGCTCGAAGGGGCGGACATGGTGTTCGTGACCGGCGGACTCGGCGGCGGCACGGCAACGGGGTCGGCCCCCGTGATCGCCAGGCTCGCCAACGAACTGGGCGCGCTGACGGTTGCCGTCATGACCAAGCCGTTTACCTTCGAGGGCCGGCGCCGCATGATGCAGGCGGACCTGGGGCTGAAGGAACTGCAGGAGTCCGTCGACACGCTGATTGCCGTACCCAACGATCGCCTGTTGGCGACGGTCCCGGCCGAGACGCCGCTGATCGATGCCTTCAAGCACGCCGACCAGGTGCTGCACCAGGGTGTCCAGGGCATCGCCGATCTCATTCTCGTACCGGGCCTGATCAACCTCGACTTCGCCGACGTGCGCACCGTCATGTCCGGCATGGGCATGGCGATCATGGGCACCGCACTGCGCGATGGCGACGACCGGGCAGCCGAAGCTGCGCACTCGGCGATCCACTCGCCACTGCTCGAGGACACAACCATCGAGGGGGCGCGCGGTGTGCTGATCAACATCTCCGGTGGTCCGGGCATGACACTCCACGAGGTGAACGAGGCCGCCGCGATCGTCCAGAGCGCAGCCGACGAGGACGCCAACATCTTGTTCGGCGCGGTCATCGACGAGGCTCTGGAGGGCAAGGTGAAGATCACCGTCATCGCCACCGGATTCGAGCCCTACCCGACCATGCGCGACTCCGTCCTGTCGCAGCGCGCTAGCATCGCCCCGGGGTACGGAGCGCCCTCAGGCCACGACCCGCTCCTCACGGAGACCGGCGCCGACCCGGCGACCTCCGGCGCTGAATCTGGCTTCGCCAACGTCGACCTCGAAGAGGACGACCTCGAGGTGCCAGCATTCCTGCGCCAACAGCGAGACTGACGCTCCACGACAAAGCTCGGGCTCGGCTGGCGCGAGAGACGGCCCACGTGCATCCGGGAGCGGATGCGCGGCTGCGCGTGGCCCTCGCCTACCCCAACACGTATGGCGTGGGTATGAGCAATCTCGGTATCCACACGATGTACCGACTGTTCAACAGCCTTCCGGGCGTGCGCTGCGAACGCGTGTTTCTTCCCGATCCGGCGGACCTGGAACAGCACCGACGCACCGGCACGCGCCTGTTCGCGCTGGAGAGTCAACAACCGGTCGCCGACTTCGACCTCCTGGCGTTCTCCGCCTCGTTCGAGAACGACTATCGCAACCTGCTCGCCATGCTCGATCTGGCCGGGATGGCGCGCCGCGCCGCGGCCCGCACACAGCACGAGCCGCTCGTGCTGATGGGCGGAGCTGCCGTATCGATCAACCCGGAGCCGGTGGCGCCGTTTCTTGATGTCTGTTGCGTCGGCGAAGGTGAGGACTTGGTGCAGCCGCTCGTCGACGATTGCTTCGCGGCCGATTCCCGCCAGGACGTGCTCCACCGCCTGGCGACAAGGCCAGGTTTCTACGTGCCTGCTCTCTACCAGGACAGCTACGCTGCTGCCAGCGGTACCGGTACCGAGCGATTTGCCGCGCTGACTCCCATCGCGGCGGCGCCCAGTTCCGTCACCAAGGTGCGCGCGTCGCTGCAAGGGGTCGAGCGCGTGGCCGTGACCGCCATACGGACGCCCGACACCGAGTTCGGCGACCGCATCACGGCAGAGGTGGCACGCGGCTGCACGAAGGGTTGTCGGTACTGCTGGGTCGGCTACTCAATCCTGCCGTTCCGCGTACACACCGCCGACGACGTGCTGCAAGCCACCATGCCGTGGCGCGAACACACCGATCGCATCGGCCTGGTTGCCACGGCACTGCTGGACCACCCCGATATCGAGCAGATTGCCCTGCGCCTGCGCGCCGCCGGATTCAAGGTATTCAGCCCCAGTCTGATCATCTCCACCTTGCGCGAGTCACTACTGAGGGCCGTGGTGGAGTCTGGCCAGGAGACCATCACCATCGCACCGGAGGCGGGTAGCGATCGTATGCGGCAGGTGGTGATGAAGAAGATCACCAACGAGGAGATTCTCGACAAGGTGCGCCTCATCTTCCGCGCCGGAGCGGTGAATCTGAAGAACTACTTCATCGTTGGCCTGCCGGGCGAGACCGAGGAAGACCTCGAAGCCATCATCGATCTCGGCCAGAGCATGCGCGAGATCATGATCGAGGAGGGTCGCCAGCGTGGGCGAATCGGTACCGTCACGCTGTCGATCAACTGCCTGATCCCCAAACCCGGCACGCCCTTTCAGTGGGCTCCGCAGCTGAGCGCCAGAGAATACCGTCGGCGGCTTCGTTGGCTGCGCAAACGAGTCGCCGCGATTCCCAATCTCGTGCTCGATGCCATGCCCCCACGCACGGCCGAGATTCAGGCGGTGATGTCACGCGGCGACCGGCGCGTGGCCGACTTGCTCGAGATCTGGGTCGAGAACGATGACTGGAGCGCGGCGCTACGCGATTGGAGCGACCGCGGCGGGCCACCGCTCGAGGAATTCCTGCGCGAGCGCGATCCCCTGGAGCCCTGCCCCTGGAGTCACCTGCGCGTGGGCCCGGGGACCCCGGCCCTCACCAATCAGTGGAATCGGGCCAGCGTGATCGCCGATGCCCCTGTCGCGGCCCCTTCGGCCAATGCATGACGCCCTGCTGCAATGGCGCGGGCTTGGCACCCCACATGCCTTTGAGACCAAACACTCTCATCTGACCTCGGCATTGCCCGACCCCGTGCTCCGTCTGCGGCAAGTACACGGCAAAGAGGTTCACATCATCGGCGCGGACACGGTGATCGATAGCTATACCGCCGCTTCCGTCGACGATCGTCCGGCCGGTGACGCGCTGGTAACAGCACGACCCGGCATCAGCATCGCGGTGGCAACGGCCGACTGTGTGCCAGTGCTCATCCACGATCCCGTCGGAGCCGTGGTGGGTGCGGCCCATGCGGGCTGGCGCGGCATCGCGGCAGACGTGATCGGCACCACGGTGAACGCGATGGTGGAGAGGTTCGACGCCCGGCCTGGTCGCTGCCGCGCCGCCATCGGGCCCTGTGTGGGACCATCCATATACCGAGTGGGCTCCGAGGTGTTCAACGCTTTTCGCGCCACCGGGCTGCCCGAGGATCTGTTCCGCGTGGCGGAGCGCGATGCGCAAGGCAACCCGTCAGCGTGGCTGTGTGACCTCGGGCGAGCAGCAGCGCTTCAGCTGCGCAGCTGCGGCCTGCCCGACGCTGCGATTTGGCTGGCAAACCGCTGCACGTTCACCGAGGCCGAGAGATTCCATTCGTACCGTCGCGACGGCGAGGCAGCCGGACGAATGACAAGCGGGATCGCCCTGGCCTAGCTGTCGACGCTCACCGATGACGGAAGCGTCAGTGTGTCGCGACAGAAAACAATACGTTTGCAGGCGTCGCACTGCTGCGGTTCCCCAACATTGAGCACCTGCACCCAGATCTGCGGTCGCAGCCGGACGTTGCAGGCGTTGCATCTGCCCTCGATGCCCTCGGCAATTGCAACGCCACCGCGAACCGCCGCGATGCGCTCGTATAGACCCAGATGGTCCGGCGCGATTTCTCCGCGCAGCTGCTGCACCTCTCCACGACCGTGTTCGAGCTGGCCCGCCAGTTCTTTCTCATGGACATCGATCTCGGTGGTCTCGACCGCGGTCTCCGCCTTCGCCGCCACCAGTTCCTCGTTGCGCTGTCCGATCGCCGCGGTCAAGGTGTCGGCGGCCTCGAGCTGTTCGAGGATCGCCTCCTCGGTTCTGCCGATACGATCCTGGACGGTCTTGATCTCGTCCTGCAGCGCCCAGAGCTGCTGGTTGGTCTTGACCTGCATCTCGTGCTCGCGGTACTTGTCGATCTGCGCCTCGGCTTCCTGCAACTTACCTTCGAGCCGACGATGCTCCTTGTTCGACTCGTCGCGATCATCCTCGGCGCCCTGTACGGCATCCTCGGCGGCGCGCACACGCCCCTGGCACGCCTCGCGGGCGGCCGGGAGGCCATCGAGATCTGCCTGTAGGTCGCGGACCTCGAGTTCGGCGGCCTGCAACCGTACGAGACGTTCGAGGTCATCGCGGAAGCTCATCGGTTGGCTACTCGGCGTTATAAGACACGTTGGCGGCGCGGCTGGGCGGGCCTTCGGACGGAGACTCCACGCGCCGGCCCACGGTGCATGGTAGCAGCGGCCGCGGCTGGACGTGAATCACCTCTTGATCCGGTGCAAGAGTTCCCCCCGGCAGCGCCCCCTCTAGAAGGGAAAGAAGACCGGAACGAGCAAGACGAGCATGGCCAGAATCAGCAGTGTCAGGGGGGTCCCGACCCTGAGATAGTCGCGCGAGCTGTAGCCTCCAGCGCCCATCACCAGCAGGTTGGCTTTGTGACTGAACGGTGTCATGAAGGCCGCCGACGCCGCCAGACTCACGCCCATCATCAGCGGATACGGACTGAGTTGCAGCAGCTCGGCCATTTCGAACACCACCGGTGCCAGCAGCACCACCGCGGGAGCGCCATCGAGGCCCTGACTGAGGAGGCTGGCGAGGACGATCAGCGCGGCCAGCACCGCGTACGGGCCCGCTGAGCCCGCCGTTGAAGCGACGGTATCGGCCAGGAAGCCGGCCGCCCCCGAACGTTCCATCGCAAACCCGACCGGCAGCACGGCCGCAACCAGGAAGATCGCGCGCCATTCGATCACACGATACGCCTCCTTCATGGTCAGAGCCCCGGCGAGGAGGCTCAGCGATGCCGCGGTGAAGGCGGCCACGTGAATGGGCTGCACACCGGTCGCCACCAGCAGGACCATCAGCACCAGGGCGCCGACGGCGAACGGCGCTTTACCCGTTCGTCGCTGCGCCTGATCGGTGTCGGAGAGCACCACGAAGTCGGCGTCGGAGGCCAGCTTGCGTATTCGCTCCTGCGGGCCGCGCAACAGCAATGCGTCGCCAAACCGCAAAGCAACATGGGCCAGGTCGGCGTGCACGGGGTGTCCTCCGCGCCACAACGCCAAGGCCAGCAAACCGTAGCGGTGAGTGAACTCGAGTTCATACAGCGTGCGACCCTCGGCCGCCGAGCGCGGCGCCACCGCGACTTCCACCATGGAGGTCTCATCGGCCTCCAGCGATTCCTCGCCAACGACATCGCCGAACTCGACCTCGGCGGCGCTGCCGAGGCTCTGGACCACGGTGGGGTCGGCCGCCACCAGCAGACAATCACCCTGCTGAATCGTCTCGTCGGGCGCCAACGCGAGGAGCGTCTGGTCGCCGCGCACGATGCCGGCGACGGTCAGGCCAACGACATCGCCGAGGCGACTCCCCTGAATCGTCCCGCCAATCAGCGACGACCCGTCCGGCACCCGGATCACGGACAGACGCTCCTGGAGCTCCGCCAGTGCCATCAGGCCACGGTCAACGAGTTCCGAGCCAGGCTCGGCGGCAAAGCGCTCCAGGTCCTCGGTGCGGCCGACCGCGAGGACCTCGTCCCCCACCCTCAGCGTCTGCTCCGCCAGATGTTCGCTGAACAGCTGGCCACGATGGTAGATGCCCAGCACGACCACGCCGAAACGATTGCGGAACGCCAGCTCGCGCAGCGTATTGCCGGCAATCGCGGCCCCTGAGGCCACGCGAATGCGCACTCCGTCGACGCCCGGCGACAGACCCGGGACCGAGTCCACCTCCATGCGGCGAACATCGAGCCGCTCCATACCGAGGAACTCCCGCACCTTCGCCGCATCGCCGTCGACCACCAGCACGTCGCCACCCTGAAGTTGGGAGCTCCCCTCGGCGACGAAGTGCTCGCTGCCGCGCTGAATCGAAAGCACCTTGAAACCGAGCGCGTTGCCGAGACGAGTTTCCGCCAGCGTCCGTCCGCCCAAGGTAGCGTCCTCGGGCAGGCGCAGCGAGAAGAGTCGGTCCTGCAGCTGATAGATCTCGGCCAGTCCCTTGCCACCGCCAGAGGCGGGCCCACGAATTGTGCCGGCCGGCAGCAGCCGTTTGCCGACGGTCAGCATGTAGAGGGTGCCCAGCGCCATGATGGCCAGGCCGATCGGCGTAAAGTCGAATAGCTGAAAGGGCTCCAGGCCGCGGTCGCTCATCATCTGCGCGGCCACGATATTGGGCGGCGTGCCCACCAGCGTCGTCGTGCCGCCCAAGATGGCACCGAAGGCCAGCGGCATGAAGAGTCGCGACGGCGACAGGCCAACCCGCGGGGCCAGCGACGCCACCGCCGGCATCAGCACCGCAACTGCGGCGATGTTGTTCATGAATGCCGACAGGACGCCGGCAACGAGCATCAGCGTAATCAGAAGACGAGCTTCGCTGTCCCCGACGAGCCGGTGAATCTGTCCACCGATGATGTCGGCCACGCCCGTCTCGAGCAGCGCGGCCCCGACGATGAAGACCGAAAGCATCGTCATCACCGCCGGTGACGAGAAGCCCTGAAACGCCTCGTCGGGAGTCACGTACCCCGCGAAGATCAGGACGACGAGCCCCAGAAAGGCCGTCAGGTCGACCGGCAGTTTCTCAGTGAGAAACAGGTAGACCATGACGACCAGCAGCGCGAACAGTCCGCCGATCGTTAGTGTCAAAGTCCCGCTCGCTGGCTATCGGTGTTCCAGGTTGCCTCAGTACTCCGTGCATCCGCCGTGCCGGCCTCAACCCTACACGTCGGCCGGGCCTACAGTGGCCCTTGGTCACGCAGACGCCGTTGGACCTCCGCCTCGGTGCGAACGCTGAAGAACCTGTAGTCGCGATAGGTCTGCTCAACCCGAAACGTTCGGTTCATTTTGATGCCCCGATCCAGGATCTGGCGTGTTGCCTCGCGATAGGTGCCAGGGTCCGATGCGTCGAGTCGTATCAGCGTACCCGTGAGCATCGCCCGGCTCGGGAACCGCAGACCGTTCTTTTCCTCGCCGAAGTCCACCTCGGCATGGGTCATGCCGTATAGATCGCTGGCCGTGCTGACGTTCAGTCCGCCCTCGGTCCGGTTCGCCGCTCGCCCTCCGGCGGACGCCAGATACTCCGCTGAGGTCACGGCTTCGACCCGCAGCAGCTGCGTGGTTTCCTTGTCGATCCAGGCCCGCCCCGACCAGTCGTTCAGGCCCATACGAATCGGCTGCCGCGGCTCGAACCCGACGACGTGGGCTGGCTTTCCCTGGGCGCGCCCGTCGGGCTCCTGAATGAAGACATAGCTCGAACTCGCGTCGGCACCAAAAACGAAGATCCAGGAGTAGGCTCGCGACAGGTGCGCAAGACCCAGGTCCGAGGGGTTAACCCGGCCGGCCTCGCCATCGAGGGCGACCCCGGGCTCGGTACGGTAATCCCGTAACCCGGCCCGAATCGCACCATCGCTGGCGGCGGCCTCCTCGGCCGTATTGAACACGTAGAAGTAGTCGAAGGCGTGGCTCGACCGCTCGCCGATCCGGTCAAGACTCCGAAACCGTGTCTGCGTGATGCGCTCGACGCAGGTGAAGTTCAGCGCGGAGTCTCCGTACAGTTCGCTCACACGCGCGAGGGTGCCGAGCAGATCGTCGAGTTGTTGTCCGGCGGTCGAGCTGGCGCGCGCGGCCGGAGACGTCGGCACCGTCGCCGCGATCAGAATCCCCAGGAAAGCGATGATCGTCCGCGCCCGATGGGCGCCACCGTGTCTTCTCTTCAAGGGCCTATCCTCCAATGGCCATCCCCACTGTGCACCCTCCCGTTGGCCGAATCCTAGGAGACACCGGTCGGCGCCGAGGCTCCCCTACCTCCCCAACCCGCCGCCTGATCTTTGATCTGCCGGAACTTCCCGGATGCCTTCGATAGGCGCTCGTCCCACTCGGCGTCCGGCACCTGGCCTTCGATGGCCCTGAAGTAGACCTGCATCATGGCCGCCACCGCGAAGGGCTCGAGCAGGGCGGCCTTGACGGCGTAGGCAAAGACGAGCGCCACCAGGACGCCGATTGTGCCGACCTGGCCGGGCAGAAACGCCGCCAGCGCCGCTGCGGGCGCCAGAAAGACCGCGAACACCACGAACGTGATGCCCCACATGATGAACAGCAGGAACAAAGCGTTCTTGAGTATCTGCCGGTAGTTCTGCGCGTAGAGAATCAGAGCATCCTGGCTCGAGGCCCACGGATTGGTCGAGCGTATGCGCATGTTGTACGCGAGGATCAACTCGTCGGTGTACACGAGCGACAGGTTGATTACCTTGGTGGCAAGCGAGGCCAGGCTGCGCAGAAACGGGATGGGAATGAAGTTCGCTACCGTGAACAACAGGCGGTTGATAGCGCGCACCACCAGGCGGATCAGGCGGTCGAGGCCAAACAGAACCGAGGCTTCGACAAAGCGCTCGCGCACGACGCCCTGGGCGTAGTCGATCTGCCCCCTGCCCGCCGGAAGCTCGTTGCCGTCGTGGAGTTCAACGAGCACGGCGATGTGGCCGGCCTTCACCAAATAGAGCAAATACTCTCGCGCCCAATACAGGACAGCGCTGGTGAGCCCGAAGCCCGCGATGCCACCCCAAAAGGCGCCGCCTCCAGCGATACCGCCGAGTAGGCCGAAGGCCGCGCCAAGGCCAGCTCCCACGCCCGTGGCGACGACATAACCGATCGCGATCCCAAGATAGACGACCAGCCTCAGGATCAGAAACGGCGCAGTCTTGGCCATCGCTCCCATCGCTTCGCCGATGTCAAAATCCCACATGGTCCCTCCTGTGCCTGGGTTCACGCGCGGGTGCCAGCTTCACTTTGTAGTCGCCGTAACCGACAATCAGCCCCGGATCGGCACAACTCTAGCTTCAACGAGGCGATGGCATGCGCTTGGTAACCGTACACGTAGTTTCGCGATTCGTGGCCGCGGCAGTGGTCAGCGCTGCCCTGCTACCGGCTGCCGTCGGCGCCCTGCCCCAGGACGCTACGACCGGAGTCCCGACCCCCGAGTCCGTGCTCGGCTTTCGCGTCGGCGACGACTTCAAGCTGGCTTCGTACGATCAGTCCATCGAGTACTTCAAGGCGCTGGCGGCAGCATCCGACCGGGTCGAACTACGGCAGGTGGGGCGTACCTCCGAAGGACGAGATTGGTACATCGCGCTGATCTCGTCGCCCGAGAACCTCGCGCGGGTGGAGGAGTATCGCCAGATCTCACAGCGGCTGGCTCACCCCGACGGGATGACCGAGGACGAGGCCCACCAGCTAGCCCGCACCGGCAAGGCGATCGTTGCCATCGACGGCGGACTGCACGCCACCGAAACGGCTCATGCGCAACACACCATCCAGCTCGCCTACGACATCGTCACCGAGAAAGAGGGCGACGAAGGTCGGGCCATTCTCGACGAGGTCATTCTGGTGTTGTGGCCGTCGATCAACCCCGACGGCCAGAACATGGTGGCGGAGTGGTACGGGGCGAATGTAGGCACGCCCTACGAGACCTCACGACTGCCGCAGCTGTACCAGAAGTACATCGGGCACGACAACAATCGCGACGGCTACGGCCTCAACATGATCGAGTCGCGCGTCGCGGTGCGCACCAACCGCCACTGGGAACCGCAGGTCCTGTACAGCCATCATCAGACGGCGCGCATGCCGGCCACGATCTGGTTGCCTCCCTATGGCGAGCCGATCTACCCGAACATCCACCCGTTGATGAACCGGATGGTCAATCTGATGGGTACGGCAGCCGCAGCAGCGCTCGACGAGCGTGGCCTGCCCGGCGCCGAGCACAAGGGCGAAGTCTTCGACGCCTGGTATCCCGGCTACATCGACTTCATCAACTTCTTCCACAACATCGTGATCATGTTCAGCGAGACCGGCATCCACGGTTCGCCGACGCCGCGTTTCTACACCGTACGTGACTTCCCCCAGAGCGACCGCGCGCTGCAACCTGGAACGCTGCATGCAAGCCTTTGGCGCGGGGGCTGGTGGCGACTGCGCGACTCGGTCGATTACATGCTGGCGACCTCGACCTCGACCCTGGACGTCGCCGCGAAGTACAGAGAAGACATCCTCTACAACCGCTACCAGGCAGCCCGCGATGTCATCCAGGCCTTCCGCGAGGGGCCGCCCTATGCGTACTTCATTCCACAGGATCAGCGTGACCCCGTCGCTGCCGTCGAGATGCTGCGTCGTATCGCCTACCAGAACATCGAGGTCTACCGGCTCACCGCCGACACCACCGTGGAGCAGCAGGATTTCCCTGCCGGCACGTGGGTCATCCCGATGGACCAGGCCAGCGCCAACTTCGCCCAGTCGATGCTGTCGATACAGCAGTACCCCGACCTCCGCCAATATCCCGACGGACCGCCGGATCTGCCCTACGACCACGCCGGGTGGACGCTGCCCTATCAGTTCGGCGTGCGCACCGTGGCAGCCGGCTCACCGTTGCCGGACGCGGTGCGCGAGGCGCTCGAGCCCGTACGAATCGACCCCACGCCGTGGGAGACGGTGGATGGAGCCGGCGTCGAGCCCGACACCTCCCTGTTCGATAGCGCACCCGGCGTCGGCTTCGACACCAACGCCATTGCCGCAGGGATCAAACCGCCGTCTGGCCGAGTTACCGGCAACGGTTCTGCACTGGCGGTCGACCCGACACAGAACAATGCCTTTCGAGCGATCAATCAGGCCTGGGCCGCGGGAGCCCGCGTCAGCGTTGCCGACGATGGCCGCTATCTGATTAGCGGTCTCGACAATGCCGCGGCCGAGCGGCTGGTGGCGGAACTGGCGCTGCAGGCCGAGCGCACCAATGCCACCGGCGCGCCGATCGAGCAGGCCCGCGTTGGCCTTTACCGGCCGTGGTCTACCAGCATGGATGAGGGCTGGACGCGGTGGCTGCTCGAGATGTTCGATTTCAACTTCCGCAGTCTGTACAACGCCGACGTGCGCGCCGGGAACCTGCGCGACCGTTACGACGTCATCGTGCTGGCCGACATGCGCGGCAGGCAGATTCTCGAAGGCGCCGCCATCGGAACCGTACCGCCCCGCTACGCCGGCGGCATCGGTCGCGAGGGTGTGCGGGCGCTCGATGCGTTCGTGCGCGACGGCGGCACGCTGGTATGCCTCGACAGCAGTAGCTTGTTTGCCATCGAGGAGCTGAGCCTGCCGGTGCGCAACGCGGTGGGCGATCTCGAACGTACCGAGTTCTTCTCCAGCGGCTCGATCATGCAGGTCCAGGTCGACACGCGCCATCCGGTGATGGCGGGTATGCCTGAGCGCGCCAACATCACGGTAACCAACAGCCCGGTGTTCACCACCACCGAGGGTTTCGAGGGCGCCGCCCTGGCCAAGTATCAGGACTCGGGCTCACCGCTGATGTCCGGCTTCCTGCTGGGTGAAGAACACCTCCACGGATACGCCGCCGCTCTCGACGTGAAGCACGGCGACGGTCAGGTGATTCTCTTCGGCTTCAGGCCGCAATGGCGCGGCCAGCCCTTCGGCACCTTCCGCGCGCTCTTCAACGCGACGCTGTTGCACGGCGAGCGCGCCGCGGGAGCGACCGGTACCCCGGGATTCTGGGAACCGCCGGCCGAACCCGACGAAGAAACGGACGAAGCCGGCGAACAGGAAGCAGGGCAGAGTCGCCGCCGCCCGTCCTAGATCGCACCGGGCACGACAGGTACGCTGGCTGCTGACCTGGATGACACTCCCTCAGACCACCGCGACCATGCACCTGTCCGCCACGCCACTCCTCGTCGGGCTGTTATTGCTCGAATCCGCCTCTCCGATCGTGATGCGCCACGATGTGGACCGGGCCAGATACCTGGAATTGGCGCGAGAATCCGGGGGCTCATTCGCGGCCGTCGGCGGTGGCTGCGGCACCTTCATTCGACGTGCCTGGATTCTCACCGCGGCCCACGTCGCGCGTACCGTACGGGTCGGTCGCCACGTGACCGTCAACGGGATCGACTATGCAATCAAGCGCAGGGTGATTCATCCCGAGTTCGAGATCGACCGTGCCGTGCTCAACGACATTGCGCTATTGGAGCTCGATCGGGCCGTGCCAGACATCGAACCCGCGCGACTCTACGGCGAGTCCGACGAGGTCGGCAAGCAGATCGTTTTCCTGGGTACGGGCTGGGCGGGTACCGGAGACACCGGCATGGTCGACGGAGCCATCGACAAGGCGCCCAGACTTCGCGCGGCGCAGAACCGTGCGGACGGCAGCAAGCCCGGCTATCTTCGTTTCACCTTCGACGCACCCGACTCGCCGGGCGCCCTTCCCCTGGAGGGAATCAGCGGCCCCGGTGACAGCGGCGGCCCCGCGCTACTGTTCGAGGATGGCCAGGCCTACATCGTCGGCGTAAGCTCCCACCAGGATCGTCGCGGCGCGAGAACCGAGGGGCTGTATGGCGCCTACGAGTACTACACCCGCGTGTCGGAATTCCGTGCTTGGATACTGGCTACAATCGGCGACACCTAATCGCTGATCCCGCCCGCGATCGGCGGAGTAGCGTTCGGCGGACGCCGCCCCGAGCGTGTCACTGGCAGGCGCGATCCGGGTCGAGATGAATGACGCGGATCGTGCTCTCCTGGAGGAGCCCCTCCTCGTTGGCACCATCGCGCCAGTCTCCACGGTTGTCGTTGACGTACAGGCAAGCACCTGTGGGGCTCACGGCGAGGCCGTTGGGCTTGGCGAAGGTGGCCTGCCGCGCAGGTCCGTCGGTTCCACCGCGCTCGCCCGTTCCGGCGATCACGGACAACTCGCCGTCCAAGGTCAGACGATAGACCCGAAGCGACTTGTTGCCGTTGACGTAGAGAACTCCGTCCAGGTAGACGATATAGCTGGCGCCCCCGCCAGGAATGTTGGCCAGGAATGTGGCCTCACCATCGGGGGTCACCTTCACGATCACGCCATCGTGAAAATTGGCCACGTACAGGTTGTCTTCATCGTCCACCGCGAGGGCGTTGGGGCAGTAGTACAACGGCCCCGACGAGAACCTCTCGTTCTCTCCCCCGGGTGTCCACTTCGAAATGAACTGGCCGTCACAGTTGGCGGCATAGAGCGCGCCAGCGCTGTCGAACACGACCCCTACCGGACCCGCAAGGCCTTCGCCGATGAGCGTCCGCGTTTCGCCCCCGGGCGTGGTGACCGTCAGTGTGTTGCCGCTGAAGTGTGCCTGGTAGAGATTGCCTTCCCGATCGAAGACGTTGCCCGAGGCTCCCTCGACATCCACAAGCAGCGTTTCGCGCGCCCCCTCGGGCGACACTCGATGGACCGTGCTGGCGAAATCGCCCGCGACCAGGTCGCCGTTCGGCGCCAATGCCAATCCGCCGGTGCGGCCCGGAATCGGGCCACCCAGCGTTCGAACCTCGATGCGCTCGGAACTCGCATGCCAGGGTGAGCGATAGGCCGGGTGGTCCGCGGGCATGCCTCGACCGCCAACGACGGGAATGGTGGCCAGGATGCGAACGAAGCGTGGATCGTCGTGGAGCGCGGCCAGGTCCGACTCGTTGCGCGCACCATCCTGATCGTCAAAGCCGCTGGCGACGGCAAGATCCAACCAGCGCAGAGCACGCTCACCGTCGCCCATTTGCGCGAAGGTACGGGCCGCGTTGAACAGCGCGGCACCGCGGTTCTGGCTATAAGCCGCCGCCACAAAATGAGCCTGCAGTGCCTCCGAGTAACGGCCCGCGCCGTGCAGCGCCAGCCCCAGGTTGTACGAAATCAAGAATCGGTCGGGGCCGAGTTCGACTCGTTGCTCGAAGTACCGCGCCGCCTCGTCGAAGCGCCCGTCGGCCATCGCCGCGGTCGCCTCCGCCCATGAGCCCGAAGTCACCGCCTCATCGTCCATGCTCGCGGCGCCGCCACCGCCACAGGCCGACACGAGCACCGCGACGACAACCATCAGGGCCCCAGGGACCAACGACCGGACGACGAAGGTGCGCGCACTTGATCTCATTCTGTTTCCACCGTGTTGGCAGCGAAGCAGCGCGGTCCGCGCCGTACTCCGACTGTGCTCGGGTCTGTTCCAGGCCGCATGAGTTCCGGCGAGCCGCGCGAAAGCGGCGACCGCGCAGGCATTATCACAGGTCTCCACCAGGCGATCACGGACTTTCCGTCGCTGCGAGTAGCCGCCCGTGACCCTCACGCTACGTGAGGCGTCACACTGCGATCGATGGCTCGAGCGACGATCGCACAGGGAGTACGGCACATGACTACATTCGCCACGAACACCGTTGGGCCGAGGCGGCGGGCCCGCACTGCCGCAGGGGCTATCGGCCTCACGGTGCTACTCGTACTCACGCTGCAGCTGCTGGCTTCCTTCGAAGCCGCGCTCCTGGCCGGCGCCCCCGATCGGAGTCTTGCCCTCGTGAAAATCGCCGGCGCCCTCATTGCTGAGGGGAGCGTCATCGCCGTCGCGCTGATCGTCTTCCGGAGATACGGCCTGCCGCCGTTTGAGCATCCGCTGGCTGAGCGGGCGCGACGCGCCGGATGGATCGCGGCTGGTGTGATGTGGATGGTGTGGGCGCTACCTCTGATCATCCAGGCGCCCGAGGGCATCGAGGTTTTGGAGCTGAGCGGCTTCAACATCCTCGGCTCCCTACTGGCCGGACCTGGAGCAGGAGCGGCTGAAGAGATCATCTTTCGCGGCCTGCTCATGAGCCTGCTCGCATGGGGCGGCTGGAAGATCGTTCCGAGAGTCATCCTCACCGCTGCCATGTTCGGGTTGGCCCACGCCGGTTGGGGGCTGCTCTCGGGAGAATGGCGCGCGGGCCTCTTCGCCATGGCAGGCACGACCGTTCTCGGGCTGGTCCTGGGCGTCGTCTATGTCCTCTCAGGACGGCGCCTGCTGCCGCCGTTGATCCTCCACGCCGCCATCAATCTCATCATCGAGCCGTGGCTGGTGCTCGCCGCGATCACCGGCACCCTGACGATGCCTGGAGGCTAGTTGGCGCCGGGCCAGTTCTCGAAGGCTCGCCGCCCGGCACCGGGAACGGCGCGAAAGAGTCCTCGCGCAACGATATCCGCGTTGAGGAAGAGGCGGCCGTCGACGATGCTCCATACCTCGGGATCGGATGGAACGACCTTCCCCATGCTGGCAGCGAAGGCGCAGTGGCCGCCGAACAACGGACCATAACGAACCGGGTCGGAAACGAACATCTGTCGGTTTGCGTCGCTCGCGAAGAGCCAGGTGGCACCGTTCCACCGGTACGAGACATCCGCCGAGCCGAGCCGAGCCGCACCCTCCTGATGATAGGCAACGGGATCGTAGCCGCTCAGCGCGAGGCCCGCTGCATCCTTATCGACCGGCACGAGAGCCGCCAACGGCGGAGCCCCGGGCGGGAGCGTCGGCGAGCCGAACACCGCACCGATCAGCAGGAGCCCTACCAGCGTGAGCAGGCCGGCTGCCGCCCAGCGCAGTCGCCTTCGCCACGGGCTCACGGTCTCGCTTCCCATCTTCATGATCGCTCCCGTTGATAGCAGTGCAGCGCCGCGTCGCGCAGCGCGGCAATATCAGGATCTTCATGTACTACGATCCAGCAGAATCCGGTTGGTTACCCGCTCGATCGAGAAGACCGCGACGACGCCAACGATGCCGGCGTGAGCTGGCCCCAGAAGACGAGGCCTCCCTGTTGCGCCCTCCAAGCCCGCCTGCGACACCGATTAGCCTCGACGACATTCGCGCCGCCCAGGAGCGCATTCGCGGATTGGCCGTTGAGACCCCCCTCAAGCCCGCCTACGCCCTGTCCGATCTTGTCGGCTGCCCGGTACGGCTGAAACTGGAAACGGCTCAACCTACCGGTGCCTTCAAGCTCCGTGGCGCCGCCAATGCCGTGCTGAGCCTTCCCGAAGACGCACGCCAGCGTGGTGTGATCACGATGTCGAGCGGCAATCACGGCCAGGCGCTCGCGTACGTCGCAGGCCAACTGGGAATCCCGTCGGTGATCTGTGTGAGCGAGCAGGTACCGCAGGCCAAGGTCGACGGAATTCGGCGGCGCGGAGCCGAAGTCGTGATTGCGGGGCCGGACCAGGACGTCGCCACCGAGCGGGCGCTACACCTCGCCGCCGAGCGAGGCCTGAGTTTCATCTCGCCGTTCGACGAAGCGAGCGTGATCGCCGGACAAGGAACGATCGCGCTCGAGATTCTGGAGCAGGCCCCGAGCGTTGACACCCTGATCGTGCCACTCAGTGGCGGCGGGTTGATCAGTGGCATCGGCGTAGCCGCGCGAGCGCTGCGGCCGAACATCCGGCTGATCGGCGTGTCCCAACAGCTCGGGCCGGCGATGCACGACAGCATCCGCGCCGGCGGAATCGTCGAGGTCGAGGAGGAGCCGAGCCTGGCCGACGCCCTCCAGGGTGGCCTCCCCGAGCCCAATCGCTACACGTTCGCTCTCTGCCGCGACCTCATTGACGAAATCGTCCTGCTATCTGAGGAGGAGATCGCCGAGGCCATGGTCTGGGCGCTGCTTCACGAGCGGCAGGTACTGGAAGGCGGTGGCGCCGTCGGCATCGGCGCCCTGCTCTCGGGGAGACTCGCACCACATGTTGGCGACGAGATCGCCGTCGTGCTGAGCGGAGACAACCTCGACCCACGCCGCCTCGTCCACTTGGCGCAGGAACTCGATGAGATCTAAGGCGCATTTGGCGTTATGAATTTGGATTTCTGCGTGGTAAATTTACCGCATGGAACGAACCGTTCGAGAACCCATCCAGACCTATCTCACTGCCAAGGAGCGCGCCGAACTCGACCGCGTTGCGAACGAGCGCGGCGTATCCCGCTCTGAGGTGCTGCGCCAGGGGGTCCACGCCCTTGGGCAGGAGGGCCGCTCGCTCGTGCTCAGGGACTTGGTGGAACGCGGCATCGTCACGGCGCCTGCGACCGGGCCTGGCGCGCCGCCGCCATCGGCGCCCGTTGCCCCCATCGACGAGCTTCTCACCGAGCTGTCTGAAGACCGCGCCCAGCGGTGATTTACGTCGACACCTCCGTCGCCCTTGCTCATTTGCTAGCCGAGGACCGCAGGCCGCCCGATGATCTCTGGGAGGCCGATCTGGTCACCAGTCGCCTCCTCGAGTACGAGATGTGGAGCAGGCTGCACGCACGCAGCCTCGGTCGCTCGCACGGCGACTACGCCCGACAGATGCTCGCGCGGTTCGCCTGGCTGGAACTTGATCCGACGGTTCTCGAACGCGCCCGTCACCCTTTCCCCGAACCCGTCAGAACCCTCGATGCCCTGCACCTCGCTTCGGCGCTCTTCTTGCGCGACCACGGCGAGCAGATTGAGGTGGCCACCTACGATCGTCAGATGGCGACGGCCGCCGAGGCGGTGGGACTCGACTTGTACCTGCTGTAGCTCACGGTCCTGAAGGCCATCACCGCCCGTCCGGCCACGACCTCCCCTCCATGCTTGGAGATCAGGCGTCGAGCCATCGCAGTCGATGCGCGGCGGCTACGGCGCGAACGTGCTCTTCGGCGACCTTGGCGGTGGCCGCGAATTCGGGCCACCGCGTGACCACCGCAATCACCTCATCGAGGATCGCTTGGGCCTGGCCACGCTTCAGCAGGGCCCGCTTGCCGACCGTCACCAGGTCGGACACCGTGAACCCATCGCGCTTGCCGTTGACGCTCATCTGGTGGCGCGATGTGAATGCGCCCGTCGGGTTGTAGCTGTAGACCACATCGTAGGCAGGCGACAGTGTCCAGTTCCCTGCCCGGTCCATCAGGAAGGCGGTGTTCTTCACGTGGTCGTCTTGATTGCGCGCCACGATGTTGAACACCATGCGCCGGAACAACTGCTCGCGCGCGACAGCTGGCGTCTCCAACCGCGCCAGCACCTCGAACGCCTGCTCGTAGGAGGCCGCCCCCGGCTGGTTGTAGTCAAAGTGCGCCACCGCTCCCAATGACTGCATGTGTAGCTTGTCGCCGGTGTCGGTGCGATCGAATCGTCGCGTCATGAAGTGACGGCGCGGGCCGTCCTCGAGAATGCGGCACTCGCTCATTGCGATGCCGGCGGCGCGTGCCATGTGGGAGTACGCGTACTCGATGAGCCCGTAGCCTGCAGGATCATCGAGCTCACGATCGCGGTTACCCCTGACCCCGTCGAACTTGAGGATCCAATGGGCGAACCCCTCGGGCAGATCAAGCTGGCCGGACCGCACCTCGTTGGTCTCGGGGTTCCACCCCACCACGGCTTTGGCGCGCGCGCCACCGGCGGAAGTGCCCACGCCCAGGATCTCCGCCAGGCCGTCCTCATCGAGCCGACGATCCACGCCGCGGCGTTCTGAGATCACCATCGCGGCGAGTTCGACCAGGCGTCCCACTTCCAGCCCGTCTCCGTCATTCGGGTCCGGACCAATGGCAGGTCGGAACTCCAGCGCCCCGATGCCGCGCGCCCCGGTGTAGCAGAGCCGTTCGACCGGGTTGAAGTCGTTCGCCCTACCTTGACGCGCGAGCCAGGCGTCGATGAGCGCGTTGCCAAAACGATCGGGAAGCGAGTCCGACAACATCCCCGGCAGGCCCCGGAATGTCTCGTGGGCCAGTCCGGGGAACGAGTGGATCTGACCTCCCAACGGCATCATCAACGGCGCGACCTCAACCGTACTGTCGCGGAACTCAGGCGTGTACTCGAAGAACGCCAGCTTCTGCGCCGGGACCCAAGAAACAGCGCCAATCGTCCGGCCCCAGAGCCGCACCTCGGCCAGCGTCATTGTGAGTCACCCCATTGCCAGGGGCGCGGCCGAGTGACCTTGTCGGGTTGCCGTCGCCGCGACGCACGCTGCTTCGTCGGCCGGCTGCTGCGAAGTTGCTGCACTGGACTCAAAGGAATGTCCGGAACCAGATCGGCGACATTGTCCAGCAGACCTAGCGCGCGCAACACACGGACGAGGTTCACCAAACTCGTCGACTCGCCCCGCTCGAGCCGCGAAACGGTCGGCAACGACACGCCGGCTTCGTCGCCCAGCCGTCGCTGCGTCCAGTCGCGATTGAGGCGATGCCGGGCTATCCGGGTTCCCAAGTCCTCGAGAACGACCTTATCCGTGCCACGTTGGTTCTTCACAACAGATCAATTTTGACTGTTTACAGTCCCTTTCACAATCATCTAATCATTATTGAGCCGTTATTGGACGATAGGGCACCTGTCGCCACGGTCAGACGGCGTCCGAATCTCGTAAACACACCGCTCCCGCTGTTTATGACGACGCAGGCCAGTGGCGCCCGCGGACATCGCTCCAAATCACCCCCCTGATCTGTGAGACAACTCCATTGTCAAATCAAGTCTGGCGAGGAGTCGCAACTTGTGGTTTGGATTCGCAACGCTTCGCCGGGCTTCTGCTGGTTGCTAGTTTGCTGATGGCCTCGTGTGCTGACGAGTCGGAGCCGGTCGGCTCCTTGCTCGCGGGGCGCGAGGACTACGGCTCTCCGGAAGACGGCGTTGCCGGCGACTGGGGAGACGTAGCGGCGGGCAGCTCAATGGCTGACTCGGAGTGGGGTGCCCGTGCCGCTCTGGAGTTGATCGCAACAATCGGTGGGCCTGGGGAGAACCGGCCAGAGTACTTCTTCAATAGCGTGAAGAGTATGTCGGTCGGCCCAACCCGTATCTATGCCCTTGACGGTGCTGCGGCCAACCAGGTCGTCCATGCTTTTGACTTTCGGGGTACTCATGCAGGCCTCGTCGGACGTCAGGGAGAAGGGCCCGGGGAGTACGGGGCGCCAAGAGTGATCACGACCGACTCGGCGGGTCACGTCTGGGTCCGCGATCGGATGTCCTTTCTCGAATTCGACGCCAATGGAGCGCACCTGGAATCGACGCGGACCGATACGAGGTCGACGGCGGTCGACAACGTAGCTTTCGTGGTAGCTGCCGACGGGTCGGTCTTGCTGCCAGCGGTCATGGAACGACTAGGGCCAGGTCCGTACCAGAACAAGTGGTCTATCGTCACCTACGCTGGCGACTTGCGAGGAGAGCTACAGACACGCGCCGTACCGCATCTCGGCTTCGAGGCGACGCGCGTCGAGTTGCAGCTAAACGAACGACACACGGTCCTAATAGATGCGCCGTTCTTCCCACGGGCCCACTGGGCGGTGGCGCCCTCAGGCAGCATCGCGATCGGGATCGCGAACGATCCGCTGATCGACCTGCACTACGGCGGGACGCTGCAAAGCGCCCACCTTGAACTTCGCGGACAGGCATCGGCCATCGCCTTCGGCGAGGGCAACTGGCATCGCGGAAGGGTCGCGGCGGCGATCAAACGGGGGACTGCAGCGTCGGGTTGGCTACCGAACAGGGACGCGTTCCCATTGCGCAAGCCCTTCTTCGCCGGTATCGCTGCGGACGATCGCGGTCGTTTCTGGGTGATTCGAGCTGGCAGGGGAAAGCGTTGGTCGGCCTGCAACGATGCGGCGGACACGGTGGACGAATTCAGGGAGTCGCCGTGTTGGGAAGATACGTACTCTATGGACGCTTTCCGCGTGGACGGAACGTACGTTGGAACCGTGGCCCTGCCCGTCGGCGCACAGCTGATCCCGCATCCGGTAGTTCGCCGGGACCTCGTGCTCATTCACATGAAAGGGCGCGACGGCAACTCGTTTCTACAGCTGTATCGCTTGATCGTCCCCGACTGAGGATGGCCGCGGCTTCTCGCCGTGGGAGGGTCCTTCGCGCAAACTGAGTAATCTGGTGAACGGTAGGGAGCCGGCGGCAGACGAGACTAGTGGCCGGCCGTTGTTATCCAACTGGGCCATCACGGCCATCGTGTCGCTTCTGAGCGTCGCCAGTGGTTTCGTCGTCTGGGGACTCGCCGACGAGACCCCATCCCCCATGAAAGCGGGGCGCCCCCGCGCAGGGCAGCGCCAGCGGCACAGGACGTGTCTGCTTGCCGCGGCCCTTCTTCTGCACAGCACCACTGCGCAGGGGATGCAGGATCGGCCGACGTTCCGCTCCACAGCGGAGATCGTCCGCCTTCAAGTGGCGGTGTTCGCGAGGGACGGCGGTCCGGTTACGGACCTGGACCCGTCGGACTTCGTCGTTCTGCAGGACGGTCAAGAACGCCCCTTGTCGGTGTTCTTCGGTCCTGAGAACGGACCCCTCGAAGTGGCCATTGCCATGGATGCCAGCGGGAGCATGATGAAATGGTCGTCACGGGATGTCTTCCATACGCTTCTGGACGAACTTCACCCATCGAGTTGCGTGCTCCTTCTCCCATTCCGTGAGCGCGTGGCCCAGGGCATTTGGGGGCATCCTTCAGATCCACAACTCAGGAACACGATCGACCAGATACCCCAGGTCGGACCGAGTGAGGCTGCATACGACTCCCTTATCGCTGCATTCACGGCCCTGAGAGCACGATCGGGCGCATCGGTGACAATCACCTCGCCGCTAGACTTCGCCCAGCTGATGCGCTTTCGGTCGCCCGCGGCCCGAATCACGCCGTCGATGCCCGCGCAGGGCAGCTGCGTAGTTACCCGACCGCAACAGCAAGGCGAAGAAGTCCGCCGCGCCGTGGTGATGGTGACCGACGAGCGAGACACCGCGAGCCAGGCACGCCTGGAGGACGTGCTGCTAAGCGCCTGGGGCAGCGGCATCCCGGTCTTCGCACTCGCCGTAGGTCCCATGCAGCCTCGCGCCACCGCGAGCGTCCGCACGAGACAGCGGTTGGCGAACGCAAACGACGCGTACGTGGGCCCGCTCCAGACCCTGGCCAAGTACACGGGCGGAATCGTCCTTCGGGCCATCAAGGGCAGGTTCGAGAGGCACACCGGAAAGTACGTCCAGACGCAACTACGAGGACAACGCACCGCTATTCAAGGTATGGAACGTCTAGGGCAGGCGCTGCGTGGGCATTACGTCCTCGGCTTCGTGCCAACCACCGACCCTGAGAACGCAACTGCTCTCATCCAGGAATCGGAAATCGAGGTCCGTGTCGATCGCAACGACGTGGAGGTTCTGACCGTAGCGGATCTCGTGACAGGTCAGGGCAAGTCAGAAGGCGCGGCGATGGATGTCGCCCTGCGTGGTTTTCGAGAACTGGCGGAAGGAGAGACCGAGCGGGCGCTACAGCGGTTCGGCACAGCGGTATCGCTAGGACCGGCGCTTGGGCTCACGCACTACGGCCGGGCTCTCGCTCTCGCTGGCTTGTACCGCCACGAGGAGAGTCTCCCGGCGTTCGAGGAGGCCCGCAAACATGCCCCGTGGCTTCCCGATCTGAATGCTCGAGTCGCTCACGCGCAATTCGAAGTGGGGAACTTCGAGGTCGCCTGGGAACGCGCCCTGAGCGCTCACTACCGAGGTTCGGAAGTCGCGGAACTCATCGAGAAGCTGCAGCTCGTAGCGGCCCGTCCGGTCGACCTGACGAAGCCACCGGTTAACCCGCGGATCGCCGTCCAAGCCGAAACGTCCGGGGGCCTCATCGCGATGCTCGCATCACCTCGATTGACGGCCGCGGTTGTAAACCTCGCCGAGAGGTCAGATGTCATGCAGACCGGTTGGGCACTGGAGTCCAGTGACCTCCTGCTGAGGATACGAATCACCGAAGCGAGCGCGAACGGCCCCTGGATCGCCGTTCAAGGACAGCTGGTCGTGGAAGATCCCGTGGGCCGCGAGTGGGCGACCACTTCATTTCGAATACACGACACCCAGAACCTCGACGAGGTCGCAGACGAGCTGGAAGCGTCGTTCCGCACGATCGAAGAGGCCGTGCGAGGGATCCACCAGCGTCCCGAATAGACCCGGATCAGCAGATTTCCGTATCCCCTATCTTTGGCTTGACCAAAGAGAGGTCGTAGCTGTACCTTTGGCCCAACCAATGGAGGCGCTATGGACAAGCTCGACCTACTGCCCGGCACCCTCGATCTCCTCGTACTGCAGACGCTGGCAGCACAGGGCCGCATGCACGGATATGGCATTGGGAAGCTGCTGGAGGAGATGAGTTCCCATCAGCTCTCGCTAAACCCCGGCACCGTGTACGCCTCGCTCGTGCGCCTCCAACAGAATGGCTGGATTCGTTCCGAGTGGGGGCTTTCCGACAACAATCGCCGCGCTAAGTTCTACCTGATCACTGGCCCGGGAAGCAGGCAGTTGGCACGCGAGACAGATGCCTGGCAGCGCCTTGCGGCGATCATGCAAACAGCGCTCGTCCCGGCTGGAAGTCAGTGATGAGCTGGCTGGCCTTTCGACGCCTGGGCCATCAGATATGGTGCCGGCTCAACCGCGTGCAGCTTGACCGCGACTTCGAAGCGGAACTGCGAACGCACCTCCGGGAACTGACCGCTGACAAGCGTGCCGCGGGAATGGCCCCGGACAACGCGAGAAAGGTCGCCAAGCTAGAGCTGGGCGACCTCGACCTTCTACGCGCCCAGCATCGCGCCGCGCGGGAGGGGGCAACCTGGCGCGATGCTTGCGGCTCACTCAACTCGGAGCTACCAATGGACTCGACAAAGAAGACTCTCCTCCGCGCAGAATGCGCCCTCGGCTTGGCTGGCGGGCTCGCCATAATCATCGTTGCCAAGCTCACCACGAACGGCCACTTACAGACGCTCCCGCTGCTGGCGATGATGGCCTTCGGGCCAGTGATCCTCCGCCGGCGAGGCCTTGGATGGGAGCTGCGCGACATCTACCCTGCCTACCTGCTCGTCAGCTCGGTCACGATCTCGTGCGTGGCTCTCTACGCTGCGCTCCAAAGTCCCGGGGCACCGTCGGCGCCAGCGTACGTTTATGTGGCACTCGTTCTCGTCCAGAGCATCGTCGGCTCGTGGGTGTTCGCCGGCCTCGTCCGCATGCTCCACCTGACGAGTGCGGCAGCCCGACGGCCGTCACCTGATCCCCGAACCGCCGTCTAGCCGCTCGTAACGCCGAGCGGGACCCTCATCACCCGGTCCCGGCACCAGGCGATACCACGACAGGATCGCGTTCCCGTTCGCGTCTTCCTCTGCCATCAGGACCGCGTCGTCCGAGATCACCGGGGGCACGAACTGGTGGATCCTGCCGGTGTACGGGACAACCGTCGCCAGACGGCCGTCGGCATCGAAGACCTCGAATACCTGGTTCGCTTTCCAGCACGGTCGTTCGAGTCGTTGGGTCAGGTCCTCGGAAGCGGTCGCACAGCCCGCAACCCTCGTAGCCTCCAGCTCGCGAAGAACCCAGAGCGTTCCGCTCCCGCCCCAGTACACCCTCTTCACGAAGGGCTTGGTATCCGGCGATGTCGAGCCGGTCCACTCCCATCCCGGGCTTTGCGCGCGCGCCGCGAGAACGATGTTGCGGACTGCCCATTCGAACTCCCCTGGCTGCACAGCGACACGATCAACAGCGCGCTCTATGTGCCAGGCAGCCCCGCCGAGAGGACGGATTTCCAGCTGGTACTCATCAGCGGGCGCCACCACCAGCGTTCCATCAGGAGTCATCGCCCACTGTCGGATCATGGCGAACGGCTCAGCAGCTGCGCCAGCGTCCCATCCGAGCCCCCAGCGCACATAATCCTCGTTCTCTCCAAAGGCGGGCGTCGCGATGGTCAGATCCTCGAGCCCGTCCTGGCCATACCGCGTCATCGCCCAGTCGTCACTGTCGGCCTCGCCCGGGTTCTGGAGTTCCCAGATGAAGGCCTTCCCCTCGGGAGTCACGAGGAACCGGTCGTCCCAGATCTTGGTGATGAGCGGCCGGCGCCACGATTCGAGGAACTGCCCGCTCGCATCGAACACGTGGATCTCTCGGGCTGAATTGTCCTGAACGAGCAGACGTCCATCGGCGGTGAGCCCCACTCCTTTCGGATATCGAAACTCTCCGGGTCCTTCGCCGGGTCCGCCGATATCGCCCACGTACCTTCCGCCAAGGTCGTAGACCCTGACCACCTGGGCTTCGTTATCGACGGCGTAGATTCTGGATTCACCAACGGCCACCCCGCCCAGTGCCCCGAAGAGTGGGCCATCGGCGCCTTCTTCCGCACCCAGGCTGAACGAGAGGTCAAGGCTGTATGGCACGTCCCAGGCGAGACCATCCAAGGTACGTACGGTTGTCACCTCGCCCGACAGGATTTCGCCGCGCCAGCTGCCCGGACCGCTCACGCTTGTCCCTGACTCCGGAGCCCAACATGCCGAGGCTGCCAGGGCGGCAACGGCAAGTGCGTTCATCCGGACGAGCCGCCGCCCGCGACAAAGCCCCCCCCACCTGTCTCGTGAACTCATCTCGCCCTCCTGCGTAGGGACGACCGTCAGCCTCGGTCCGCGTCCTGCCTAGTAAGACCGCATCAGGAGGAAATCTACGACACGGGGCCGCGCATCCCGTAAAACAGGGAATCACCGGGTTCCTGTTGTTGAGTTCACTCGCGACGAATACGATCCACCTCGTCCCCTGAGGAGCGGAACGCACATGGCCTGGCGCGCGCGAGTTACGGTTCTAGTGTTGCTGGCATGCCTCCCGAAGACGGTCGGATGGGCACAGTCGCTGCCCCGGCCACAGTTCCGCAGCAACGTGGAACTGATCCAGTTTCAGGTGAACGTAGCCGACGACGAAGGCCTGTTCGTTCCCGGGCTGGTGACTCAGGACTTCGAGGTTCGGGTCGACGGTGAGCCGCGGGAGCTTGTCCTCGCCTACGAGGTCAATCGCGCGCCCCGGGGCACCAGGGACGGCGGGCCGCTCCCCTACTCCTCGTTGCCCGCGGCGGCCTGGCGTCAGTGGGTCATGCTGTTCGATGCCGCGTTCAACTCCCCGCGCGGTGTTCTCGAGGCGCGCAAGGCCGCGTTGGCGTTTCTCGACGAGAGCGTGCTGCCCGAGGACCTCGTCAGTGTCGTCACCTACAACGTGGTCGAAGGTGTTCGCACGATCGTGCCCCTGACGCGCGACCGCGTGCAGATCCGGACCGCGATCGACGGGCTCGGACTGACCCAGGCCACTCGCAACATCGACCGCGCCGGCTTCATCGCCGATCTTATGGAGGGGGCGGCCGGGGCGGGCGATGCCTCGGGTGGCAAGACCGAGGCCGATGTTGCGATCGAGGAGATCATAGGAATGGTGAAACGGTCCGAGTTCGCCCAATACACCAACTTCGTCGCTCGCTACGCGAGCCAGCTCCAACAGCTAGGCGAACTGATGCAAGTCATCCGCGGGCGCAAGCATGTGCTGTTCTTCACCGAGGGGTTCGAGGACCGAGTGCTCGTGGGCAAGTCTCTCGATGAGCTAGCGGCCGATTCCAATCGGATCCAGACGAACCCTGGCGAAGGCCTCGCTTCGATTGGGTCGGAGGAGCGCTTTGGCAGCGCCGACGTGCGCGACGCGATCGACGATGCCGTCGGGGACCTGAGGGAAGCGGACGCATTGCTGCATATGATCGACGTGTCAGGCCTCGCCGGTGGACGCGACCGGGGCAGTGACCCGGGGAACTTCAGGCCCTCGCTCCTGGGCGCAAGGACCAGGTCAGGACGAAACTCGCTGACGATATGGGCCGATGGGACCGGTGGCTCGGTCGTCTGGAACACCAACAAGATCGTGAGCGGGCTGAGCGACATCGAGCGTGCTGCCCGCAATTACTACGTGCTGGCCGTACCCCGCCGCCCCGAGGACCCGGATAGCTTCGACATCGACGTTAGCGTCCGGCGCGACGCCGCGGTCGTGACCTCGGCCGCTTCGCGGCTGACCGTGCCGGGCAAGTTCGAGACCATGTCGCCCATGCAGCAACAGGCGCAGCTAGCCGAGTTCATCAGCAAGGGGTTGGTGGATAGCTCACTGGCGTTCGAGACCGCCGTGACCCCGTTCGCGGGCGAGAACGACATCAGCCGAGTGGCGGTGATCGTGGAGGTGCCATGGGAACAACTCGAAGCGCTAGCGGGGGCCGGCAACGATGACACGGTCGAGCTCGAGATGTTCAGCTACCTGCTAAACAGCTCGGGCACGATGATGGACTTGGCGGACGGCCAGGTGATCCTCGATCTCGCGCGAATGCGAAACAGCAGCAGCGCGGGGCTGCCCTTCCACTACTACAACCTGATGTGGTCGGGTCCCGGGCTCAACCAGGTGCGCACGATTATCCGCGATGCGGAGGTCGGCCTGATCAGCGCGCGCACCGACGATGTGCCCGTGCCGCACCGGTCACGTGCAGGGCTATTCATCGACGGGCCGGTGGCGATCGACTGGCAGCACCCCGGTCTCATGCTTCGAGGCTTCGACCCAGACAACCCTCCGGAGCACAAGAAAGACGGCCCGGTGGCGTTCCCCTTCGCGCTCGGCGACTTCGAGCTCACCCCGGCGGCGATCGCCACGGCGGCCCCGGGAGACGTCGTGCAGTTCTACTCCCAGATGCACGGATTCGCCCTCAACCCATCTACGCTGCAGCCAACCTGGGAGGTCAAGATCAGACTACTCGACCCCACGGGCAACGTGGTGGCGGTAGAACGCGCACGGGTGATCGAGCAAGACCGCGACCCGGCCACCGGCGCCATCCAGGTGCTAGCAGGCGTCGAACTGCCCCACACGCTGACCTCGTCATTCCACACGATCCAGATGACCGTCCACGATCTCGTGGCGGGCACGCGGGCAACTGCGGAGCTGCCGGTATGGGTCCAGGGCCAGTGATGGACTCGGTGCTCTCGCGCAGAATCGCTTGGGTGGCGACAGTTGAGTCAGGTCGCGATGTACTCGCGCGCCAAGGCGGATATCAGCGGCGTCAGGCGCTTTCCCTTGCCCGTGAGACGGTATTCCGTCCGCGGCGGGCTGTCTTCTACCAGTAGGCGCTCGACGAGGCCGGCGTGCTGCAGCTCTTTGAGTGCCTGCGCCAGGGCCCGAGGGGTCACGTCTAGATCGTCGCACAATCGGTTGAAGCGTCCGGACCCCTGCGCCAGCGAGTAGGTCAGCGGCAGGGACCATTTCCTGAGGCCGATGTCCTCGACACCCAGGTCGCGGAGCCCTTCTAGGAGAGCAGCGCATGCTGGTGCCAGCCGGGATCCCCGTGTCGTCAGCGTGTATTCGGGCCTCATCGGATGTCCGTAGCCCGGATTGCGGCCCACCAGTCCCGTATCAACCAGGGTGGTCAGCGTTCGTTGCAGTGAGTCACGACTTACTCCGAGCCGCCTCTGCAACGTGACGAACTTCGCACCACCGTCGAGCTCATCGAGAGCCGCCAGAACGGGGATCGTCCACCGATGTTTGAAGAGCATCGGTAAGCCGCTGGCAGATGTGGGGGGAAGGTCGTTCGCCATCATTGACACGCAAGTATAGGTACTATACTTTCAGTCGTCAAATCTCCGCACCTCTCCAAAAGGAACTCAGACCCATGACCACCGACATCAGTTTCGACGGCGGACTCACGTGCGCCCTCGAGTGCAGCGATCTCGACCGTGCCATCGCCTGGTACAAAGACACGCTGGGCTTCGAGCCTCTCTTTCGCGTCGACGATATCGGCTGGTGCGAGCTGCGCTCCCCTGTGGAGAAGGTCAGCGTCGGTCTCTCGCAGGTCGAACAGCCGGCCGTACAAGGTGGCGCCACTCTGACCTTTGGCGTGTCCGACGTCGACGCTGCACGAACGACGCTCGAGGCACGCGGCATCGCGTTCGACGGCGACACGCTAACCATTCCGGGCATGGTTCGACTCGCGACCTTCTACGACCTGGACGGCAACAAGCTCATGTTCTACCAGGACCTCTCACAGCAGGGCTGACCCTCGCCGCCGACCCTTCAGGAGACGGCCATGTACGGAAAGACGGCAACCGCGATCATCGCCCTTGCAGCCCTCCTCACCTGCCCTGCGTACAGCCTCGGCATGGGTACACCAACGCCCGTTCTCAGCGACGTCGACTGGCTTGCCGGCTCCTGGTACGGCAAGGGTCTCGGGGGGAGCTTTGAGGAGCATTGGACTCCGGCAGCCGGAGGAACGATGCTGGGCATCTTCCGGCTTGTTCAAGACGATGGGGTTTCTCTCGTCGAGTACTTGATGATCTCCCAGGAGGCGGAGCGCGTGGTGATGCGTTTCAAGCACTTCCGACCTGACTACTCGACCTGGGAAGAAGATCGGCCGCTCGAGTTCACGCTGCTAAGTGCATCCGATCGCGAAGCCGTCTTCCACAGCGACGTTCCCGACCAAGACTCCCCGCGCCGAATCACATACCGCCTGACGGACGCTGGCGAGTTGATGGCGATCACGGCCGGCTCCGACGACGAGGGCCGCCTCATCGACAGTTTCGAGGTCCTGTTTACGCCCGAGCAGCACTGAGCGGGGCCGTGCGCGACGCTACTCCCACGTAGAGCCCGTGCCGATCAGCCAGTTACAGCAGTCCACGCGCGTTCTAGTACGGCTCTGGGGCGAGCTCGACGAAGCAAGATCTTGCGATGGGTCAACGAGTCGGGGCCAGGACTGAGATCTCCAGCGGGGCCCACGACAAGCTCACGCCCGGACCGTTCACCTGGACATCGACAGCCAGCAGCCCGGAGTCGCCGGGAACCGTGGCAAAAGTGACCAGATACGAGTCGCGAGATCGTTCTTCCACGACGCGGGAACCCTGTCCAGAGGTCGAACAGAAGGACAAAGTCCCGCCCCACCTCGTCGCTCGTGCGCGGGGTGCCGATCTCGCGAACGTCGATGATCTCTCGGAGCGATCCTCCGACACGGACGGAGAAGCTGTCAGGGCCCGGGCCGGCCACGAGTCGGCCGTCTCCATCAACAACGCCTACGCCGATGGTCACGGCCCCCGCGGTCGAACGAAATGGTCCCTGGCGCTCCTGCGGCCAGGCCACGAAAGATGTGACGGCAAAGAAGAGCCCTAGAATGAAGGCTCGAGGGGTGCGCGGCGTTAAACGGACTGAGAACCGACGCCGAGCCCGATCAGCCGTCGTCAGGCACAGTACCCGTTCGCGGTATCCGAAGGTGGACAATTGATCACAACTCTCCGTCGGACACGTGCCGAAGGAGTCGTGTCACCACGTCCCGCGCCAGACGCGCCACCTCATCTGCATCCCGCAGGTCATCAAACTGCACCGGCCAAGTCGCGACACGCTTGCCGGTCACGTCGTACAGCTCGAGTTCCGTCTCGGCACGATTCCCGGCTCCGTCGACAGATTCAACGCGCAGGTGCAGCGACCGGACGCCCTGGATTGGCCATTCCGTCAGCACCACTTCCGGCGAAGTGTCCAGCAACCGACCTATGGCGAGAACCGCTCCACGAACTGCTACCTGCGATTCAAGGCTAGCCACGTTGGGTCTCCGCCAGTGAAGCACCGGAACGCCGGCCAGCCGCCGGGATTGCTCGGTGGAGGCCACGGCATCCAACGGCCCTACGCGTAGTTGCTCCCCCGACATCCCCCCTCGGATCGCACGCACCAGGTGCAAGGCGGCCCGGGCCGTGTCTCCGGAGTGCTGAAGAGCAGCGCCCAAGCCTGCATGGAAGACCGGCGAACCTGGCCGCGACCAGAGCGCGGACTCGTAGGCAACCGCAGCGTCCTCCCATTCTCCGAGCGCCTCGTAGGTCAACGCCAACCCAAAGAATGGGTCCCCCACCGTCGGCGCTGCCTCGGCCGCGCGGCCGAACCCCTCCGCAGCCCCCTCGAGGTCGCCAAAGCCATAGGCTGGAGTTGCCTCAGTTACGTGGACGGTCTAGAGCTTGGGGTGGAGGATGTCCACCATGGCAAGAACGAAACCGTATCCGCCGTAGTATCGGCAACAGATCATCGAGCTGGCGAGGGCCGGCCGCAGCGCCTACGAACTGTCCCAGGAGTTCGAACCGTCGTACTGGACGATCCATCAATGGGTCAAGCAGGCGGACCGCGACGACGGGCACACAGCTGAGGGGCTGAGCACCAAGGAGCGCGAGGAACTCCGGCGCCTGCGTCGAGAGAACCGTCAACTCAAGGTCGAGCGAGAGATCCTCGCAAAAGCCGCGGCCTGGTTCGCACAGGAGACCGACTCGGTGCCCAAGAAGGGTTCGAGTTCGTGAGCGAACACCAGGTCCACTACCCGGTTGCCACGATGTGCCGCGTGCTGGAGATCTCCACCAGCGGGTACTACGCGTGGCGCCAACGGCCGCTGAGCCGACGAGCGCGCGAAGATGCGCGCTTGCGTGCCCGGATCGAGACGATCCACACCGAGAGCCGTGGCACGTACGGCTCTCCGCGCGTGCACGCCGAGCTGGCCGAGGGCGGAGTGCGGATCTCTCGGCGCCGTGTGGCAAGGCTGATGAAGCAGGCACGACTGGAAGGGGTGAGCCGACGGCGACGCTCTCGGACGACGCGCCGCGGCAATGATGCCCAGGTTGTACCGGACCTCGTGAAACGGAACTTCCGCGCGGAGGTTGCCAACCAGCTGTGGGTCTCGGACATCACTTATGTCTCAACCTGGGCGGGGTTCTTGTACCTGGCCATCGTTCTGGATGCGTACTCCCGCCGCGTGGTCGGTTGGTCGATGGCTAACCATCTGCGCACAGAGTTGGTGCTCGAGGCGCTCAACATGGCCATCTGGCAAAGGCAGCCGGGGGACGTAATCCATCACTCCGATCAGGGAACGCAATACACATCGATCCAGTTCGGGAAGCGATGCAAGCAGCTCGGGGTGCGTCCCTCGACGGGCTCCGTCGGCGATGCCTACGACAACGCCATGGCCGAGAGCTTCTTCGCAACGTTGGAGACAGAACTGCTGTGGCGCAACACGTTCCGCACCCATGCGGAGGCGCGGATGGCGATCTTCGAGTTCATCGAAGGCTTCTACAACCCACGTCGACGCCACTCCGCGCTCGGCGGCATCTCCCCGATCCAGTACGAACGGAGGCATGGATCAGAGCCGGTCACGGACGTGGAAACTGCCGTGACCATGCAGATCGCTGCGCGATCCGCACAGCCCCTTGGAAGCCGCCCTGCGGCTCCCACGAGTTCCCACTTCACTACTACTACGAGTACCCAAACTCCAAGCGTTCAGGTGTCCACCAAAGTGAGGTAACTCCAGTTGCTACTCCTCGCGGAGCTGGCCTCCGTGTTCCGCCAGCCTCTACGAGCCCACTTGGTAGCGAGCATCTTGGGCTTGGTCAGTGGTCGTTATGCTTGTCAGAAGATCCTCTGGTGCCACCCAAGACTGGATCAGTGGCCATCTTTCTTCAAACATGCCGCCCAACGCGGAAACTGTGAAAAACGCTCCGCGTCTCACACGAGTTCCCAATGCCCCCCTACTACTCCTTCACGCGCCACGTCGCGGACGCTACTGCGGGCTTCTGCGCGGGGTGTCGAATAGTGTCGCGAATCTCTTCCGCGACGACGCGCGGCGACGCTGTCTGCCGGGCTAACCTGGTGTCCATATTGTCCCGGCAGGCGGTGGGGATCATGTGAACTGACACGCCCGCCCCAACATTGAGGGTCCCGAAATGAACCGATTACGCACCCGTTTCCGCGAGGCGCTATACGTACCGATCGCGTGTCTTTGTCTTGTTGCGAGCAGCTTCGTGCTCCTCTCGGCGCCAACGGCTCAGGCGCAGGGCGGTAATTGTGAAGTAGATTGTCCAGGCTACATCCTCTCGTGTGGCGGCCCGGCGCAAAGCTGCTCGACCAGCGGCGATACGTGCTCGCAATGGTACGACAGCGCGCCAAACCATGTGACAGTGAAGGCGTGTCGGTTCGCGATCTAGGCGCTGCCCGGCTGCAACTCCTGTCTCGGGTCCTATCAGCTCAACCGAGACGCTGGTAGGGTGCAGCCATGGAGAACCCCTGGAGTTGACTCGGCTATGCGGAGCTGCACATAGCCGAGTCAAACTCCAATCCATCTCCAAGGGTGGAGTTGCCTCGGTTACGTGGACGGTCTCGAGCTTGGGGTGGAGGATGTCCACCATGGCAAGAACGAAACCGTATCCGCCGGAATATCGGCAACAGATCATCGAGCTGGCGAGAGCCGGCCGCAGCGCCTACGAACTGGCTCAGGAGTTCGAGCCGTCGTACTGGACGATCCATCAGTGGATCAAGCAGGCGGACCGCGACGATGGGCACACAGCTGAGAGGCTGAGCACCAAGGAGCGCGAGGAAATCCGGCGCCTACGTCGAGAGAACCGTCAGCTCTAGGTAGAGCGAGAAATCCTCGCAAAAGCCGCGGCCTGGTTCGCACAGGAGACGGACTCGGTGCCCAAGAAGCGTTCGAGTTCGTGAGCGAGCACCAGGTACACTACCCGGTTGCCACGATGTGCCGCGTGCTGGAGATCTCCACCAGCGGGTACTACGCGTGGCGCCAACGGCCGCTGAGTCCATGGGCGCGCGAAGATGCGCGCCTGCGTGCCCGGATCGAGACGATCCACACCGAGAGCCGTGTCACGAACGGTTCTCCGCGCGTGCACGCCGAGCTGGCCGAAGCCGGAGTGCGGATCTCTCGGCGCCGTGTGGCGAAGCTGATGAAGCAGGCACGACTGGAAGGCGTGAGCCGACGGCGACGCTCTCGGACGACGCGCCGTGGCAATGATGCCCGGGTTGTACCGGATCTCGTGAAGCGAAACTTCCGCGCGGAGGCTGCCAACCAGCTGTGGGTCTCGGACATCACGTATGTCTCAACCTGGGCGGGGTTCTTGTACCTGGCCATCGTTCTGGATGCCTACTCCCGCCGCGTGGTGGGTTGGTCGATGGCCAACCACCTGCGCACAGAGTTGCTGCTCGAGGCGCTCAACATGGCTATCTGGCAGCGTCGTCCCGACCAGGTGATCCACCACAGCGACCAGGGAACGCAGTACACCTCGATCCAGTTCGGGAAGCGATGCAAACAGCTCGGCGTAGGGCCCTCGATCGGCTCAGTCGGCGATGCGCACGACAACGCGATGGCCGAGAGCTTCTTCGCGACGCTCGAGACGGAGCTGCTGTGGCGCAACACGTTCCGCACCCATGCGGAGGCGCGGATGGCGATCTTCGAGCTCATCGAAGGCTTCTACAACCCACGTTGACGCCACCCCGCGCTCGGCGGTATCTCACCGATCCAGTACGAGCGGAGGCATGGATCAGACCCGGCGACGGTGGTGGAAACTGCCGTGACCATGCAGATCGCTTCGCGATCCGCACAGCCCCTTGGATCCAAGCGTTCAGGTGTCCACCAAAGTGAGGTAACCCCAAACGAGCTAGCCGGTGAACGCCACCTGTACGAGACGCCCAAGCTGTACTAGCGCAGTCACACCCACCAATAGAAAGACCCCACCGGCGATCAAGGCGGGATAGCCCTGCAGGTCGCGCCCGAATCCGGTCCACGAGCGAGTCTTGATCGCGGTCGCCGCGTTGAACAGTGCCACGAGAGCGATTCCGAAATAGATAAACAATCCGGCGTACTTGATATTGAACATGCTATCCTCGCTTGGGTGTGCAGCATCCACATGTGCGAAAGCTGTTGAGGCGGTGACGCGGAGTGCTAGATTCGGCCGACCGCGGAAGCGCATCACGGCTGTCGACGCGGTGTGCCAGAAGAACCGAGTAGCCCGCCCTCCGAACCGGCCGCTGAACTCGACGTGCTCCATGCACATCAGATCCAACCGACCAACTGATACTAGTCGCATCACCAAAGTCGACTCGCGAGTCGCCGGACTCAGCCAGAGTTCGCCCCTGCATCGATCGGGGTCCGGGACCGCAGTGAATCGGGAATTCGCCAGGCCCTAACCCGATCAACTCCGTCCGAGCCTGTCGTTGCAGCCACCAGCCGGTGACCGGCCACAGCGAAACACGAACATGTGGGCTTCACGTAACCATCGATCGCGGCCGACCCCAAGAGCCGACCGTCTGCGTCGAAGACGTCAAACAGTGTCCCGTTCTCGTAGCGTCGGGCACTCAGCACCCACAAACTCCCGTCCGACGCGAAGTCAAGCGCATCGAAATAGAAGTGGCGATAGAAGAGGTCAACCTCCACGTTCCGACCGGACGTGCCGGTGACGCTTGCGACTGCCCGTCTCTGTCGCTCGACCTCCTCTGCTGGGCGCCGCCGTCGTGGGAGATACCGCCGTATCTCTCCGGCAGGCGTTCCGTTCGCGGCAAGGAGGATGATCTCGTATCGATCCCCGAAACCCATTGCCACCCGTCCGTTTGAATCCCGCGCGAACGACACGAAGTAACTTGGCGCCGCCACTCCGCGAGTACGTGACTGCGAGAACTCGCGAACCGGTTTGGCCCCCGGTGCCAGTCCGACCGCCGTCAGGATAAAGGGCGCATCGCGTTCTAGAATGGGCACATGAAGGACGTGCAGCGTCGATGTCGCGTGCGCGTAGTCGGCCGTTACGATTCGGCCAGTTTCAAGAGCTATTGTCCGAAGATACTCGCCCCTACTATCGTAGAGTAGCAACGTCCGACGAAAGTACTCAACAACACCGAACCCCCCGGTGGCCGTGTTGAAGGCCAGCCGCGGGGACTCGACCTCTCCGGGGCCTTGTCCATCGTGAACGAAGGCCTGAACGGCGCTCCCATCAGCCGTGATGCGACGGACGAAGGGAGTTCTAGCGTCCAACGCGAGAACCGTACCTCTGGGATCAAGCTCTAGGTCTATTAGACGTCCGAATTGGGCAGGACCATCGCATTCTGTGCATCCAACCGACCACATTCGTTCCAGCTCATAAGTGAGCGGCTCTGGTCTCGGGATCTCCGGCCCCGTCGCACACGCCGCCATCAGGAGGGTCGTTGATGTCAGCGCCGCCAATACCCTGACGCCGATCGGCCCGTCGCTGAGTGGGACGCTGTGCTCGCTCACTTCGGCGCGACTGCGAGCAGGCGCTCCCGGAGTTCGCGAATGTCTCCGCCGAGTAGCTCGCCGTACATTATCTCCAAGATGGAAGCCCCTTCGCCCAGCAATAGGGTTGCCGGGACCGCTCGTAGCTGAAGCTTGTCGTAGGCAAATCGACTGTTGATCGCCCAAACGGGGTATCGAATGCCGTGTTCACGAACGTAGCTAGCGGTTACATCTGGCATGCTGAGGGATATCGCCACGAACCTGTAACCATCCGCGCGAACTTCCTCCGCAAGCCGCTGCCAGTTAGGAATCGCCTCCTCGCAGTACGGGCAGGTCGTCGTCATAAAGGCCGCTACGCCCGCTCCGCCGACCACATCTCGCAGAAGGCGTGGCCCAGCGGACGATTCGGGCTCTGTGATTCCCACCAGCTCTATGTTGGGCAGCTCGTCACCGGCCTCGTACGAGATGGTCGTGGGCGCCTGTGGCGATCCTGAACTCCCGAGAGCGGCCTTGAGTTGTCGGTTCTGGTCGACCAGCGCGACCACTACCGCACTGACCACGACAATCGAACTCACGATCAGGAATCTACCAGCGAGACTGGTTCGCGACGTGCGTTCCGCTTGCATGCCTAGCTCCGGTTCGTCAACGGCCGTTCGGCGAGCTATACGCCCAGCGGGGACCGCTCGCACGTGCCCGGATCCACGTCGCAATCTCCCATGGCTATTCCGCACATGGCGATACAGAGTATGAAGTCCTGATCGCAGAAGTGCGGGCATTCGCCGTACACCTGGCCAGCACATTGCGCGTATTCGTCCGCGCAGCAGCCGACGCAATTCCCGCAGTTGTTGAAGCAGTACTGCGACTGTGCCTGCGCGGGAGCAGCCATCAACTGGATCATCGCGAAGGCAGCGATGCCGAATAGCCAGACCATCGTTCCGAATCGAAAGCGTCTCAACGGCTTCTCCCTCTGCTTGGCGGCCATGCGGCCACTCGGTTCCATCGTGATGATCTTGGCGCAGTGCTACGGCTAGCGTCAGTCACATCCCAACACATCCCAGACAGGTTAGTTGGCCGGCGCAAGGTCGTCGCGACAAGTAGTTGGAAGTCGGCGACGGATTCTGGGGCATGGAACCTCTCACACCTGAATCAGAGTATTCGCGCAGGACGGCTCTGGGCATTTGTCGGTCGCGCGTCGAAGCGTGTCGCCAGGTTCCATCATGGAGACTCGTTGGAGCCGACCCGTTGCCTTCCTCTATGAGGAGATCCCTGGTTCGACGTTCACGGAACGAAGAGAACGGAACGCCTAGTGCTTAGCGTCGGGGCGGGCCAGTCTCCTGCGAAGTTCAGCCACACCGTAACGTCGGATTTGGGGAAAGGGCTCCGAGACGAGTCCGTACAGCGTGCCGTCTTCGAACGCGGGTCCGAGCTCTCCGATGGGCGGCACGCGACCGTCGAAGTGGTTTTGATAGATCAGAAGGCCGGAATTGTCGAAGATGTCGAGACTGCCCGCGTAGTCGAGGCTCGCCAAGCGTCGTCGGAACGACTCCGGCTGAGATTCGATGCCCCCGACTAGTTCCTCTCGACCGTTCGTGGGCCAACTCGCGACTACAAGCCAGTGCCCGTCACCTAGATTCCGGGGAGCGGAGACGCCTCCGAGCGCTGAGATTCCGCTAGACCCGGCCGTATGGTAGAAGACGGGAGCCTGGAGTTGCGGTTCAACTCGCGCCATCTTGGAACTGGCCCACCCGGCGTGATCAAAGAGGCGGGCCTGATACGAGCCTTGATTGCCTACCGAGATGCATCGGCGGCCACAAGTGAGTACTTCTAGAGTCCACGACAGCTGGGGAGGCAAAGTCAGGGGCGGAGAAGCTTCGACTTCAAACCGTTCTCGAGCCCCCCACCCAGAGGACAGTCGTTCAAGAACGATGACATCAACTCCCACGATGCCTGCGACCGGTCGCGCCATTACCACGCGTCCTTCGAGCGTGTGACCAGCGAGTTCAGGCCGCAGAAAGTCGAGCGCGACTAGATCGATCGTCGAGACGAAGTCCCCGTCCGTAGTCCACGTGTCGATCCGGGTGCCGTCCGCGTTCACGATGAGCAACTCGCTCCGGTTGATCGCCAACAACGCCTGTGGGTCCTGCAGGTCCCCCGGGCCGTCACCTAGTTCGCCGCTTTCCCAGAGCAGTTGGCCGGTGCTTTCGAACGCGACTATTCGGGGAGGCCGCGCCTCGAGGACAAATACGCGTTTCAGATCATCGACATCGAAGTCTATGACGAGCCCGAGAAGTTCCTCTGGCAAACTCGAATCGGCGCCGTACGTTGCCTCAATCTCATAGTGCGCGGGGCCGGGCTGTACGGACGTGGTCGCTACCTGACACCCTGCGGGGACAGCGACCACCCCCCCCACGAGCAGCAGAGGCACGGTTGCCGGAATCGAGCGGCTGGCCGGCACTACCTGCCGCCACATTCCGGGCACGCGCGCTCGCGAAAGCGTGTTTCTCGGCCTCCGGTCTGTGGTCCGATCTTGATCCTACTAACGTCCTTGAACTGCGCGCGCATCGTGCCCGGCGACACCCCCAAGAAGCGCTTGAACTGCCTCTCGAGCGTTCTGCTGGATCCGAACCCAGAGATCTCCGCCAATTCGATGTTGCCTAGATCGTGCTCTTCGAGCGCGCGGGCAGCATGAATGACTCTCCACGCCGCCAGCCAGTGGGAGAATCTCAGACCAGTCGCCGCCGCGAAGAAACTAGAGAAGTACGCTTCGCTAACCCCCGCAACCTCCGAGGCGCGGCGAATACTCCACTTGGTTGACGGTTGTGACAGCATTTGTCTGCGCAAGCGAGAAAGGCGGTGGTCTCTGTCAAAGGCCCCCTTGTGGGAAAGCTGAGATTCCAGGAGGTCGATTCGCCGCACCAGCGTGTCACTCGAGCGGTCGTCGCGTGCTGGCAGGGCCACATCATCCGTGCCGACATGAGAGCGGGATTTCGTCACGACCCGCCACTCACAGGCCGCTCGTGTGAGCGACGCGTCGATCAAGAGGCCAGGAGAAAGGGCCTCGCGGGAGGCGCCTATGCACCTCCTTACGGCCGTGCGAGCGAGCCCAGAGATGGGATCGAAGCGAACGACGTTGTTTCCACGATTCCTGCTGGCAGACACCTTGCGAGGTCGGCTCTGGTCCGACTGTTCTTTGGCGTTGAACTGTCCTCGTCATCGCGGGACTAGACGCACTTTGTAGCGTGCGACTTGCGGCACTGGTTCCAGCCGTTCCGTGTAGACGCGACCGGATCCATCTCCGTAACGTGGCCAACCGAAGGTTGCGGCCTGCTCCGGGGACAAGCTGAGATGGCCCGCTAGGGTTCCTTCCTGGTCGATCACGAACACTTCGCGCGCCCATTCGAGTGTCCGCCGGCCGCGGACTCTCCACTCACGCGCGGTCTCGCTCGGGTCCGTGACACCGAGGGGGTGCCGGACCGCAAAGAGCCAGCGCCCTGCCGAGATTGGAACAGGGGCGCTCACCGCGCCGAACGTCGTGACCGACTGGTTCTCCCAGTCCAGCCCGACGCCGACGAGGCGCGAATCCGAACTCCTCACATGGCGGAAGAGCTCTCCTTGCGGCGTATAGAACCGGACTTCCAAGTCGGTCAAACTTCCGAAGGAAATTCCGCCGCCGGTGACGGCAGCGGCAACGCCGAGATTGATCCGATCACTCGGGAGCCTCAGGCCGCCGCCCAGATCGACGGACCACGAACTCACGAGGTCACAGTGCTCGGGATCCACGATGGCTATCCGGTAGCCTATCCTCCCGTTCAGGGGACGGCCCAGGACAACGTCGCCGTCGATTGATCCAAGAAGCTCCGTGGCTACTAGCCGTGCGTCGGAGAGCCGACACGCGTCCACATAGGCGCCGTCGACATTCCACCGATCGAGACGCGTTCCCGATTGGTTCAGGACGACCAATTCGGGCACATCGCTCCTAAGCGCGGCTCCTCCCGCATCGTCGAGGGCGCCGGGGCCCTGCCCAGTCTCCGCGACCTGCCAACGGACGACTGTGTCGGAATCGAAAGCAACGACGCGACCATCCATCTCCAGGACGTAGACCGCGCCATCGGGCCCAACCGCCACGTCGAGAATCTTGTCAAGAATCGCGGGCCCCGCGACCTCACTAGCACCGTACACAGCCTCTAGCTCGAGGTCGACCGTGTGACCCTGAGCTCCAGGTTCTCCTAGTTCGCGCGTTGCCCTGAGCGCCGATGTGTCGCCGCCGGCACTGCATGCCCCATTCGAGAACGCGGCTACCGTGCAAGCGATCAGGGCCAACGCGGCGGCGGATCGATCCGTCGTCCAGCACACTCTCCTACCTCCGCAGCGAAGCGGGAGACACCGGTAGCGACGACAGTGCCTCGTCGAATTCCGTTTCAGACCACGTGCCTACCCGAGCGAATTCTACCGTCCCGAGTTCGTCAACGAGCAACGTAATTGGGGTGGCATGGAGGCGATAGACCTCCCGATCCGCATCTCTGATCCTCCCCACGTGATGTCGGCCAAGACCGTTCCTTCGGACGTAGTCCTGAACGTCCCGTAGATTCTCCTCCGGCCCGCAGAGCAGCCAAACCTCGTATCCTCGTTCCGCGGCCGCCGTCGCGAACTGTTGCCAGTATGGCATCAGCAAGTCGCAGAACGGGCAGGTCGGGCTTAGGTAGAGAAAAGCACGACTAGGGCCACCAGCCGAGAACTCCAGGGTTTGGTCCGATCCGAACGGCGGGCTGACTACGATCTCCGGCAGGGCATCGCCAACCTGCAAGTACACTGGACCGGGCTGGGAGCCCCGCGGGTTCCGAAGGCGCCAGTTCTGGGCAAGCAGGAGAATGTTGACCAGCAGCAAAGCGATGACTAGGATCCTATCGGAACGGACTCGCATCTTGCCTACATGCTCAAGGTTCGCAGGGTCGTCAAGTCAGCCGGGACGGGTGAACCGCTCACAAGACGAACAGGTACAGTTGGTCAGATGCCCGGTGGCGGGCAGATCTTCCCGGTGTTGTCGCCGTTGTTACAGGAGTCCCCCCCGGCGCTACAGGTGTCCCCGACACACCAGATTACTGACCCGTCCGAGCAAATCGTGTTGCACCGATCCGCGGCCAATGCGCGAGTGGGCAACAGGAGGGCAATGCCTGATCCGATCAGGGCTGCGATCGAGAGTGTCATCAACGCGCGACTCGCCAGTTCCTTGTTTCGCTTCACGAACCGTCTCCCAATTTATGGTCCCAGCGGCATTTCGCAGCCGCCCCCAGTTGGCGATTATTCAAGCACACAGTGCGCCCTGAAACGTGACACGTGTTGTCCGTGTTACGACGTTCGTTGCCCGAACTCAGACAGGGAGGCGATTCCGGCGACACCCGGGCGCGAGGATCGCCACGCGGTGCGATGCGCGAACAATCGGTCGTTTCATCAAACACTGCCGTTCCTCCGTAAAACGAGGCGCCGATCAGTTTGGGTAAGTGAGCGCTCACGCACCGTGCTCAATGGTACCCATACCTCAACAAACGGAGTGCTGATAGGAATGCGAGTAGAAGAGGACAGCGCGAAGCCCGGAGCATTTCAGTACTACGCTAGGCTTGAGCGTCTCGGCGATTGGGTTTCGCGACACTTGGACGAGACCATCACTATCCGGCAAGCGGCAAGAGTGACTGCGATGACAACGTCGAGTTTCAGTCGCTTCTTTGGGAGAGAGTGCGGCATGAGTTTTGCGTCGTGGCTTGCGACCCAACGTGCACACGAGGCGCGCCGACTTCTCCAGTCCCGCAACGTAAGTCTGCCGGAACTCGCGGATCAAACGGGGTTCGGGTCGGTTCGGACATTACAGCGGACTTTCAAGAGGTGCTTCGGAATGACACCGTCGCAATATCGCGACCTAGTGAGAAGCACGCATCGGAGACGCGCGACAGGTCGAGTCCTCAGCGCCGAGTCACTGACCCAAACCCCGAAAACGGGGCCAGGTTGATCTTTAGGAAATCGGTGTACCGTCGTCCTCCAAGCAGGAGGGCAGATGAAGCGAAAGAGGTACACGGACGAGCAGATCGCGTACGCGCTGCGGCAGGCGGAGTCAGGTACACCGATCAAAGAGGTGTGCCGCAAGCTCGGCGTCGGCGAGCAGACATTCTACACGTGGCGCCGCAAGTTCGCCGGGATGGGCGTCGCCGAGCTGAGGGAGCTGCGGCAGCTACGGCATGAGAACCGGAAGCTGAAGCAGCTGGTCGCGGACCTGAGCCTGGACAAGCACATGCTCCAGGAGGTGCTGTCAAAAAAGGTGTGAAGCCGGCGCGCAAACGCGAACTGGTGCGGCACCTACGGAACGGGTTCCGTGTCAGCGAGCGTCGAGCGTGTCGGCTGATCCAGTTCTCGCGGACCAGCCATCGTTATCAGAGCACGAGAACGGACGATCCCGTGCTGAGGCGTCGACTTCGGGAGCTCGCCGCGGCGCGTCCCCGGTTCGGGTATCGGAGATTGTGCGTGCTGCTTCGCCGCGAGGGATGGGTAGTGAACCAGAAGCGCGTATATCGAATCTACCGAGAGGAAGGGTTGGAAGTACGGACCAAGAAGCGCCGGCGCAAGCGGGCAAGCCACATACGGCTCCTGCTGCCGCCGGCACAGCGACCCAACGAGCGATGGAGCATGGACTTCGTAACCGATCGGCTCGAGAACGGCCGGTCATTTCGGGTACTGACCGTGGTCGATCAGTTCAGTCGTGAATGCCCACTACTTGAGCCGGGCGTGTCGATGACCGGCAAGGCGGTGGCTCGAGCGAGTGTCGTTTGACCGGCCGTTGCCGCGGGTAATCACCGTCGACAATGGCTCAGAGTTCTACTCCCAGGCAATGGACTCCTGGGCGTACCGTAGAGGCGTGCAGTTGGAGTTCATTCGGCCGGGAAAGCCCGTGGAGAATGCGTTCATCGAGAGTTTCAACGGTCGGCTACGGGACGAATGTCTCAACGCCAACCTGTTCTTTTCGATCGACGATGCCCACCCAAAGCTCGAGACTTGGAGTGACCTGACCCCCGAGAACAGATCCAGATGTAGTCTCATGATCTGGGTCGAGAACGGGAGGTCAGAATGCCGATCAAGCGACACAGTGCAGAGCAGATCGTGCGCAAGCTGCGAGAAGCAGAAGTGGAGTTGGCCCGCGG
>JAJCXS010000262.1 GCA_029263335.1 Acidobacteriota bacterium | reverse complement strand
TATTCCGGGTCGATGATCTCGATCGCTCCGGGTGTGGTCACGACCATGCGCGGCTTGCCGGCGGACAGCTCGACCGTGCCGGTTACGCAGATGGTCTCTTCCTGGTACATACGGTCTGGCATCCGCCGGAAGTTCCCAATGCTCTCTACGTAGACGACGATTCCAAAGACCTGGTCGGGCCAGGCTGCCCCGAAGTTGAGGAAGCGAGGCTTCCTCCGCATCCTCGGCATGTAGCTGGTCTCGACCACCTTGCCGCAGACCTGCACCCGTTCGCCGACATGCTCGGCAGCCTCCGCAGCGGGGATCTGCTCCGGCTCGTCCTGTGGGCCCGCCATCGCCACGCCTGCACCCGCCGGCAGCATCAGCAAGACCAGGGTGGTGACCGTCAAGCGAGCCATGTTGCCTGGAGCTTTCACGCGGGAGTCTCTCATCTCGTCTCCTGGTCTTCGTCGGCCGCGGACGGTACAGCCGACCGTGTGATGCTGGGCCCTCCAGCCAGGATAGCAGTGCTGCGACAGGGCCGGCTCTCGAGCGCCAGCGTAGCGTGGACGGACATGGAACGGTGCGGCCCTCGCCGCCTGGACCCGTTTCCGGGGGCCTTGGCTGGCGCCGCGCACTCTCCTATTCTTGCGGTCATGTTTACCAAAGAGACATACGTAGGTCGGCGCGACGTACTGGCAGCCCGTCTTGATAGCGGTCTGCTGGTGTTCCCGGGCAACAACGAGAGCCCGATGAACTACACGGACAACTGTTATGCCTTCCGGCAAGACAGCACGTTCCTGTACTACTTCGGCCTCGATCAGCCGGAGGTCGCTGCGATCATCGATGTGGACACCGGCACGGCGACCATCTTCGGCGACGAACTCACCATCGACCACATCGTATGGATGGGCGACCTGCCCACCGTTGCGGCGCGCGCCGAACGGGCCGGCGTGATGGACACGCGGCCCCTGGCGGCGGTCGCCGATGTCGTGGCCGAAGCGCGCGCTGCCGGCCGAGATGTTCACTACCTGCCGCCATATCGTGCCGACACGAGCCTTTGGCTCGCTGACCTCATGGGCATGGCTCCGGCCGAGGTGGCGCAGGGTGCGTCCCTCGACTTCGTCCGCGCCGTGGTGGGTCAGCGCAACATCAAGTCGGATGAAGAGATCGCCGAGATTGAACGCGCGGTGGAAACCTCGGTGGCCATGCATGTGGCCGCCATCCGCATGGCCCGGCCCGGGATGACGGAGGCACACATTGCCGCAGAGGTAGGCCGCATCGCCGAGGCGGCGGGCGGGCGCACGTCGTTTCCGATCATCGCCACCATCCACGGTGAGACGCTGCACAACCATGTTCACGTCAACACGCTGTCGGAGGGCGATCTCTTCCTGCTTGACGCCGGCGCCGAAACTGCGCTCGGCTACGCGGGCGACCTGTCTTCGACCTTCCCGGTTGCCGAACGCTTCTCGGAGCGGCAGCGGACCATCTACGAACTGCAGCTGGCGGCCCAGGTGGCGGCGGTGGATGCTCTTGCCCCCGGAGTGCCGTTTCGCGACGTTCATTTCATCGGCGCTCGGGTGATCTTCGACGGCCTCAAGGACCTCGGCATCATGAAGGGCGACACCAATGCTGCGCTTGCCGCGGGCGCACACGCCATGGTCTTTCCGTGCGGCACGGGTCACATGATGGGCCTCGACGTTCACGACATGGAGAACCTGGGCGAGGTGTGGGTCGGCTACGACGGCGAGCCCAAGAGCACCCAGTTCGGCCTCAAGTCACTGCGCCTGGCACGCCCGCTGCAGCCTGGCTTCGTGGTGACGGTCGAACCTGGGATCTACTTCATCCCGCAGCTCATGGATCTGTGGCGGGCCGAGGGTCACTGCGCCGACTTCATCGACTTCGATGAGCTCGACAAGTGGCGCGACTTCGGCGGCGTGCGGAACGAAGAAGACTTCGTCGTCACCTCCGATGGTGCCCGCCGGCTGGGGCCGCACAAACCCCAGACTGTGGAAGAGATCGAGAGCCTTCGCAGCAACATCGGCTAGCCGCCCTGCGTACGTGTTCCGCCGACCTTGGCCGCAGACGCTACACCTTGCGCAGTAGCAGGCAAGCGGAGTAGGAACCACCGAGACGACCGTCTCACTAGACAAGAGGTGTGAGTAGCTGGTGAAGAAGGACGATTTCGACGAACTGGTACAGAGTGTCCGGCAGGCAGGAGCGATTCGCCGCGGGGAACGGCCACCGAGTCGGCGGTTCGAGTTCGCACCGGCGGACGTGAAGGCGATTCGCGGTCGGCTCGGTGTTTCCCAGCCCGAGTTCGCGCTGATGATCGGCGTCAGCGTGGCTACGTTGCGCAACTGGGAGCAGGGGCGCCGGTCTCCAGAGGGACCGGCTCGCGCCCTGCTGAAGGTGGCCGCTGAGAACCCGGATGCGGTGTTCGAGGCGCTAGCTTCGCCAGGCTAGGTTCAGCGGTGTCCCTTGGGGATCACCAGATAGATGTCGGCCCGTTCGCCGCGAAAGGCATCTTCGTCCTGGGTGAAGGCGCTGAAGATGTATCGATCGCCATCAGGGGCCAGGGTTCCGGCGAAATAGACAACGCCCGGACTGTCGGTGATTTGGGTGACGTCGCCGCTCGCTAGCTCGAGCACGTGGAGATTGGAGTGATCGCCATCGCCCTCGCCCGCATCGTTGCGGAACTGCAGGTGTGAGTCACCAGGCAGCCAGCTGGGGGCCTTGTCGTTGACGCTGGTTTCAGTCAGGCGACGCTCGCCACTTCCGTCCGCGTTGATGACGTAGATCTCTTCGTTTCCGTCGCGCGAACTGGTGAAGGCCAGTCGGGTCCCGTCATTGGACCAGGTGGGGTAGATATCGTCCCGGTCCGAGGTCGTCACCCGAACTCGCTGCCCTGTCTCCATGTCCAGGATGTAGAGGTCGGCGTCCCAGTAGCGGTACGGCGATCCGGGCGGCTGCCATTCGTCGGTTTCGGGCCTCTTGGTGCCGGCGAAGTACGCGAGGTGCCTGCCGTCGGGCGACCAGTCCGGTCCGGCGTCGTAGCCGTCGGGATTGTTGGTGAGGTTCACCACGCCGCTTCCGTCGGGGTTCATCAGGTAGATCTCGGGGTTGCCGTCGCGTTCCGAGACGAAGGCAATCTTCGTGCCGTCGGGCGACCACCGCGCCATGTAGTTCGTTCCTTCGGTATGCGTTAGGGCGACCGGGTTGTTCCCGTCGGCGTCCATGACGTAGATCTGCCCCCGATTCCCCGGCGCTGGCGGCCGGTTCGAGTGGAAGGCGATTTTCGCACCGTCGGGCGAGAAATCCGGATCGAAATCCCAATGTCCGTGGTTGGTCAGATTGACGGCGTGGTCCCAGTCGAAACCGCGTAGGTCAACGCGATCGTCAGACTGCGCGGCCAGCGAACGTCCCGCCAGGATCGCGGCCGCTGCCGCAACCAAGGAGGCTGAGATCAAGAGTCTGGATTTCACGAACGAACCTCCGGCGTGTCGACGTCATCTGGAACGAGACCACTTTTCCCCGGCAGCCAGCCGGGAAGCAAGTGTTTGCCGAACAATTCCGAACACTTTCACGGCCGGAGCGCGATTCGGCTCGCAGTTTGGGTGGCTACCATCCCTTGAGCCGTTCGCTCGTCTCTTACGATGACGCACCGCTTCCCCACAACCGGATGTATCCAGGCATGAAACGAATGGGCGCGCGCTACGTGATGGTGTTCCTGACGGTCCTGGTCGGTCAGGGCTGTAACGGTCAGGAGCTGGATCCTGGCCTGCCGCTCGCCTACGAGAGCGATCTGGAGGTCGAGACCCAGGTTCTGGTCCCGGAGGTGTACGAGTTGGCCAACGTCGTCCTGGCGATTTCTCCATATGGGCGCGAGCACCAGTGGTCGGTGCACAAGGAGGGCGACTACTACCAGCGGGTCATGGCTCGGTTCGGCGGGCAGTCCGAGCACCCGCTGGTGCGCGAGATCCAGCCCCTGATCGAGAGCTCGTACAACGGTTACTACGGATTCCGCGAGAATGCCTTTGGCTACGCGTTTGTCGACGAGGTGTTGTCGCACGAGGGCGAGTACGGCGTCGTGTGGACCTCACGGAACGTATTCAAGGAACACCTCGCGCTGGTTCGGGACTTCGCGGAGAAGACCAGTTTCCGGGATTTCTTTGCCGCCGAGCGCGGCACGTATGCGGAGCAGATTGCTCGCTACCGCGAACTCGTCGACTTGGCGGGTATGGCTGGCTGGTTGCACTCCCGGTTCCCGGGCCGACGCTACGACGCCTACACGGTCGTGTTCTCGCCCCTGATACGCGGCAGCCACAGCACGCAGCGATTCCGCCGCGAGGGCCGCGACGAGGCGGTCATGTTCATCGCCGGCCCGGATATGCCGCTGGGCGACGTCGACGACGAGCTGCGCGCGGCGCTGCACGCTCGTGTGGTCTTGACGGAGATCGACCACAACTACGTCAACCCGGTAACCGATCGCCACCGCGGCGAACTGCAGGAGGCGTTCGGAGCCTGGCGTGAGTGGAACACCGGCGAGAACTATCAATCGGCGTACGCCACGTTCAATGAATACATGACGTGGGGTGTCTTCACGCTCTACGCCGCCGACACCTACGCGCCGGCCACGTTCGCCGAGGTCGTGCGCCGCACCGAGCGCCAGATGGCGAACAGCCGCGGTTTCGTGCGGTTTCGAGAGTTCAACCGCCGACTCCTGCGCCTGTATCGAGAGCAGCCGGGGCTGCCGGTCCCCGATCTCTACGCGCCGATGCTGAAGTGGTTGGCGGAGGCTTCGTAAATGCCGGAGACAGGGATCTGTGTGGCGGGCTCGGAGCTGATGCCCGGTTTCTCAGGCGGCTTGTTTTCCGAAAAAGACGATGTCATTATCGCAAGCCATGTCACTCGGAGACCTGCAGAACCTGACGATCCTGGCCGTGGCCCAGTTGGGCCCGGAGGCCGTCGCCCGTCAGGTACGTGAGCTGCTGGCCCAGCGCGTCGGACGGGAGGTCGCGGTACCAACGATCTTCGTCACGTTGACGCGCCTCGAGGACCAGGGCTTGCTGAAGTCAGTCGAGGGCGACCACCCGGAGCGGGGAGGGCGCCGCCGGCGGATCTTCTCGGTGACCGAGAAGGGATGGGCCGCGGTGCAGGCGACCCGCGCCGCGTCGGAGCGGCTGTGGGAAGGGATAGCGCCGCAGTGAGTGATCCGACCTGGCACCGGGGCCGCGGACGCCTGCGTCGATGGTTGGCCGCGTGGCTTCCCGACACCGACTGGAGCGACGAGTTCTTCGAGGAACTCGATCGTGATCTGGCTCGCCGCGCGGCAACAAAACCCGGCCTGGGCCTCACCTTCTGGTATCTCCGGCAACTGCTTTCCCCGTCGACGATCGGTTTCGTGCGCGCAAGTCGCGCTAGACAACAGGCAAGGTGGCACGCGATGGGACATGCGCGACTCGCAACCGGGTTACTTCAGGATCTGCGCCAGGCCTGCCGTGGACTCGCGCGGGACCCGTGGATGGCGGTGCTGGTGGTGATGACGCTGGCGGTGGGCATAGGCTCCGTTGCCGCGATGGTAGGGCTGGGGCAGAGGCTGTTCCTGAGCGGCCCGCCGCACGTGGTGGCGTCGGAGCGGGTCCAGCGTGTCTTTCTGACCTTCGACGATGCCGGGGGGCGACGCACATCGGCCTGGCTCCCGTTCAACACCGCCGTTGCGATACGCGACAGCGTCGACGGATTCGACGGCGCCGCCATGTACCGCCGCGCCGAAGAGCTGGCCGATTTCGGTGGGCGCGTGCGCCAGGTCTCCATGAACGCGGTCGACGGGCACTACTTCGCCGTGCTCGGTGCGCAGGCCGCCGCAGGGCGGTTTATCGCGGACGATGATGCGACCGATGTGCTGGTGCTCTCGGAGAGAGTCGCGGTGGAGGAGTTCGGCTCGGAAACGGCGGCGCTGGGCCAGACGGTGAGGCTGGGGGAGTACATCGGGAACGTGATCGGCGTGGCGCCGGCAGGATTCGCTGGTCCGGATCTCGACCGTGTCGATGCCTGGCGCCCGCTGGACGTCGGTGCTGCGACGGGTCGAAACTGGTGGCTGTTCGGCCGCCTCGCGCCGACGAGCGAGACCACCCGGGCCACCGCCGAGGCACAGGCGATTCACGAGGCGGTCGATCCCGGGCAGTTCTTCCAGTGGGCCCGAAAGGGCAGGGTCGGGATGGCGGGCGTCCACGACGACCCCACGGGCGAGCGCGCGGCGGAAACTTCGATCGCAGCGTTGTTGCTTGGCGTCGTTGCCCTCGTGTTGGTGATCTCGTGGGTGAACGTGCTCAACCTGTTGTTCGCTCGCGTGGCGCGGCGTCAAGGCGAAGTCCTCGTGCGTCTGGCCCTCGGGATCGGGCGCTGGCGGCTGGCGCGACTGATGCTCACCGAGAGCCTGCTGTTGAGCCTGCTGGGCGGACTGGCAAGCCTGCCTGTGGCCTACGGTGAAGGCGCCCTTGTGCGCAATGTGCTGCTCCCCGGAGTCGCCTGGGAGTCGGCCGCGATCGATACCAACCTCATGCTCGTGACCTTTCTTGCGGTGTTGATCTCGGGCGTGCTCCTGGGCTTGCTTCCGGCCCGGCACGCCCACCGCGCGGACCTGTCGGGCGGTCTGTCGGAGGCGCGCCAGGGACCTAGCGGTTCGCGCGCGCGGCTGCAAACGGTGCTGGTGACCAGCCAGATCATGCTCTCGGCGGCCATGCTGCTGTGCGCTGGTTTGTTCGTGAAGAGCTTCTGGACCATGCGGGTCACCGACCTTGGAGTCGATGCGTCGGTCGTGCACGTGGCCAACCTGCGATCGCTCGATGCTGCCCTGGGCGGCGGTGGGGACGACGAGGAGGCCAGGTACGTTCAGGCGCTGAATGCTCTCCGGCGGACACAGGGCGGAGGGGACGGTGGCCGCGAGGTCGCGCTGGCCGTTGGCCTTCCGTTCATCACGAACTTCAGCATGAGCGTGCACGTCGACGGGGTCGAGGAGATTCCCCAGTTACACGGCGGCGGACCGTTCATCAGCGCGGTTTCGGGCGGCTACTTCGAGGTCATTGGCACCGAGATCGTGCGCGGCGAGGGGATCAGCGAAAGCGATGTCGCCACGGGCGCCCGCGTCACCGTTATCGGCGAGTCGACCGCGCGGACGCTTTGGCCCGCGTCCGACCCCATCGGTCAGTGCGCGCGCATCGGCGGGCCGGAGGCGGCGTGCTATCGGGTTGTCGGTATCGCCGAGGACGTGAACCGTCAAGGCTACCGCGAACCTCCATCGTTGCAGTTCTATCTGCCCATAGGGTCGTCGCGCGCTTTCCGCGGGCCCTCGCTGCTGGTCCGATCGACGCGATCGGGAGGCGCCTACGAGTCCGCACTGGCAGCCGAGATCTCCTCCGCCGTAGCGGGCATCGACTTTATCGAAGTACGTCGGCTCGACACTTTTCTCGATCCAGAGATCCGGCCGTGGAAGCTGGGCGCGGTCATGCTCACGATGGTCTCTGCGCTCGCGATGGTGATGTCGTTGGCCGGTGTGTTCGGGGTGCTGAGCTACGTCGTGGCCCAGCGGCGACGTGAGATCGGGGTGCGCATGGCGCTCGGGGCCACCAGCCGGAGCATCCGCGGCATCGTCCTCCGCAAAGGGCTGGTCTCCGGACTCGTCGGCGTGTTCCTCGGCTTCGCCGCGGTGCTCGCCGGGTCACGCGCGCTAGCACCGCTGCTGTTCGAGACCGGCGTCGCCGATCCGCTGGTCATGACGACGACCGGAATCGGCCTCGTCATGGCGGCGGTTCTGGCCTGTTTGTTGCCGGCCACGCAGGCCGCCCGAGTCGACCCCGTTACGAGCCTGCGCGCGGAGCCCTAGTTCGCGCGTGGCAGTCGTCGGGCAGCCCACCGGCGTGCCGGTGCTCACGCCGGCCTCGGCCAGAGTCGTGTAGAGGCTGTACTCTCCGCTCCAGACCCATTTCGCTGAGAGGACACGGATGCACCAACGAACGAGACGGACCCTAGCCGCAGCCGCCCTGCCCACCCTGCTTGGGGTCATCGTAGTTCTGATGACCGCATGTGCCGTCCAGGACGCCGACCCGAGCTCCAGCGTGACCGCGTTCGTAGGCGCCCGTCTGATCACCGGAGATGGTTCGGTCATCGAGGACGGTGTCTTGCTGGTGGACGCCGACCGTTTCATGGAAGTGGGGGCGCGCACGGAGATCGAGATCCCTGCCGGCGCCGCGCGAGTCGAACTCGATGGTGCCACCATCATGCCGACGATCGTCAACGCGCACTCCCACCTTTCCGCCGAACGTTCTGAGCGAATCTCGCAGCTTCAGCACATGGCGTACTACGGCGCTGGAGCGGTCGTGAGCCTGGGTCACGATAGCGGCGAAGTGCCGTTTGCGATGCGCGCGGAAATCGTTCCCGACGGCGCCCGTTCCAAAACCGCGGGGCGCGGAATTACCTCCCCTGAACCCGGGCGTTCGGAAGTGCCCTTCTGGGTTACCTCCGAGCAGGACGCGCGCGCCGCCGTTCAGGAGTTGGCCGCGCAGCAGGCGGACATCGTCAAGATCTGGGTCGACGATCGGAACGGGCAGTACGAGCGGCTCTCGCCCGCCCTCTACGGCGCGGTTATCGATGAAGCTCACCAGCACGGTCTGATGGTCACCGCCCACGTCTTCCGGCTCGAGGACGCGAAAGGGCTCCTGCGTGCGGGGATCGATGTGTTCGCGCACGGAATTCGCGACCTCGACGTCGACGACGAGCTGGTGGCCCTCTGGAACGAGCGACCGAACGTCGTGCTGGTGCCGAACCTGCCGGGCCCGGGAGTGCCGCTCGACCTGGACTGGCTGAGCAGCACGATACCTGCCGCCGACCTGCAACGGATGCAGGAGGCTTCCGTGGAGCGGCCTGCGGCCCAGGAGGCTTTTGCGATTCAAGCCCGCAACCTGGTCAGACTCAGCGAAGCTGGCGTGAAGATCGCCTTCGGCACCGACGGCAGCGCCGCGTGGACAGTGCACCAGGAGATGGAAGACATGGTGAGGTCGGGCATGTCCGAGGCCGACGTCATCGTCGCGGCGACCGGGAGCTCGGCGGAACTCATGGGTTGGGATGAGCTCGGAACGCTGGCACCCGCCAAGAGCGCCGACTTCATCGTCCTGGAGGGGAACCCCCTCGAGGACATCACGCACACTCGGCGGATTCGATCGGTCTACCTTCGCGGCGCCGAGGTCGACCGGCAGGCCATCGCCACGCGCCTCAAGGGCGAGCCTCAATAGGTTGGACAGGTGTCCGGGCGGCTTCTGCGGGGCCGAGCGCGAGCTCCTCGATCAATGGGGTCAATTTGACATAGGTGTAAAAATACATCTATCCTGCGGCCTACGATCCTCCTCCCCGAGGCGCCAGGCACCATGCCGAGACGACAGGCCGATCACCGTGCATCGCTGCATGCGCGCGATTTCCATGTGCTGCTGGTTCTGGCCGGAGGTGCGCTGCACGGCTACGCCATCGTGCGCGAGGTCGATCAGCAATCGGAGGGCCGGCTCAAGCTCGACCCGGCGAATCTGTATCGCGCGCTGGCGCAGCTGCAGGAGGACGGTCTGATCGAAGAGGTCGATCCGTCGGATCGACCGAACGATGCGCGCCGGCGTCGGTACTACTCGTTGACCAAAACCGGCAGCCACACGCTGCAGACCGAGGTCGAACGTATGCGGGAGCTGACGGCTCTGGCCGACTCGCGGATGCGGCGGGAGCGTCACTCGTGAGTCGCGCGGGGGAACGGTACCGCGTGGCGATGCGCATCCTGTGGTCGCGGCGCCTGCGCGAGGCGCACGGTGACCGTGCCGCGGCCCTCTTCGTGCAGCTCCACGCGGATGCTTCGCTGCAGGGAAGGTCGACCGTCCTGGCCCTGTGGGCGCGCAGCCTGGTCGGGCTGATCAGCACGCGCTGGGCAGTGCGCGGCCGCCGGGCATTCCTTGCCACGCGTGCGGGCAAAGCCAGCGTTGGAGTCGATCTGCTGCGCGACGTGGGCGCCGGATTTCGCCAGATATCGCATCGACCCCTGGTCACCAGCGTTGTCATCACCACGCTGGCACTGGGAATCGGCGTCAACGCGGCGGCCTTCACGGTGTACCGCGCGGTGGAGCTGTCCGCCTTGCCGATGAAGGAGCCCGAACGACTCGCCGTGGTCAGGATGGACAACCCGGTACGCGAACTGAGCGGTTGGTGGTGGTCGTACCCCAACATCGGCGACCTGCGCGCGTCGTCCGGGGAGTTCGAGGCGATCGGTGTGTACGGAGGGTATGCGGCGAATCTCCTGGGGCCGGATGGTCCGCAGCGGGTCAGCGGGGCGCGGGTTTCCTCCGGGTTCCTGGCGACGCTCGGCATCGAGCCGATACTGGGTCGGGAATTCACAGCCGACGAAGATCGCCTCGGCGGCCCCGCCGTGGCGCTGATCGGCTACCGGCTCTGGGAGCAACAATTTGCTGCCCGGCCCGACGTGATCGGCCAAGCCGTTACGCTCGACTCGGTACCGCACACGGTGGTCGGGGTGCTGCCGCCAACGCCTCGTGTGCTAGATCGCCTGCTGTGGCTTGCGCGAACTGGTGTGGCGCCGACCGCCGACCTCTTCGTGCCGCTGGATCCCGAGGCGGCCACCAGGCGGCGAAGTACTTCCGGTTACGGCGTGATCGGCCGCTTGGCGGCGCATGCCACGCTCGCCAGTGCCCACGAGGAGGCCCGCACGTTGATGGCCAGACTCCAGGAGGAGTACGCCGGCGACTTCTGTTGCGACTGGAACGGGCGAGTGACATCGCTCCATGAGTTCATCGTTGGCGACACCGGCAGGGCACTCACCCTGGTGGTGTTGGTGGCTGCTTCCGTGCTTGCCCTCGTGTGCGTAAACCTCGGCGCGTTGTTATCGGTCCGCGCCTCGGAGCGAGGGCGCGAATGGGCCGTGCGGCGTTCAATAGGGGCCGGCCCGGCCCGGCTCGCTCAACAGGTTCTGGTCGAGAGCACTGTTCTGGGCGCCCTGGGTGGCGTTCTGGGGTTGGGGCTCGGCGCATCGCTGCTTCGCGCCCTGGTCTCGATGGCGCCGGACAATCTGCCGCGGTTGGACGAGATCGCACTCGACGGCTCGACGGTGGTATTCACCTTGGCTGGCGCGGTTATCGCCTCGACTGCCTTCGGCGCTGTGCCGGCGCTGCTGGCAGCGCGGCGCGATCCCGTTGAAGTGCTTCGCGTGGGGCCGGTCGGACTGAGCCGCCGCGGGGCCAGCGTGCTGAGGGGGCTCGTCGGACTCGAGGTGGCTTTGGCGCTGGTGCTGGTCACCTCCAGCACGCTGCTCGCTCTCAGCTTCCGCAACCTCGCGGCCCAGGACCCCGGCTACAGAGTGGAAGGGGTGATGACCGCCGAGGTGCGCCTGCCCGACGCCGAATACCCTGACGACACGGCGGCCGGCAACCTGCATCGGGCCCTGCGGGACCGGCTTCTGAATTCCACCGGCATCGGATCGGTTGCGATGGCGAGCTTCACCTATCCTGGCGGCCCGTGGACGCGGATGGGAGTCGACGGGCGGACGGACCAGACGGGCAAGCCTCTGTTCATCAGCGTTCCCGCACTTGCCGTGACGCCCGAGTTCTTCGACACGCTCGAGGTGCCGCTGGTCGCCGGGCGCGGCATTACCGGCTCCGATGACATGAGCGCCATCGGAGCCGTCGTTGTGAGCGAGGCCATGGCTGCGATGGCGTGGCCCGACGAGGCGCCCGCAAGCATCATCGGCAAGAGGCTGGTGTTGGGCTCATGGCGACCTTTCATGAGAGGCGGGGGGGCGATGCCGGCCCAGGCGCACGAAGTGGTCGGGGTCGTGGGCAACGTGCGCGAACTCGGCTCGAAGACCCGCGAAACGTTGCCCTATGTCTACCAACCGCTGGCGCAGGATCCCTGGCTCAGCGTTCGCGTCTTCCTGCACGGCAAGGGCGCCGCGGCCGATGTCGTGGAGCCTGTCCGCGCCGCCCTGGCCGAGATCGATCCCACGTTGCCGTTGTTCGACATCGAGTCGCTGGCCTCCAAGGCCGCCCGCGGCAGCTCCCGCGAGCGCTTCGTTGCTCTGTTGGTGGGTGGGTTCGCGGTGCTGGCCGTGGTGCTGGCGGCGGTGGGGACCTACGGAACGGTCGCGTACTCGGTCGCACTCCGCACCCGCGAGATCGGCCTGCGCAAAGCCTTGGGGGCCACCCCGTCGGGCGTGTCCCGCGCGCTGCTGCGCACCGGACTGATCGCACCGTTGGCAGGGGCGGCGGTCGGACTCGGAGCCTTCGCGCTCGTCAGTCCCGCGCTCGCGACCTTGCTGTACGAGATCACCCCACTCGAGGCCGGCGTCGTGATCCCGGCGGGCCTTGGACAGGTGCTGGTCGCCGCCCTGGCTACCTGGATTCCGGCGCGCCGCGCCAGCCGGGTCGACCCGTTACTGGCCCTGCGGGACTAGCGGTCTCTCGGACACTACGCCTATCGTTGTGCGTACTAGCCGTGCAGCGATGGTCTTAGGGCGGAACTGAACCGTTTCACGGGTACCGAGTGGCTCCTGCTACCTGGCGCCGACTAACGGGCCCGCTCGCATCGCCTGGACCGCCTCAGCGGCCGGCCAGGGCCGTGTTGATCGCCGCTAGATCCCCCGGACCTGAAACGGTTGATGCTCGTCGTCGCCACGGGCTCAATCCGTGTTCTTGAAGCGCGCGCGGAACGCGTGCGTCACCCACTTCTTTTCGGTCTCGTCGAGCGTCGCGCACATGATGGTCTCGCCATCGGTGCGGACATTGACGAGCCCGTAGTGGTTCTTTTCCATGATCCGCGAGCGCCAGGCACGCTTGCGGACGTTCCTCGACGAGACCGGGCCTTCGGGAACCGTCAGGTTGAAGTCGGCGCGGATGCGGCCGGTCTGAGTTGCCGTCTCCATTGACTCGAGCGGCGGGCGCTGCGACCTGGCCACACTGGCAAGGAAACGCTTGGCTTCCTTCTTGTCCTTGATCCGCCGCAGGCGTCGCCGGTCCTCGGGGCTCAGGTACGCCTTGTCATTGAGCTCGTCGATGTTCCGTCCGAGCACAACTCCATCCATGTCTCCCTGCTCGCCCGGGACGTTGCGCAGGTCAAGCCGGTTCAACGCGCCGAGGCTCACGCTGCGTTCGATCTCGGTCATGTAGATGAGGGGCGTGAGGAGGCGGTCGGTGCGCGTGTCGACCTGTTTGAATCCCGTCATCGCGCTGGCGCCCACGACCTCGGGTCGCGGGTGGGAGTGACCTTCGGCATCCCCCGATGAGATGACGGTTGCCGCGGGTCGCATCTTTTCCAGGAAGCGGTACGAGATGTCGTGGCTGCCGTGGTGGCATGCCTTGGCGACGTCGCACTCCCAGGCACCCATGCGATCGCCGTAGTTCTCGGCCAGCCAGTCCATGCTCTTCTTGTTGAGATCACCCGTCAGCAGGATCCGAGCTGATCCATAGTCCACCCTCAGACAGATGCTGTGACCGTTGGTGTTGAACGACTTTCTGCCGAAATCAGGCAGGCCCAGCCCGTTGCTGGTGTCGCGCCCGAGCGGGCCCAGCACGAAGATGTCGCAGTTCGCCCGCGATGGCCACAATTTCGGCAGGGCCTTCCCGTCGCGGACCTTGGCGCTATCGAGGACGACGCGTTTGACTTTCGTCTGGCGGCTGTTGTCGAGAACCGCGGCGACGAAGCTCGACCAGGGCGGCGACAGTCGCTCGGCGCTGGAGCTATCGGTGGCGCGCTCGGCGTCCTCGCGATCGTCCAGTAGCTGCACGAAGCTGTCCTCCGTGTGGCTCCCGAGTCCCATCCGATGGGCCGGAGTGGCGGCCGTGTTGGTTCTCCAGCGTGACAATCCGGGATGGTGCAGCGTCTTGATATCCACGCCGACACAATCCAGCTCGCGGTCGGCCAGCTGCGTGTCGCGGACCAGATCGTGGAGCCCACCGAAGTGGTCGTTGTCGGAGTGCGACGCCATCATGCTGTCGAGACGGATACGGTAGTCGCCGTAGTCGAAGAAGAACTTCCAGTCGACAAAGTCGGCCGCGTTCTTGCCAGTCTGCTGTTTCGTGCGGCGCAGGCCGGCATCGATCAGCATGTGGCGACCGTCCGGCGTTCGTACGAGCACGCCGTCGCCCTGTCCGACATCGACGAAGTAGACCTCCAGCAGTGCCTCGTCGGTCAGATCGTCAACATTCATCTTGCCGCGGGTGCCGCGGGCACGGACCTCGCAGCGCCTCGTTCCGGGCTTGGTGATCTGCACCACGTCGCCCCACAGGAGCTTGCGTTTGTCTTTGTGAATCTCGCCGCTGTTGGCATCCCGACGTTCGATGTCCAGCGTGGCGGTCAGCCCTGAGGTCGATCGTCCTCGTTTCTTGACGTAAGCCACCTGCACCAAGTGCTCGGACCGGACGAACCCCACCTTGGTGGCGACCTGAACCTTGGTCCAATCACTGGAGGAGAGCCCTTGGGGTAGCACCACGGTGCTGCCCCACGCGAGCCGCCGGAGCCTCTCCGAAGAGTCGCGTTTGGCCGCGCGCAGGTCGGCCTTGAAGGCACTCCGGAAGGCGGCGCGGTCGGACCGAAACGCCCGCCGGCCCAGTTGACGCATGGCGCGATCTTCATCCTCGTACGCCCGAACCCAACCCACTGCCATGGAAGCCTCCCGGTTGTGCTGCAACAGCGCTTGCCTCTACTGAATAGACCGCCGCCCGCGCGTTTTTCCGATGCCTTTCTGGAGGTCGTTGGTGGTTGCTCCGGTGAACAAGGTCGACGAGAACCTCGTGCCGTTGACTTGTATCCGATACGTCGATACAAATAGCTGATTATCTCAGCGACTTCGCACCGTCCGAACGCGCCACGAAGGAGCCATTGCCATGGAAACTGCCCGCATGGTCCGGTTGACCCTTGCCCTGTGCGCCGTCTGTATCGGGGCCGAGCCCGCCCTCGGGCAAGGGGGCCATACGCACGAGAGCGTGGTGTACCTGCGCCGCGGGACCCTCGAGATGGACATCGATCTCAACAACAATGCGTCGGGGAACTTCGCCGTTGCCTGCGACGAAGGGGACCGGCTGCTCGATGTCCAGCTACGGAATCGGTCGGCGCCCTTCTTTAGCCCGGATGTCGAGTTCACGACGATCCGGGAGGACTCGGCAGACATCACCATCGACGGCGTCGTAGAGAGCTTCGTCCTCGCCGCGACCGTGGCGTATGTACTTGTGTGCCTGCGGCCCGCCACGGAAGAGACGAACGGTCATTCGCACACCCAGAACGTGACGGTCCAGGATGACGACGTCCTGGCCGCCCTCGAGGACGGTGCGCCCGGCGATGTGCTCTTCGTGGAATTCGACGGACCGTCAGACGTCGTCTACGTAGCGAGCGGGGCCAACCTGCCGGACGGCTGGGTCCTGCGGGGCACGTTCGCCGACACCGATGTGATCCGACGGCTCTGGCACCAGATCGAAGCGCTCCTGGAGGGGCCGCGTCGGGCCGATGAGGACCCGCCACCGTCGCAGTCGGTCTTTGTCGCTGCCACGACCGACGAAACAAACGGCCATTCGCATGCGGTTAGCAGAGATGTCGTCGAGCGTGATGTCCGGGTGCCGGGCCTGGCCGGGAGCGGCAAGCTGAAGCGGAGGAAGACCACGGTGAAGTGCCCCAAAGGCACGCGCGCCATTAGTCCGGGCTATTCCCCGGGCTTCGAGGTCGACTTCGAATTGGTGTCGGCCGAGATCAAACCGCGGCGCAGGATGCGCAAGATCAAGTTCACCTACGACATCGAGAAGGGCGGCTTCGTCAAGTTCAGCGCGATTTGCCTGGGGAGGACGGTCGAGTAGGCGCTGGTCAGCTGTCCGATCGCAGCGCGGCCGTGGGTTCGATGCTGGCAGCGCGGCGGGCGGGGACCAGGCTCGCGGCCAGGGTGGCGGCGGCGAGGATCAGAGGTGCCAGCACGAACGAGAGCGGATCCCACCACGCTACGTCTACCAGCAGTGTGCTCTGCACCATGCCGCTCATCTGCTGCGCTACCGGCACG
>JAJCXS010000261.1 GCA_029263335.1 Acidobacteriota bacterium | reverse complement strand
CGCGACAGACGCAGCGCCGGTAGCAGCCCGAACCCGATGGTGAGGGTGAGCGCGAGGATCAGCGCGAAGATCGTGTGGGGCGTGGTGAACGTGGCGGTGGCCAGTGTCCGCGGCCAGGTTGGCGCGGTCTGGACAAGCACGTCGAGCCCCGCGGCCGCGACCATGGCGCCCAGCACGCCGCTGATCATCGCGAGAAGCAAGGTCTCCAGAAAGACGACCCGGATCAGGGCCGGGCGCGACGCCCCGATCGCGGCACGCACGGCCATCTCGCTCCGGCGAGCCAGACCGCGGGCCACGGTGAGGCCGGCCAGGTTAACGCAGGCGATCGCCAGCAGCAGGCCCGCGGCCAGGGCAAGGAGCAGCAGGACGGGGCGGATGAACGCGGTGTCCATCGCGCGCAAATCGATCACGTTGGCGTGGGTCCAGCGATCGTCGCCCACCTCGGCAGCAACCTGCGGGGCGATCTCGTTGAGTTCGCGATGAGCGTCTCCGATGGTCGTGCCCGGCGCCAGCTTGCCGATCCCGACGAGCCAGGAAGGTTCATCGGGCCCCGGCACCGGCTGTTCGATCTGTAGCGGACGCCAGACATCGACGCGGGCGTAGTGCGGAAAGGTGAAGCCGGGCGGCATGACCGCCACTACCGCGTGGGGCACGCCATCGAGACGAATGGTCGAGCCCAAGATGTCGGGAGCTCCGCCGAGCGCTCGCTGCCAGAAGGCGTGTGACAGCACGGCGCTGTCGGTTCCGTCGGTGCTGCGTGGCAGCGCTCCAATCGCGGGGCCCACGCCGACGAGGTCGAAGAATCCGTCGTCGACCCGCACGCTGGAGATGCGCTCGGGCCAGTCGCCGCCGTCGAAGACGACCATGTTGGTCATCGCGTAGGCAGCGGTCGATTCCAGGGTGCGGCTGCGTGCGGTCCACTGCCGATATGCGGTCGTGGTGAGCAGGAAGCGGTTGGCGTTGCCCCGTTCCGGGTCGGCGCGGAATAGAACTGTGATCCGGCTAGCGTCGGGGAATGGCATCGGGGCCCACAGCACCGCGTCGATCACCGCGTAGATCGCGGCGCTGGCGCCGATGCCGAGAGCCAGGGTGAGCACGATCACCGCGCTATAACCAGGCCTTTTCAGGAGTCCACGCAGGGTGCGGCGCAGGTCCGCCGCCAGGTCTGAGATTCGATCGCGAAGCGACATCGGTTCGTCCAGGGGGGATGCGACAACGGGAAGCAAACGGTCCTTGCGGTGCCGGGCGCGGGCCCGGGCCAGATCCATGACCTCGAGGGTTGCGGCCCAGGTTCGTGCCAGAGCGCCGCGGCGCGACTCGACGACGCGCTCGTAGTCCGCGGCCATCGCGGCGCCGAAACGCTGCCGGAAGCTGCGCGGATACAGGAGTAGGAAGGCGTCGAACAGCCAGCGATAGGGGCGAGCGAGCGGGTTCCGGGGTTCGGTCACGACGTGCTGTCCTGCTCGGTCTCGGCCACGACCTCCGTCGCCATCGCAACCATCTCGCGCAGCCGGGCGGTCTCGGCGCGCAGTAACCCGGAGCCGAGCGGCGTGATCGAGTAGTGCGTCTGGCGCCGGGCATCCTCAGGGTCGTCGGGCGGCGCTGTTTCGCGGATCGCTCCCTGGTCGAGCAGGCGCTTGAGCGCCGTGTAGAGCGTTCCCGTACCCAGTCGGATGCGGCCTTCCGTCCGCTCGCGGACATCGACGATGACTCCGTAGCCGTGCCTCTCGCCCTGGGCCAGGGACAGCAGAATGTGGAACACCCCAGGGGTGAGAGGCAGCATGCGGTCCACGGCCTCCCGCTCGGACAGGGTCTGCATCGGTGCTCCCGCAGTAGATAGGTCAATTAACGATGCGTCTATCATAGACGCATAGGGGACTGGACCGTCAAGTGCGCGCCGTTTTCGTGATGTTTTGGATATATCGCGTCACGATATGTATACTCACGACATGTAGCCTTGAAGAGTGTCTGACGGTTCGTTTCCAAGGAGTGCCCACCGTGTTCAGTTCCGAGCTGAAGAAAGGAAGTACGGAGTTGCTGCTGCTGTCTCTGCTCGAGGCTCGACCTCGCCACGGCTACGAGATCGGCAAACTGATCGAGGCGCGGTCGGGTGGCAAACTCCAGTTCAAGATCCCCTCGTTGTACCCGACGTTGAGTCGGCTGGAGGAGCGCGGACTGATCTCTGGCCGATGGGTTGAGGAGCCGGGGCAACGTCGACGCCGCTTCTATCGCCTGACCAAGCAGGGGAGCGCCGCCCTCGGCGAGAAACGAGCTACGTGGCACGAGTACGTAGCGACCGTGAATCTCGTCATTGAGCCGGAAGGGGCGTAGGGAGGGTATGTCGATGACGGATTGGAACAGCTGGGTCCGCGAGCGCCTTGATCTCGGTGACCTGACCGACACGCACGCTGCCGATGTCGTCGAGGAGATCGGGCAGTTGCTCGAGGATCACTACACGCACCTGATCAACTCGGGCGCCAACGCCGCCGAGGCCGAAGCCGCCGCCCGTGAGCACATCGATAATTGGGAGGACCTGCGCGCCGACGTGGCCCGTGCCCGACGATCCCGTCGCAAGACCGCGGGGAAGCGGATTGTAGAGGGTGTCGAAGCCAAGTCGCTGGGCAAGGGAGAACACTGGGCGAGTTTCAGCAACACGCTCAAGGACGTTCACATGGCCGGGCGCGCACTGCGTCGCAGCCCGGCATCCAGCCTGGTCATGATCCTGACGCTGGCGCTGGGCATCGGGGCCACCACGGCCATCTACTCGGTCGTGGAGGCAGTCGTCCTGCGCCCGTTGCCTTACCCGGAGGCGGATCGCCTGGGACTGATCACGTTCACCGGTCAGGGCATGAACGATTCGATCTCGATCACGCCGTCGCAGACGATCGATTTCGCCGAACAGGCGCGGAGTTTGTCGACCCTGGGCACGTACCGCAGCTTCACCAACACCTTGGAACTCGACGACGGCTCGGTGGTCTTCGTCCCCATCGCCATCATCGAGCCACAGATCCAGCGCCTGCTCGGCATCAGCCCGTCGCGAGGTCGCCTGCTGGAGCCGGTCATCGCCGGCGAGACGGATGGGTCGACATCTGAGGCGATGATCAGCGAAGAGCTGTGGGAGCGTCATTTTGCCGCTCATCCCGACATTCTCGGGCGTGAAATTGACGTGGCTGGCGGGTCCGGCCCCGCGGTGATCGTTGGCATCGTTCCGAGGGGGACTCGCTTCCTGGTGCACCCGCAAGGCGAGCGCGAGCGTATCGACGTATGGCTGTCTCGGGCTGCCGTGACCCGCAGGGGCAACGTCTTCAGCCAGCGGGCAATGGCTCAGCTTGCGGAGGGGTTCACTTTTGAAGCGGCCTCCGCCGAGCTCAACAGCATCGCGGAGCGTAACCGCGCCCGGGACTTCGAGAACGAGGACGGGCGTGGCGTCCTCGCAGTGGTCCCTCTGCGCGACCGGCTCGTGAAGGCTGTTCGCCCGAACCTCTACCTGCTGCTCGGCGCGGTGGGATTCGTGCTGTTGCTGGTATGCGTGAATGTCGCGAATCTCATGCTCGTCAGGTCGCTTCGCCGCCGCCAGGAATGGGCGCTTCGGGCTGCACTTGGTGCATCGCGCTCGCGCATCGTCCGCCTGGGGCTCACCGAGAGCCTCGTGCTCGCCGCACTCGGCGGCGTACTGGGTATAGCTGTCGCCGCTGGGTGCCTGCGCCTGCTGCCGCTGGTGACGCCGGACACGCTCCCACGCGGCGCGGAGATCGGCATCAACGTCACCGTGCTGGCATTCGCCGCGGCAATCTCGCTGGCCACCTCCCTGATGTTCGGTCTGGTGCCAGCCTGGAACGCGTCGAAGATCGACCTGCGCGATTCGCTCATCGAGGGCACCAGAATCGTCTCGGGTGCGGGCCGCGTCAGTCGTGCCCTGATCACGGTGCAGTTCGCGCTGGCACTGGTTCTGGTCGTGGGCGCCGGCCTGATGCTGCGCACCATCGTGAACCTGAACAGCGTGGATGTTGGCTTCGATGCCGACGGGCTGTTGACCTTCCAGGTGCTGCCGTCCGTGTCGATGTTTGAAGAACCAGCGACCCGGCTGCAGTTCTATCGCGAAGCGACGGCGCGCCTCGAGGCACTCCCAGGAGTCGAGTCGGCGAGCTGGACCAACCTGGTGCCGTTGTCGGGCGGGTTCAACTCGGCAAGCTGGGCCTACGATGAAGAGACCGTGGAGCGCTTTGGGGAGTTGACCGCCTACTTCCGCCGCGCCATGCCGGGGTATTTCCAGACTCTTGGCATGCCACTACTCATGGGACGCGACTTCAACGACGACGATGTCGACAATGATCGCTATGTGCTGATCGTCAGCGAGCGCATGGCGGAGATGGCGTGGCCGGGAGAGAGTCCGATCGGCAAACGCGTCACGATCGACTTCCGCACGGCTTCCGGCATGACCGAACTGCGCGAGACTGAAGTGATCGGGGTCGCCCCCTCGTCCCGTGAGGTGACATTGCACGGTGACGAGCCACCGCTGGCATATCTTCCTGCTTGGTCCACGCGCGCAGTCAACCGTGCGGTTGTGCGAACGGCCGGAGAGCCCATGGAGCTACTGCCGCTCGTTCGCGCGCTGGTCAAGGATCTCGGCGTCCGTCGGCCGCTGGACAACACGCGCACGGTCCGACGCAACATCCAGGACGCCACCGCGGACACACGTTTCATCCTCATCCTGACGGGCGTATTCTCGGCCTTGGCCGTGCTGCTGGCGGGATTGGGGGTGTATGGCGTCCTGTCGCACCTGGTGGGCCAGCGCCGGCACGAGATCGGGGTGCGCATGGCGCTCGGCGCTTCGCGCCGCTCGGTCCGTTCGATGATGATGCGTCAGGGCCTCGCGGTCGTGGCGATTGGCCTCGGCATCGGGCTGGTCCTGGCATTGGGGCTTACGCGTGTGATCGAGAGCATGCTCTACGGCGTCTCAGCTACCGACCCCGCCACCTTTGTGTCGGTGGGTGCGCTGTTGTTCGCGGTGGCGGCGGTGGCCTGCCTGATTCCGGCCACGCGAGCCACGAGGGTCGAGCCGGTGACGGCTCTCCGAGAAGAGTGAGCTGTGTGGATCGCGCCCTCGTTCGGTAGACTGCCGACCGCTTGCTGTTTCGCACTCTACCTGGAGGTAGTCGATGACCATCCGGCGGATTTGGCACGGCTGGACAACTCTTGACAACGCCGATGCCTACCGCGACGTACTGCGGGCTGAGGTGATTCCCGGCATCGAGGCGAAAGGAATCCCCGGCTATCGCGGCTTCGAGCTGTTGCGCCGCGACCACGACGAGGAAGTCGAGTTCATCACCATCATGACCTTCGACTCGATCCAGAACGTCATCGACTTCCAGGGCGAGGACTACGCGCGGGCCTATGTTCCGGAGGCCGCACAGAAGGTCCTGAAGCGCTGGGATCCGGTTTCACAGCACTACGAAGTTCTGGAGTCCCGCTCGTACAGCTGAGTGCTCGTGGCGCCGCCTCGGGGTGTTGTCGCACGCCGGATGTCGCCGTTCACCAATAAGGAGAGCGTCCGGCACCTGAACGTCACTCGTTGCGAAGCGACTCGATCGGGTCGACGCTGGAGGCGCGTCGTGCGGGGAGGTAGCTCGCCAGGAGTCCGATGAGGAGCATGGTGGCTGACATGCCGACGAAGGTCGGAACGTCGGCCGGTCGGACCTCGAACAGGAGACTGCCGAGCACGCGGGTGGCAGCTGCCGCCGCCGCTACGCCGAGCACCACGCCGAGGGCCAGTAGCCTCGCTCCCTGGACGACGACCATGCGCCGTACCCGGGTGGCTTCTGCGCCCAGCGCCATGCGTACGCCGATTTCTCGCGTGCGCTGGGCGACGACGTAGGACAACACGCCGAAGAGCCCGATGGCCCCGAGAATAAGCGCGAGCGACGAGGCGATCGCGAGCGTGACCATGGTGAACGACAGATCCACCATGGAGGCCGCAGCCAGCCCCTCCATCGTGAACATGCGGTACACCGGTGCCGTGGGCGACACCTCGCGAGCCGCCGCGCGGATCTCCGCACCGATGGTGTCGGTTCGCGCCGTCTTCACCACGTAGGCGGGGGAGGTGAGGGCCCGTGTTCCCTCCGCCGTGCCCACGAAGGGCAGGTAGAGAAGGCCCAGAGGATCGTCGCGAAAACCGTTCTGCATGGTGTCTTCGACCACGCCCACCACGGTTCTCCAGATTTCCGAGCCCGGGGCACGCAGCTGTCGGCCGAGGGGATCCTCGCCAGGCCACAGCGCATTCGCGGCAGTTTCGCTGATGACGAGATTGGCGTTAGGGGAGATCGACTCGTCGGCCGTGAAGACGCGACCTCGCAGCAGCTCGATTCCCATGGTGTCGAAGTAGTCGCCCGCCGTCCACGTATAGCTCAGGTGCGGGCCGTCGTCGTCGTCGCTCTGGGCATCCTCTGTGAGGAATCTCGCGCTGCTCACGTTCTCGTTGAGCGGAACGTTCTCGACCAGCCCGACCGACACGACGCCCGGCATCGTGGCGATGCGCGCGGCGAAGTCGGCATGGAAGCGCGCGAACGTCGCGGCATCCACCAAATGCTCGTCGGTGGGGGCGATCTGAAAGGTGAAGATGTCCTGTGTGTCGTAGCCCGGGTCGACCTGACGCAGCTGCCAGAAGCTCCTGATCAGGAGTCCCGATCCGATCAGCAGTACGAGCGCCAGCGCCGTCTGGCCGACGACCAGTGCGTCGCGTCCCCAGTGCCGCTCGCCGGTCGATCCACGGCCCGATTCGTGTAGCCGCGTTAGTCGCGGAGCGGACGCGCGCAGGGCCGGAATCAAGCCGCAGGCCACGGCTGCGAAGGCGGCGGCCACCGCCGCAAAGACCAGAGTCGACGCACTCAGCCCAGCCTGGCTGATTCGCGGCACTCCGTCCGGCGCGGCGCGGAGGAAGCTGGGCACGCCGAGCCATGCGAGCAGGAGGGCAAGGACGCCGGCTAGTCCAGCGATGATCAGTGCTTCCGCCATCTGCGACCGCACCAGCGCGCCACGGCCTGCACCGAGTGCTCGCCGGACCGCCAGGTCGCGCTGGCGGTGGTCGGCGCGCACCGTGAACAGGTTCGCTACGTTGGCACACGCGATCAGCAACACGATGACCACCGAGCCCAACAGAATCCAGAGTGGCCCGGTAACGTCTCCCAGCAACCGTTCGCGTAGCGGGCGTACTATGGCGCGGTGTTGTTCGATGAAGCTGGCGTAGTTCGCCGAGCCTCCGAACCTCTCCGGCAGCTGGCTGGCCAGGGCGTCGAGTTCGTCCACCAGCGCGTCGTGGTCTGTCCCTGGAGCGACGCGCGCAACGAGCCGCTGGCCGAAGCGGCCGATTTGCAGGTCTTCGGCACGGATCACGCTCGACAACCAGAGCAGCGTGCCCTCGTTCGGGAACCAGAAGTCGGGTCCCATGACACCGATCACGGTGCGATCCTCGCCGGACGCGTGCGCCGTGCGGCCGATGACGTCAGGGTCGGATCCGAACCACGTACGCCAGGCCGTGTGGCTGAGCACCATGACACGATCCTCGTCTTCAGGCACCGGCAAACGTCCCATCACCGGGACCGCTTGCAGCGTGTCGAAGAGCGTCCAGGTTGGCCAGGACATCCGGACCCGCTCGATACGGTCGTCCAAGCGCAGCGTGCTGGTGAACGAGTTGAACGTCGAGATGTTTTCGATCAACTCGGACCGCTCGGCGTACTGAACATAGAACTCAGACGACACGCCGAACTCGGCCGGAAAGTCGGACCCGGGCGCGGAGGCAGCGACGTACACGAGCTGATCCGCATTGGCGAATGGCAGCGGATTGAGGAGTACGGCGTCGACGACGCTGAAGATCCCGACGTTGGCACCGATCGCCAGACTCAGCGTAATCACGGTGATGGCGGTGAATCCCGGCGCGCGCCGGAGGGCATACGCCGCGTGGCGTAGGTCGTTTATCCAGGCACTCGACATGGTCGCTCGTTCCTGATCGTCCGGGGAAGGCAGTCGCAGGTTCTTCCAGGTCGGGTTGCGGCGTTCGGCTAGTGCCGCGCGTATCAAATCGATCGCGGTGGAGACGCGGAACGCGAGGGCCGCTCCGACTCCGCGCCGCGAGGCCAGCGCCGCGTCTCGCAGGATTTGATCGCGCATGTCGCCACCGAACTGCGTACGAAACGCCGGTGGGAACAGGCGCACGAAGAGGGCGGGGAAGTCGCTCACCGGGCACTCCGCACTGTTCCGAGCCGCTCTTCGGCCAGGGCGGCGGTCTCTCTCATTCGCCTTGCCTCCGCCGCGAGTGCGCTACGGCCCGGCTCGGTCAGGCCGTAGTACTTGCGCGCGCGGCCCGGGTGCGGCGATTCGGGTTCCGGTGCCTCAGCTTCCACGACGAGCCCGCTGGTTATCAGCCGCGCCAGCACGCGATACAGCGACCCGGCTCGTGGCATCAGGGCTCCCGAGGATTCGGTCTCGACGGCGCTCTTGATCCCATACCCGTACAAAGGCCCGTCGGCCATGGCCAGCAGGACGTGGTACTCGAGGTTACTGACGTGACCAGGCGTCGACTCGGACATTGCGCGGGCCTTCGGTTGAGAGAATAAATACCCCGTGAGTATATACGTCCAAAGAGTAATTACAAGAACAACCTAAAAAGACCATCAGCGCGATGTCATTCAGACCGCAGCGCGGCCATGGGCTCGATGCGAAGAGCGCGTCGGGCCGGAATCCAGGACGCCACCAGTCCACCCGCCAGGAGGATGAGCGCGAGCGCGGGCACCACTAATCCGAACGACACGGGCACCTCGAACGGCAGAATCATGGTCAGTCTTGCAGCGAGCGCGGCCAGCGCGATGGCGGCGGCGAGGCCGAGTCCGAGCTGTCTTGTGGTTCGCCCCAGGATGGTTCGCAGCACTGCGCGCGGCGGAGCTCCGAGCGCGACCCGTGTGCCAATCTCGCGCGTTCGCGTGCTGACCGCGAGCGAAGCAAGCGAGTAAACGCCAGCCAGCGACAGCAACATGGCGACTCCGCCGAGGCCGGCAAGCGCGGAGCCGACGATTGCGAAACCCGTCCGGACCTCCCATCCGGCCCTCGAGTACGCCATCGCGTCTGTCACACGAACCGTCGGGTCCATCTCCTGAATGGCGTTGCGAAGTCCGGTTGCCATGCCGCGCACATCGCCGTCGCCGAATAGGACGGTCGCATAGACCGGGTTCGCGGCGATGAGCGGACGGTAGATCTCGCCGCGCGCGGCGTCCCCGCGCGTGGGCGGTGCCAAGTCGGGCACGACTCCGATGATCTCGGCCCACGGGCCGGCCTCGCCCGTCTCGTCAACTGCCCGCAGGCGCCGTCCGAGGGGCACGGATCCGCCGAGGACATCGGCCACGAAACTCTCACTGACCACCACGACCGGCACGGCATCAGGAGTCGCGTCCACTGGCGTGATCGTGCGGCCTAGCGTCGGGGCCACCCCGAGGGACCGGAACAGTCCGGGGCCGACGCGCGTGCTGCGAACCCGCCGGGCACTCTGTGGATCACCCACGTCGTCGACCTCAACGCGCTCCTCCCCACGGCTCTGCTTTGGCAGGTACTCGGTTACCGCTACGGCCTCCGCCCCAGGGATTGTCGCCAGTGCTTCGACCCACTCATCGCGCAAGCGGTACAGCAGCTCCGCGTCGCTGCCTGTCGCGCCGGTCTGTTCGGCTATGCGCGGATCGCGGAACAACATGGCGGTGAGGATCTGCTCCTCGTTCACAGGGCCGACAGCGACGTCGGTGTAGGTCGCAAAGGCGTTGGCGGCCAGGCCGGCGAGGCCGAGCAAGGTCAGGGCGGCGACCAGCTGCAACTCGAGCATGACCGAAGCTAGTCGTCCGAGAGATGCTGGTGTGGAGCGTGTTCCACCGGCGCTGAGTAACCGTGCCGAGGCATCGGTCCGAGTCACGCGCAGGGCCGGGACGGCTCCAGCCAACCCGCTGGCGATCATGGCCAGAAGCACCGCGTACGCAAAGACTATCGGTGAGACCTTCAAGTTGATGAACATCGGCAGGGCGCCGTCGATTCGGCCGTCGATCCAGGCCATCGCCCATCGCAGTCCAAAGGTTGCGAGGCCCGCGGCGAGCAGGCTCGGTATCAGCGACTCCATGAACAACTGAGCGACGATGCGCATCCGCTGCGCGCCCATCGCACTGCGGATCGCGAGCTCCTCGGTGCGCATCGCGCAACGAGCCAGAACGAGTGTCGCCACGTTGAGGCTGACACCGCACAGGAAGATCAGCAGAAGTCCCAAGATCAGGGCGGCGACTGTTTTGAACACCGCCGGCGTGATGAAGTCGGCGTAGGGCATGACCTCTACGGTGATCTCCGATCCCGCGTTGGCGACCGACAGCTGGCGAGCGATTGCGGTGAGCTCCTCCGACGCCGTCTCTGGACTCGCTCCATCGGCCAGTACGAGCCAGGTTCCCGAATACTCGTCGCGACGCTCCGTTGCGCCGCCCGCCACGCGCGCCGTGGCTGCGTCGGCAGTGGTCTCCAGCGAGAGCGGCAGCCAAGCTTCCTGGGCAGCAGGAAAGAGCCATCCCCGCGGCATCACCCCGACAATCGTGTGAGGCTTGCCGCCGAAGGACACGACTTTGCTGATGATGTCGGGATCGGCGCCGAACAGACGATTCCAGACGAAGTAGCTGATCACCACGACACGCTCGGCTCCGGGCAATGCGTCGTCGTCCACCAGGTGTCTGCCGAGGTGCGGCGGCGGGGAGATTCGTGCGAACGGTGACGGCGTTACGCGGGCTGATTCGAGTGGCAAGGGTGGGAGTTCTCCACTCTCGATCGCCGGAAAGATGATCTGGGCCGCGCCGATCGCCTGGATCGAGCGCGCGCCCTGTGCCCAGGCAACAACCTCCTCGGGGTAGACGTTGCTCGTGGCGCCGGCCACGTTGCGGTGCACGACCGCGGCGTGAACCAGGTCGCCGCTGGGGAAGGTCGAGCTTACGAAAAAGAACCCTTGCCCCAACGTGAAGCCGATGACCGACAGGCCGATCACGGCCGCGAGGGCCCCGATGGTCGTGATGGTGGCGACAGGCTGCCGCCGCGCCTGCCTCAGCGCGACTCTCACATCAGCAATCGTCAAGACGCGTCCGAGTCCGCGGCCTGGGAGCGGTAGCGATGAGCCACGGAGCCGTGCTGCCACGAAGCCTAGGGTCTGTTGCCGGTACCAGCGTCGGGCGGCCGCCGGCGACTGCTGCGCCGCGCGAACCGCTAGTTCCTCGGTCAAGTCGGCGTCGATGTCGCGGCGTCGATCAGCCCAGAGGGCGCATCGTAGAATTGCTCGCCAGAACCGGGGCGGCCTCATCGGGAGCTCTCCAGCACGGCGCCTAGCCCGTGCCACATGCGTGAGTAGGTCGCCTTGGAGCGTCGCACCAGCTCGATGCCAGCTGGCAAGAGCTGGTAATACCGACGCGGCTTGCCGGCTCGGTCGTCGCGCGGCGCGCCGAGCTCCGAGAGCACAAGCCGATGCTGTTCGAGACGTCGTAACGTAACGTGTATCGTGGCGCGGGAAAGGCCGCGACCGGCACGGTGGTCGAGTTCTTCGGCGATCGATACGCCGTAGGCGTGTTCACCGAGTCTCAGTATCGCGAGCAGAATGAGAAACTCGAGGTCGCCGAGCGAGTCCTTTGGCATGGGTGGCGTCTCATCGGGGAGGGGCGATTGTTGACAATAGCAACGTTGATATTGTCAACAATGATGTTAGGCGGGCGGCCTTGTCAAGTCCGCCGGATCCGCGAACGAGCAGTGGCCACAGGGCGAGGGGGAACAGAGTGGAACTGCTCGTGAAAGAGCGCCTGCTGAGCGACCACCGCGAGGTGTTCGATAGCCATGGCGTGGTTCTTGCCGATGTGCTCTACCGAGCTCGATCCCCGCAGTCGGAGGGGGGGCGATACGAGATCTCGATGGGTCCGGAAGAACTCGTCGTGACCTCCGGGGCGCGTCGGACCGGTAAATCACTGCCGACGAGCTGGGCCAAGCTTCACCGCGGAGACGAGCTCTTGGCCGAGGCGTCGGCGCCGCCAAGATTCGCGGCGCGGCGCGTCATGATCAGCGCGTGTGGTCAAGAGTTCATACTGGAGAGTTCGGGCGAGCTGGCGATCTTCGAACGCATGGTGCTCTCCGAAGGGGCGGCCGCAGTGGGCGAAGTCAGCGCGGGCATGCTGAAGGCCCGCGTGGTGATTCCGGACGGGCTGCCGAGCTGGTTTGGCCTTTTCGTCTACTGCCTGTTCAACGGTTTCGGGCCGCGTAAAATCCGCCGGTAGCCACCGCCAAGGGGCGTCCAGGGCCCGTGATTTCGGACCGCCGGGTATCATGCAGGCCGATTCCCTCGACACCAGGACCAACCACGTGAGCATCAAGGAAGAGCTGCAGGCCGACCTGAAGGCCGCGATGCGGGCACGCGACCGTAATCGCGTCGACGTCATCCGGCAGATTAGCAGCGAGATCGAGCGCGCCGTGACCGCGCCCGGCTTCGACGGCGACGCCGACGACCAGCTGTATCGGAAGACGATCGCTGCCTACGCCAAGAAGATGAGCAAGGCATTGGCCGAGTACGAAGGCTACGGCGATCGTGGTGCCGAGGCGGCCGCGAAGCTGCGATTCGAGGTCGATTACCTGGCGCGATGGTTACCGCAGGTGCCCACCGAAGACGAAACGGCGGCCATCGTCGCCGCGGTTGTGCAGGAGCTTGGAGTCGCTGACGTCACCGCGATGGGGCAGGTGATGGGGCACATCATGAAGCACCATCCCGGACTCGACGGCGCCACGGTCAACAAGCTGGTGCGCGAGCACCTGACGCCCGAGTCGAAGAAGTAGTCGAGTTTCCAGTAGCTAGGAGCGCCGCGATGAAGAAACAGTCCTCCTGCCGGGTGATCCTCGCCCTCGTCCTAGTTGTCAGTTGGGCGACGCCGGGCCGCGCCCAGGACGCTACCGAGTACGGACCCGCAAGCGGGACGTTGGTCATCGCGGGCGGCGGGCCGTTGACGGATAGCGGAATCCTCGAGCGTTTCATTGACCTCGGGGGCGGGGCAGAGGCGGGGCGCTTTGTCATCGTGCCGACGGCGGCCGGTAATCGTGATCGCCAGGGGAACATCCGCGTGTTCGACGAGGACCGTGTGCTGGCCGGCTGGCGAAGCCTCGGGGTCGTGAACGTCTCGATGCTGCACACCCACGACCCGGCAATCGCAGATACCGAGGAGTTCGTCGCGGCACTGCAGCACGCCACAGCCGTGTGGTTTCCAGGCGGACGGCAGTGGAACATCGTCGACTCGTATGCGGGAACGCGTACGTATGACGAGTTTCACAGACTGCTCGCACGAGGTGGTGTCATCGGCGGCAGTTCGGCGGGCGCGACCATCCAGGGTGAGTACTTGGTAAGGGGCGATACCTCCGGCCCGCAGATCATCATGACGGCCGAGGAAAGCCACCAGCTGGGCTTCGAGTTCCTGCGTAGATCAGCGATCGATCAGCACGTCGACACGCGTAACCGCTGGGACGACATCATTCCGGTCATCCAGCAGCAACCCGACCTACTCGGCATCGGGCTGTCCGAGAGCACGGCCATCGTTGTGACCGGTGACACATTCGAGGTCATCGGCAAGTGGATGGTCGCGGTGCACGACAACACGCGCGCGTATCAGCCGTGGGAGAAGCCCTATTTCGTGCTCTCGCCGGGCGACCAGTACGACATGCAGGGGCGGCGGATCGTACACCCCGCCACGTTGGCTCAGGACAGGTAGGGCTGAGGATGGGTCTGCGGAAATTGTCGGTTGCATGCGGCGGATTCGCGGCCGTCTTGGCGTTGGCGTCGCCTGTGCCGCTGGTGGCGCAGGAGGATGCGCAGCACGCGACGGTGCTCGCCGGCGTCAACGTCGTCGATCTCGATGGCGGGCCGCCGATGGTGGGCGCGAACGTCGTGATCCGGGGTAACCGTATCGCGGCGATCGAACCCTCCAATGAGGCGGTCCCGGCTGCGGTGGGGGTAGAGGTCATCGATGCCGACGGTCTCTGGCTGATCCCCGGCCTGATGAACATGCACGTCCACCTTGGCCTGGTCCTTCCCGGGGTGGAGGGCGCGGCACTGGTCAACGAAACCGAGGCCGAGTTGGCGCTACGCATGGCCGAGGCGGCGCGCGGCTCGCTGCTCGCCGGGGTGACGACGATTCGCACGACGGGGGAGCGCGCGAACGCGGACCTGGCGCTCAAGAGGGCGATCGACCGTGGCGCCATCGAGGGGCCGCGCATCTTCTCGGCCGGTGAGGAGCTCCAGGTTACCGGGGGCCACGGCTCGGAGGTGGGCGCACCGGCCAATGACGGGTCGTACGAGTTCCGCGAAGCGGCCAGGATGCAGATCCGCGCTGGGGCCAGCTGGCTCAAGGTATCGATTTCCGGCGGTATTGCCACGCCGGGTGGCGACATCGCCGGGTCATTTCTGACCGACGACGAGTTGCTCGCGGTCACCGACATCGCGCATCGGCTTGGAGCCAAGGTCACCGCCCATTCCGGATCGCCGAGTGCCACACGAGACGCGGTGAAGGCCGGCGTCGACGGTATCGAGCACGGCTATTTCCTCACGCCCGAGGTGTTCGAACTGATGCGCGAGCACGGCACCTGGCTCGTGCCGACGATCGTGGTCTCGCAGCCGGGCACGCTGCCCTTCTTCGAGCGAATCGGTTCGCCACAGTGGTACCTGGATCGCGTGGAGATGGTCGGCGTGCGGCACTTCCAGGCGCTCCGCGACGCCATCGCCGCGGGAGTGCGCATTGCGCTCGGTACCGACCAATTACCGCAGGAACCCAACGACGGCGCGATCGCCACAGTTCGCGAAGCTGAGTACTACGTCGAGGCCGGCATGACGCCGCTGCAGGCACTGCGTGCGGCGACCATCGAGCCGGCAACGATGCTCGGCGTCGCACATGAACTCGGCAGCATCGATCCGGGGAAGCTCGCCGACATGGTCCTCGTCGAGGACGATCCGACCCATGACATCAGCGCACTGCGGTCGATCGTCTTGGTGATGAAAGATGGCAAGGTCGTTCGCGACCAACGGAGGGAACGATGAGCGATGTGGAATTCGATTTCGGCGATGATTCGGTCGCCGGCAGCTACGACGATGTACTGGTCCCCATGTTGTTCGAGCCATGGGCCGCGCGCCTGGTCGAGGACAACCAGCCCTGGGAGGGGCAACATGTCGTCGACTTGGCGACCGGAACCGGCATTGTGGCGCGCGCTCTCGTTGACGAGGTCGGCCAGCAGGGAAGGGTCACGGGCGTTGACCTCAATGGTGCGATGTTGGCGCGAGCCAGGAAGCGCTGCGAGGGGCTCGAAGGAACCGTAGAGTTCATGGAGGGGCCCGCGTATCCCCTCGATCTGCCAGACGGATGCGCCGACACGGTTGTGTGCCAACAGGGGTTCCAGTTCTTTCCGGACAAGCCCGCCGCGGCTCGCGAGATCTACCGTGTTCTGAAGCCGGGCGGGCGGGCCATTGTGGCTACCTGGCGGCCCGTGTCGGAATGTGAGTTCTTCGGCGCGATCTGTGGAGCACTTGTGGAGATCGGAAAGGCCGAGGTGACAGAGGCAATGAGAGTCCCATTCGACTTCATGCCAGCCGAGGAGCTCGCAGCGTCGTTCCGGGCCGCTGGATTCGCGGCCGTGCGAGTCGAGCAGCTGGCGCAGGACCTGGTCATGGAAGGGGGCAACCGCGAGGCTCTGGGGGCGGCCTACGCAACGCCTATCGGCCCCAGTCTGCGCGACTTTTCCGAAGAATTGCAGGACGCTTTCGGCGCAGCGCTTACGCGACGACTCGACGGCCTGAGTGGCGGCGAAACGACGATGGGGAGCATGGTCTCGGACATGCTGACGACCGCCAAGCCGGCCGAATCCGCGGAGGGCCAAACGGCGTAGACGTACCGTCAGATCACGAAAGCCGAGGGACTCCGTCGTCTGCCGGGCCACGCCAGACAACTCGCAGGGTCTCCAGGCGTAAGCGCGCGGCGTCGAGATGGAGGGAGATCTCCTCCAACTCGTTCTCCACCAGACTGATTTCCTCCGGACGCACGCTGTCGTTGGTGCGCGCCAAAGCGCGCAGGCGCTCGATCTCCACCTTCATCCTTGAGGTGAGTTCGGTCGCGGCGGCCGTCTTCGCCTCTTTGCCGCGGGCGTCAGCCAGCTCTTCGGCGCGGCGCAACATCTGCTTCAGGGCAACCCGGAGGTCCGGTAGCCGCTCACGGAACCAACTGGCGTCGCCAGCCGCGAGGCCGGACAGCTGGGCGCTCTCGATCGTTCTGTCGTTGCCCGTCTGATCGACCACTATCTGCAGACACGTGGGCGGTAGGAACCGGTCGATGTGCAGTCGCGCGGGGGCGATCGCCTCGAGCACGAAGGTTGATTCGAGCAGCAGGGTAGGAGCTGCCTCCGTCTCGTCGATAGCGAAGCTCGCGTTGCCGGACTCCGAATCGAGCAGGAAGCCCATCGCGTCGCGCATCAAGGGGTGATCGATGCTCGCGAACTCGAAGTCCTCGCGCAGCAAGGCCGTCCGTCGGTCGAACGTGAAGGTGACGTCACCACGGGTCAGTGCGGCGAAGCGCACCGAGGCCAGCCCCTCCTGGTCGAAGCGATAGGTCCGCGAGCCGATCTCGTCGGCGATTACCTGAAACTGCTCCAGCATGCGAATGAAGAAACCGTCGCTAGCGACATCTGCATCATGTTCGCGAACCTCCGACAGCAGCACGTCGGCGACGTCGCGTCGAAGCGAGGACATCTCCAGCAGTCGGTCACGCCCCTGCTCGACCCGCTGTTCGAGCCGCTGCGTCTCCCGATCGGTTTCCTCGATGAGGCGTTCTAGTTCGCTTGAACGTGGTCGTTCGTCCCCGCCCGTGTCCCATCGGGCCACGAGGTTACGGACGCGAGCGCCGAAACGTTCCAACAGCGGGTGGGCGGTCGCGATTGGTCGCGCGAAGGTGCCGACACCCTCGTGGTGCCAGCGCGCGAGGATCTCCTGGCCGGTGCCCTTTACGTAGGGCACGTCGATCAACACATCATGGTGCTGGCCGATCCGGTCCACTCGTCCGATCCGCTGTTCGACCAGATCCGGATCGGTCGGCAGATCGAACATGACGAGATGGCGCGCATGCTGGAAGTTGCGACCCTCACTGCCGATCTCCGAGCAGATCAGCATGCGCGCACCCTCCGGCTCGACGAACCAGGCGGCGTTACGGTCGCGTTGCACCAGCTCGATCTCCTCGTGGAACAGCGCGATGTTCGCCCGCGTCCGGCGGTCGAGTTCATCCTTGATGGCGCGGGCCGTCGCCGCGGTGCGGCAGGTTACGAGGACCTTCTCGGCGGGCGACGATCGCAGCAGGCTTTGTAGGTGGTCGATGCGTGGATCATCCGGGCACAGACGGCCGCCGCTCCGCGCGCCGCTGCCCGTCGGCTCGAGCGGCGAAAGGACGACGTGCCGGACGGGAAGGTCGGTCAGCACAGAGCGCGTGTTGTGAAAGATGACGCGGCCTGGACCATGCCGATCGATCAGGTCGGCGAGGAGCCTGGCGCGAAGTTCTGGATCGGTGGTGTGCCCGGTGATCTCGTCGATCCCGCGGTCCATGATCGCCGCGAGTCGCGCGATCTGTTCAGCCGGCAGACGCTCGGCAGAGGCGAGTGCGGTTCCTAGCCGAGCTGTTTCTTGATGCCCCTCATCTTCCCGTTGCCAGGTGTCGAAATCCGCGTGCCGTTCGGGGTCGAGGAGCCGCAGGCGCGCGAAGTGCCCCTCGGCGCCGAGCTGGGTCGGCGTGGCGGTGAGCAGCAACAACCCGTCGGCTGCAGCAGAGACACGCTCTACTGCCGCGTACTCGGGGCTTGCTTGTTCGTCGTGCCAACTCAGATGGTGGGCCTCGTCGACAACCACAACATCCCACCCGGCAGCAGACGCCTGCTCGGTTCGGTTCGCGTTGTCTACCAGCAGGGACCAGCCGGCGAGCACGAGCTGTTCACTCTCGAAGGGACTCGAGCTGGGATCGCCCTCCTCCATGGCGACGCAGCGCTCCTCGTCGAACAGGGCCACACGAAGGTTGAAGCGTCGTGAGAGTTCCACGAGCCATTGGTGCACGAGAGCATCGGGCACCAGGATCAGGGCGCGGCTGGCGCGGCCGGTCAGCAGCAGCCGATGCAGGATGAGACAGGCTTCGATGGTCTTGCCCAGCCCCGTCTGATCCGCCAGGAGAACGCGCGGCCGGCGCCGCGAGGTGATCTCCGAGGCGATATAGAACTGGTGCGGTAGCAGTTCGAGTCGGGGGCCAACCAACCCACGCACGGCCGACTGTCGTGCCAGCTGTAGTCGCGCGAGGGCTTCCTGGCGCAGGTCAAACAGCTTTGGCGGGTCGAATCGGCCGGAGAACAGCCTTTCCCGCGGGCCACCCAGAGCCATCAGCGGGGACAGATCCGTCTCCAATAGCCCGCGTGCGCCGCAGTGGTAGATAGCGAGTCCATCGCGGTACTGCACGGTCTCGACAAGCATGCGCGTGCCGTCGAGGTCGGTGATTTCATCGCCAGCGCCGAATATCACACGATGCAGCGGAGCTGACGCTGCCGCGTATCTCCGCTCCTCGTCGGCGGCCTCGAAACGCACGATCACACTGCGCCGATCCGCGGACACGAGCGTGCCCAGGCCGAGTTCGGGTTCGGAATCACTGACCAAGCGAATGCCCGGAACCATCTCTGTCCGTCGAGTCATGATTCCCGGATGCTACTCGCTATCGTCTCGCCCGCTGCGCGCCAGGAGGCGGAGACGTTCTCGCTGGCCTGTCGGGCGGCAGTGGAGACGCTTCGTCGGCCGCGCGCGCAGTTCCCTTGCGAGGCAAGGGGAAACGTCGTAGGTTGAACCCATGAAGTATTTGAACCTCCTCATCGTGACCTTTCTTGCCGTCCTGCCGGGACGGACTCCCATCCGCGCGCAGCAGGGCGCAACGCTCGACCGTCCGCGGCCTACGATGGAGCTGCCCGGCGGCGCACTCTACGGCAGCTACTCCGACGATGGCAGCGCCATCGTTTTCGAGTCCCGGCCGGACGGCGATGCGGAGATCTACCGGATGAACGCTGATGGCACTGCTCTTCGCCGGCTCACCTTCGCTCCCGGCCGCGATACGACACCGGTATTCAGCCCAGGCGGCCAACAGATTGCCTTCGCGTCACAGCGCACTTCGGATGGCGGTGAGCCGGCCGATGGCGAGATATATGTGATGGATCACGACGGGGCGAATGTTCGGCAGCTCACGGACAATGACGCCGAGGACGGTCGCCCGGCCTGGTCGCCCGACGGTGCCAGCATCGCCTTCCACTCCGACCGCGACGGTGATCGCGAGATCTTCGTGATGGGTGCCGACGGTTCCAGGCCCGTCCAACTCACCCACAACGAGCGCCACGACGACTGGGCCACATGGTCGACGGATGGAGCCTGGATTCTGTACGAAGCACAGGACGCGGATGAGGCATGGGCCGTTCGTGCGGTGCGACCGGACGGAACTGGCGACCGGCTCTTTGCGTCCATGTGGGCCGCGGCTCCGTCGATGTCACCGGATGGTTCGATGCTTGCCTATCAGGTGGTCGACGACGAAGTCGTTCAATTGTGGGTGTACGAGTTGGCCAGTGGTGTTTCCCGCCAGCTGACGCGCGAGCACTCATTCAACGGGCTGCCCAGCTGGACCATCGACAGCAGTGAGATCCTGTTCACCGGTCGGCGCGATGGTGCACTGGGCCTATTCCTCATCGACCCTCGAGGCGGCCCACCGATCGCGCTCACGGCGGCGTTCTAGGCGCGTAGGGTGATCCTCTAGGGAGTCTCTCGCAACAGGGTTGTGCGTCTTCGGCCCGGCCGCGGGAAGCAGCGGGAGGCGAAAGTCCCTACTCTGTAGGAATCAGTAACCCGCTCAGGAGAAGAAACGCCGCATGGCACGACCCAACTATTCGTTCGACAAGCGCAAGCGCGAGATGGCCAAGAAGAAGAAGAAGGAGGCCAAGCTGCAACGCAAGACCGGCGTGGCACCCAAGAGGCCGCAGGAACCGCAGCCGCGACAGCCCGGGGAGCGCAAGCCCGACTGAGGGTGGCCTGAGGCGTTCCGCGAGTTCCCCCCAGGGGCAGGGACCCAACGTCCGCCGCCGCTGGAGGTGAGTAGTGGGTGAGTTCAGCGAGTTCTCGCTCGGGACCCGTGCGTTGCTGCGCATGTATCGCTGGCGGCAGATCGATCCGGTGCCGTGGACGTCCCTGAGCAAGCCGTTGGCGGAATGCCGCCTGGCGCTGGTTTCCAGTGCGGGATTCGTTCGTAACGGGCAGACACCCTTCGACGAGTCGTTGCGCGGAGGGGACTTTAGTTTCCGGGAGATTCCGAACGACACCGACGTATCGGAGCTTCGCGATTTTCACCGAAGCGATTCGTTCGACCACGCGGGCCTGCTTCACGATCCGAATCTGGCCTTCCCGCTGGATCGCGTACGAGAACTGGCGGAGTCGGGCCGCGTGGGTTCACTGACACACACTCACATCTCGTTCATGGGGTCGATTCCTGCGCCGGGACGACTCGTTCGGGACACGGCGCCCGAGGCGGCGAGGCTCCTGAAGGACGCCGGCACCGACATCGCGTTGCTGGTGCCGGTCTGACCGCTCTGTAATCAGACCGTGAGTCTGGTAGCCGCCGAGCTCGAGCGTAATGGCATCGCCACGGTGTCGATCCAGCTGTTGCGGAGTGTCGCTCAGCGTGTCCAGCCGCCGCGTGCCCTCTTCGTACCGTTTCGCCACGGTTATCCCCTCGATGCCCCCGGCGAGAGTGCCCGCCAGCACGCGGTCTTGGAAGCAGCCTTGCGCCTCTTCGAGCTTCCAACGATCGCGGGACCACTCCTAGTAGACTTCGACCCGGCCAGCCCCTGAAACAGGGGTCGGTAACTGCTGACAAAGAGAGCGAGCTCAGGGAGGCAAGTGATGCCGGACCGTGCCGCAGTGGCATTCGACGACATACACAAGTCGTACGGCGAGACCCATGCGTTGCAGGGCGTGTCGCTCGAGATTCGTGTCGGCGAGGTCTTCGGCCTGCTCGGGCCCAACGGCGCAGGCAAGACGACCCTGATCCGCATTCTGCTCGACATCATTCGTGCCGACCGTGGTTCCGTGCGCCTGTTTGGCGAGGCGCTTACCCGCGAGCACCTCGACCAGATCGGTTATCTGCCCGAAGAGCGAGGCCTGTACAAGAAGCAGAAGATTGTCGAGGTGCTGATCTACTTCGGACGTCTTCATGGCCTGTCGCGGGCCGATGCGCGCGTCCGCGCGCTGCACTGGCTCGATCGCGTCGGCTTACCCGAGGTCGCTGGATGGAAGGTCGATCGCCTGAGTAAAGGCATGGGCCAGAAGGTGCAAGTGGCCGGAACGTTACTTTTCGACCCGGAGCTGTGTGTTCTTGACGAGCCGTTCACGGGTCTTGACCCCCTCAACGTTCGCTTGGTTCAGGATCTGATCGAGGAGCGTAGGGATGCTGGCCTGACGACGATTCTCTCGACCCATCGCATGAACGCCGTCGAGGAGCTTTGCGATCGAGTTGCCCTGATTCATGACGGACGCCTGATGCTGTACGGCGACACCGATGCAGTGAGAGCAGAGCACTCCGGCGCCGAGGTGCGTGTGGCGCTGGGCAACGACCTGCCTCCCGTGCCCGAGGTCACCGACAGCGTGCTCGAGGGGGAAGGAGTCTGGCGCCTTCGCACCACTCCGGAGACGACAGTTGCCGGACTGGTGTCGGCGCTGGTTCGGGCGGGCGCCGAGGTCAGCCATGTGGAGCCGCTCCTCGCCTCGATGCAGGAGGTGTTCGTGCGTGTTGTCCAGGAGCGGCAGCGGGACCAGAGTCAGGGCAGGGAGTCGCTGTCATGATCCGGCGCCGGCAGATCTTCACCGTGGCCGAATTCGAGTTCCTCTCTATCGTGCGCACGAAGGGTTATGTCTTTTCTACTCTTGGGCTGCCCGCGATGCTACTGCTGTACGGTCTGTTCGCCGGTTGGCTGGGGGAATCGCTCAAGTCGCAGATCGAGGGCGGCGCGAAGGTATTTGGCGTCGTCGACCGGGCTGGCGTCGTGGACCTGAGACAAGACCAGCAGGGCACGCTGCTGGACTTGCCCGCGGAGGTTCGCGGGGCGATCGAGAGCAGTGGGGTGGGAGTCGAAGCGTTTGGGCCGGTTGCCTACTTTACCGACACGGTCTTCCGAGGATTTGATGACCTCGACGAAGCCAAAGCGGCGCTGCTATCGGAGGAGGTCGTGGCGTTCGCGGTGGTCCCCGACGACTTCGTGGCGGCGGGTGCCATCGATGTGTATTCGATCGATGGGTTCAGCCTGCCCCGTCGTACCGCGCGCGAGAACATGGCGAAGATGCTGCAGGAACAGTTCCTACAGCAGGTGCCGGCGGAGGTTCGCGATCGGATCCGCGACCCTGTGAGCACGACGCGTGAGTGGGTGGTCGACGCCGCAGGCGTCGTCAGCCCGGACGATGTGGCGGCCCGAATCCTGAGGTTCGGCGTGCCGGGTGCGTTCATTCTGGTCTTCCTCATCTCGCTGCTGACCACCACCGGATACCTGGTGCAGGGGACCGCCACCGAGAAGGAGAACCGTGTCGTCGAGGTTCTTCTGTCAGCCACAGCTCCCGAGGAAATCCTCGCTGGCAAGCTCGTCGGGCTCGGCGCTGCGGGCTTGCTGCAGGTCTTGGTGTGGTTCTCGATGGTGATAGCGGCCGCCGTGCTCGCGGCGGGTGTTGCGATGGCGGCCGGCGTGGCCTTGCCGGTGAAGGCATTGGTGGTTGGTGCCGTGTTCTTCCTTGCCGCCTATTTCTTCTACGGCGCCATCATGCTCGGGTGTGCCTCATTCGGAAGTTCACAGCTCGAGGTGCAGAAGCTCGCCGGCTTCTGGACGATCCTGGCGGCGGTGCCGATGATGTTCCTGCCAGTGATCATGAACGCGCCGCACGGTACCGTCGCTCGAGTGCTCAGTCTGGTGCCGTTTACCGCGCCGCTTGCGGTTCTCGGGCGCGTTGCGCTCGACCCGGAGGGCATGGCGTGGTGGGATCTGTCCCTGTCGCTGGCCGCCCTGACGCTCTCCACATGGTTGGCGCTCAGGTTCGGTGCGCGATTGTTCCGGATCGGTCTGCTGGCGATGGGTAGCCGTCCCAAACTGCGGGAGATCTGGAGGCAGGCGCGCCTCGCCAAGTAGCGACCGCCCGGTGGGCGGTCGCCTGGCGCCACTCGGAGGCCGACTCAACCGCTCGGCCGGCCCCCCATGGCGGCCCAGAGCCGGCCAGCCTAGACTGCCGCGCATCATGCAACTGCCGCGCACCATGCAGGAGGCGCCGTGATCGAGGTTGACGGATTACGCAAGCAGTACGGTGATCTGGTTGCCGTCGACGGCGTTGGTTTCAGTGCCGGCGAGGGCAAGATCTTCGGATTGCTCGGGCCCAACGGAGCGGGCAAGTCGACGACGATCTCGTGCATGTCGGGTCTGTTGACGCCCACCGACGGCCGCGTGCGGATCATGGGCCACGACATCGTGCACGAGCCGCGTGCGGCCAAGCAGCAACTTGGCGTGGTGCCGCAGGAGCTGGCGCTGTACGAGGACCTTTCGGCGCGCGACAACCTCACCTACTGGGCTGCGGCCTATGGCTTGTCGGGCACGGGGCTACGCGATCGAGTCGATTCGGTGCTCGAATACGTCGGTCTGCTCGACCGCGCCAGCGACCCTCCCAAGGCATACAGCGGCGGCATGAAACGCCGCCTCAACTTCGCCTGCGGCGTGGTCCACGAGCCCAAGGTGCTCTTGCTGGACGAACCGACCGCTGGCGTTGATCCGCAGAGTCGCGCGCGACTGCTCGACCTGGTTCGCGCGCAGGCCGCCAAGGGCACCAGCGTTCTGTACACCACGCACTACATGGAGGAGGCGCAGGAGCTCTGTGACAGCTTGGCGATTATCGATCACGGCAAGCTGATCGCCATGGGAACGTTGGCGGAGCTGCGCGCGATGGTTGGAGAACGCGACCTGGTGCGCGTCGTCGGGCACTTCGACCCGGAGCGGATTCGCCCGGCCCTGGCCGAGTTGCCCGACAGCGAAGTGCTCACGGCCGACCAAGACAGCGTGATGCTCGCTGTGAAGGGGGCGGCGTTGCAGCTGCCCGCGGTCCTGCAGGCTCTCGCTGCCGCCGGTGGTCACCTGCGGGAGACGACGTTTACCGAGCCAAGTCTCGAGACGCTGTTCATGAAGCTCACCGGCCGTGAATTGAGGGAGTGACGTGCGCTTCCTGATTGCCTCAGTGGTCAAGGACCTCAAATGGCGGCTCGCCGACCCGATGGCGCTGGCGTTGTGGGTGGGCATCCCTCTGATCATCGGTACCCTGGTGGGGCTCGCCACTGGCGGCGGCGGTGGAAGTGGCACGTTGAAGGCCAAGCTGCTGGTCGTGGACCAGGATGAGACCCTCGCGGCCCAGTTGCTGATGGGTGCTTTCAGCCAGGGGCAACTCGCCGAGATGTTCGACGTCGAGGAGGTCGATCTCGCGAGCGGCGAGATCCGCATGGACAACGGTGATGCGTCGGCGATGCTGGTGATTCCAGCAGACCTGGCAACCGCGGTGTTGAGCGAGGAGCCTGCCGTGCTGAGGCTCGTCACCAACCCGGCTCAGAGGATCCTGCCCGGCATCGTGGAGCAGGTGCTCGAGGTGTTGGTGGAGGGGACCTTCTACCTTCAACGGCTTTTTGGTGAACAGCTGCGCATGATGACCGAAGAGCTGCCGCAGGGAGAGTCCATGCCGGGCGATGCCGCTGTTGCGGACATCGCGACGCAGATCAATCGAGCCATGAGTGGTCTCGAGGGCACGCTGTTCCCGCCGGTGATCCTGCTCGAAACCGTGGTCGACCGACCCGAGACCGAGGCCTTCAATTTTGCTCTCTTGTTCTTTCCCGGCATGATGTTCATGTCGTTGATCTTCGTTGCCCAGGGGCTGAGCGAGGATCTCTGGAACGAGCGCAAACAAGGGACGCTGCGTCGCGTCGCAGTGTCCCCAGCCCCGCTGGCCGTGTTTCTTGGCGGCAAGGTCTTGACGGCCGCGGTGTTGATGGCGGGCGCCTCGCTCGTCGGCATGCTCCTGGCCGTGGTGCTGATCGATGTTGAGCTGTCGCGCCTGCCGCTCGCGGTCGCCTGGAGCACCCTCGGCGGACTCTCGATGCTGTGCATGTTCATGTTGTTGCAGTTGCTGGCAACGAGCCAACGCGGGGGCGGTCTTTTGGTGAGCGTGGTGATGTTCCCGTTGCTCATGATCGGCGGGTCGTTTTTTCCCAGTGAAGCCATGCCCGGCTGGATGGCAATGATCGGCGGCTGGACGCCGAACGGACTCACGGTAGAGCAGCTCAAGATGGTGATGGCTTTCGACTACCAGTGGGGCGAGCTGGGTCGATCGGCGGCCGCGCTTGCGGTCGGCGCGGCGGCGCTGGTGTCCCTTGTCTGGTGGCGCCTGCGAACCTTCGCGGTGCAGTGAGGTGAAGGACGCCCTGCGAATCGCCCGTTTCGACCTGCGCCACATGCTGCGACAGCGCGAGACCATCGTCTGGGCTTTCGTCATGCCGCTGGTGTTCTTCTACTTCATCGGTACGGTGACCGGCGGCATGGGAGCGCCCGCCCCGGGCGCGGCGCCTGTCGGCCTGGCGCTGCTCGGTTCCGAGAATGCCGGTCACCTGGTCGAACAGCTCGTGCGTCGGCTTGAAGATGAGAACTACGCGGTGCGCCGTTTTGAAACAGGAGAAGACTCCTCAGAGTGGTCTCGCCGGCTGACGTTGCCCGCCCCGCCCGACGGTTATGCGAGTTTTACCGAGGCCGTTCTCGACGGACAACAGCAGGAGTTGAGGTTCGATCGGCGAGGTGACGGCCCGGCCGTCCAACTCGATGAGATGCAGGTCACACGAGCGGTCTATGGTGTTCTCGCCGACCTGGCGGTCCTGCAGTCGAACGGCGACACGGCTGCGGTGCGGTTCGAGGAACTCGCGGCGATGCCGCGAGCACTACAGCTGGAAGTGGCGCCAGCGGGCGAGCGCATGAGTGTGCCGTCGGGGTTTGAGCAGGCTGTACCCGGCAATCTGGTCCTGTTCACGCTGCTGGTCTTGCTCACGAGTGGCTCGGTGACCTTGTTGATCGAGCGGCGCGACGGGGTGCTGCGACGACTCGCCTCCAGCCCCGTGAGCCGCCGCGCCGTCGTTGGCGGGAAATGGTTGGCGCGCATGGGACTGTCCGCCATTCAGATCGCCTGGGGCATGGTCGCCGGGGCACTGCTGTTCGGCCTGGATTGGGGACCGTGGCTGCCCATGGTAGCGATGGTGCTGTTGTTCTGGGCGGGCTTTGTCGCGTCGCTCTGCATCGTGTTGGCGAACGTTGCTCGTACCGAAGCTCAGGCAAGCGGAATCGGTGTGCTGGCGACCATGACGCTGGCCGGTCTGGGAGGCTGCATGTGGCCAATCGAGATCACGCCCGACTGGATGCAAAGTCTGGCGCGCACGCTGCCGACCGGTTGGGTGATGGATGCCATGCATCGGCTAGTGAGTTTCGGCCAGGCACCCACGGCGGTTCTCCCTCACATCGCGGCACTGCTGGTCGGCGGACTGCTGCTCGGTTGGATGGCGGCCAGGACCTTCCGCTACCAGTAGCCCATCGCGCCCGGATGTTAGCTGGCTCATCCGGGATGGCGTTGTGAGGCGCGGAGGACCAGAGATCGGACTACCGTGGCTGCTAGGCTCGATCTTGAGGTCTGATTCCGCGAATGCCGTAGGCGGCAAGCGCTGCGAGGTAGCTGTCTGGTGCTGAGTCTGCTATTGCTGGGAGCGACGTGCCTCCTGGCCTATTCAAACGGGGCGAACGACAACTTCAAGGGCGTCGCGTCGCTCTTTGGCAGCGGCACGACGAACTATCGGGTGGCGATCGCTTGGGGCACGTTCAGCACGCTCCTCGGCTCCATCGTGTCGGTGTTTCTAGCGCAGGGGCTCCTGAACGCCTTTTCCGGGAAGGGTCTCGTTCCGGCCTCGCTCGCGGGTGGAGAGTTGTTCCTGTTGAGCGTGGCCGCGGGGGCCGGCGGAACGGTCATCGTGGCAACGAAGTTCGGCTTCCCCATCTCCACCACACATAGCCTCGTGGGAGCGATCGTCGGCGCCGGCCTCTTGGGTACCGGGGGGCATCTGGAGGTGGCAGTTCTTGCCAAGACGTTTCTGGCCCCGCTGATCGCCAGCCCGCTCGTGGCCGTCGTACTAGCGGGTGCGTTGTACTGGTCGCTGCACCGTGCCCGGCTCGGCTTTGGAATCACCAAACAGATGTGCGTGTGCGTCGGAGAGCCCGCGGCAGCGCTCGAACTGGCGGGTGGCACGGCCGTAGCAATGCAGCAGGCCATGCCAGCAGCCCATGTGGCGGTCGATACCGAGCATCGCTGCGAACAGCTCTACACCGGCCGATTCGTTGGTGTGCCCTGGCAACGTGTCATGGATACGGCGCACTTTCTGAGCGCCGGGGTGGTGTCTTTTGCGCGCGGGCTCAACGACACGCCGAAGATCGCTGCACTGTTGCTGGTAGTGCAGGTGGTGGACGTGCAGGGCGGCCTGATTCTGGTAGGTGTAGCGATGGCGATAGGAGGCCTCCTCAGCGCCCGGCGGGTGGGGATGACGATGGGACGCGGCATCACGTCGATGAACCACGGGCAGGGGTTTGCCGCGAACATAGCGACAGGCATCCTGGTGATCTGGGCGAGCCGATTCGGCATGCCAGTGTCGACAACGCATGTGTCGGTGGGCGCTCTGTTCGGTATCGGCGCAACCACCGGGCAGGGCAACTTCGACGTCATGCGGAACGTGGTGCTCTCCTGGGTGCTGACCCTGCCGTGTGCCGCCGCGATTGCCGCGGGGACCTACGCGCTGGTTTCGTTCCTGTAGCAGCCAGGCCGCCGGGATGGGCTCTGCCGGGTCGCGGCCGCGCCCACGGCTGCGTCCACGGCTGCTCAGCGGACATCCGCGATAGAGTCGGGACCAAGTCCATGGCCGAGCCACTCAAGAACTCCTTTGGAGCGGATATCCCGGCGCGTATCGGGAGCATGATTGCCGGGGTCTATCCCGACTTTGATCAAGCCGCCTTCTTGTCCGTAGCTCTCGCCGGATACGAGCAGCTGGAGCTGACGCCGCGCGCCCGGCAGATAGCGGTGGCGCTCGCCGCGGAACTGCCCTCGAATCGCGAGCGCGCCATGGAGATCCTCGTCGACTCGTTGGGTCCGGAGATCGGCGGCGCTGAATTGACCGGGATGGAGTCGTTCCTCTATCTGCCGCATGTCTTCTTCGTCGCCGACTACGGGCTCGACTGTTTCGAGCCCTCGATGCGGGCACAGTACGAACTCACGCGACGCTTCACCGCAGAGTTCAGCATCCGCGCCTTTCTCGACCGTTACCCCACCGAGACCTTGGCGCGGCTGAGGGAGTGGGCGGGCGATCCGAACACGCATGTCCGACGGCTCGTCTCGGAAGGCACCAGGCCTCGGCTCCCCTGGGCGTCACGGCTGCGGCGATTTCAAGAGGACCCCGCGCCGGTTCTCGAACTCCTGGAACTCCTGAAGGAAGACTCGGAGGAATACGTCCGGCGGTCGGTCGCGAACAATCTCAACGACATATCCAAGGACCATCCCGAGGTGGTTGTCGAGATCGCGGGTCGCTGGTGGAAAGGCGCGAGCGAGGACACGAGGCGCCTGGTGCGCCACGCTCTTCGGACGCTCGTCAAACAGGGGCATCCGGGCGCGCTGGAAGTTCTCGGCTATGCGGCGAACTCGCCAGCAACGATAGGTCGGGTCGGATGCGATCCCGCCCGGGTACAGGTCGGTAGCAAGGTCCGCATCGAGGTCGAGATCCACAACCCGTCGGACGAGGAGATAGGCGTCCTGGTCGACCTTCGCGTCCACTTCGTGAAGGCGAATGGTTCCACGAGCGCGCGAGTCTTCAAGGGTGGCGAGAGAACAGTCGGCCCCGATCAGACGGTGACAATTCGCAAGACCGTCTCGATCGCCCAGCACACGACGCGCAAGCACTATCTCGGAGTACACAGGGTCGACGTCTTGCTCAACGGCAAGTCGTGTCCAGGGGCAGAGTTCGAGGTCTTCTGACCGGCGTCGAGGCAGGGCGCGAACCCGCAACGTCGCCGACGCCGTTGCCTTGCTGGGCAGAGTCTCGGCTTCTAGGCGGAAGGTGCTGGTTGCGCATCGCGACCCGATGTCAGCGCGAGTGCGGCGATCACACTGACGGCGAGAATCGGCAATGCTGGTGCGCCGCCCACGGCAAGGCCGATCATCAGCGCCGAGCCGAGCGCCCCCAGGAGGACAACAACCACGCGGCTCGTCGGCTGGCCAACGCCGCGCAAGCCCTGGTACAGGGCGGCGAGCACGGCCATGTCTCCGACCCCCACCACTGGAACGGTCTGACCCTGTGATCTCACTGTGACGGCCAGGTACACGAGTAGGTTACTGCTGCCTTCCCTGTAGTTGTCGATGATCATGCGGGTGAGACCGCCTCCGAACGAGAGCAGGTCTACCAGGGCAATGGTGATGCAAAAAGCGATGATGGCGCCCCGACTCGACAGCGTCCGACCGACGAGGACTCCGACACCGACGGCTGCCAGCAACACGGCGACGTTCGAGGCCAGCGGACTCGGCGGGCGTACGATCAGTACCAGGCCGTAGAGGGCCAGCACGGCCACGGCCAGGCGCGTGCGCTGGCTACGTCCGAGTCTCGCGGCGGCTGCGGTTGCCGCTAGGGTGGCGGCGCCAGAAGCCAGAGTAACGAGTAGCATTTGCATGGCGCGACGCGGCGCCTCCCGTTGGTCGACCAGTTCGATGATCGTGTTATCGCAGGTTTGCGGGGCAGATGCCACTGATTCGGTACAGTGGGAGCGAGCGACCTGCGCAACCGAGAAGGAGAGTGAATGTTCGGCAACCGCATCATCGTTGGGGCCTGCCTGGCCGTTCTGCTCACAGCCGGTTATCAACCAGCGCGAGCACAGCAAGACGCGACGCCCAGCGATGAGGCGTGGCGCGCCGAGCACGAGAGCCGGCGCGCTCGTGCGATGGAGCACGTATCCGATGGTGTTTTGTTGGTGCATGCGCGATCAGGTCCGAAGGACGAGGAGGCGGCGTCCTTTCGGCAGGACGCGACCTTCTTCTACTTCACGGGACTCAGCGAGGCGCCCGGGGCGATCCTGGCTTTGGATGGCGAGCGCCGCGAGTCGATTCTCTTCGTGGCTCCTGCGCCGTTCTCCTTCGGTCAGCCGGTCGAAGGCCTGAGTCCGCCGACGGACGGCGGCGCCGCCGAGCTTCTCGGACTGACACGAATTGTGCCGTGGGACGGTTTCGTCGATTGGACGGCTCGACGCGTGGCACAAGGGGCGAAGGTGTACGTCGACACGCCGCGGCGTCCGGAGATGGATGGGGCACCGCCCGGCATGCCACCGGTCGCCGGTGCGCTGGGGCTGTGGCGGGCGGCGCTCGAACAGACCTTCCCAACGGCCACGATCGAATCAGCGGTCCAACTGATCCGCGACCTTCGCTGGGTGAAGTCGGCGCTCGAAATCGAACGATTGCGCGGCAACGCGGTGACGACGGCGCAGGCGCTGCGGGCTGCCGCCGCACGCATCGAGCCCGGTGCCACACAGCGTCAGGTCGAGGCCGCGGTGGTTGCTGCCTGTCTGGAGGCAGGGTCGCAGGGGCCGTCCTTTTGGCCCTGGGCGATGTCGGGGCCGAACACCCACATCGGCGGGCTCGTTCGGGCCTTCTACTCCTACGAGCACCTGAATCGCGAAATGATGGCGGGCGAGCTCGTGCGAGTTGATATCGGCTGCCACGGGGGAAACTACGGCGCCGACGTGGGACGCACTCTACCCGTCGCGGGGCGGTTCAGCGATACGCAGGCGGAGCTCTGGGAGCTTCTTGTCGCCGGCTATCTGGCAGGCCTCGACGCCATGGCGGACGGCGTGACGGTAACGGAAGTTCGTGCGGCCAGCCGCGCTCGAGTGCGCGAACTGGCGACGAGCCTGAGCACCGCGGCAGGGCGCGCCGCGGTGGCTCAACTGGACGACGACGCGGCGTGGCATCTTCATGGCGTGGGCATCGACAGTGGCGAAGAGGCGCTGCCCATTCTGAGGGCGGGCGCGGTGATCGCCTACGAGCCGATGCTCATCGCCGGCCAGGACGTCTTCTATCTCGAAGACATGATTCTGGTCACCGCCTCCGGGCGCGAGGTGCTCAGCGCCGGACTACCGTATGGCGCCTCGGCGCTGGGGGAGTTGATGATGTCGAGCCCGTCGCGTTAGCGGCAGCGTGGCCGTCGTAGCCTGGTTTCGCCGCAGGCCCCTGGAGTGGGCCCACGGTGGCATCGACGTCGCTCGGGAGGCCGATACGCCCGATGGATGCAGATCCTTTCTTGTTGCTGGTACCGTCAGGCGAGCCACACGCGCGCTCGGGCTCGGCTTTACCGCCACCTGCGTGCCTTCGACACTGGCGGCAAGGTGGGTGATTCATGGGGTGCACGATGCGAGTTCAGGCAGTGTGGGGAGCAATGAAGCGGCGACGCCGGGAGGCGCGTGCCGCAGAGGTGCTGCCGCGGCGGACCCAGGTACCTCCGCGCCAAGGCCGTGCGCTGTTCGTCGTGGCGGTGGCAATCGTCACTGCCGTGATGCCCGCAGAGGTCGGTGCTCAGGAAGACGACCTGGCTGAGGAACGGGTCCGAGGCGAATGGGCGGTGTTCGCGGGAGTGGCCCGGGGGCGAATTCTGGGTACTCGCGGCTCGACCACCGTTGTCCAGGGGTTACTGCGCTACGGCGTTGATCTTGGCCGTGAGCGGAAAGTCTCGCTGCTATTCGAAGCGGCACCGTTCGTACGCGTCGAGTACGGGGAGGGCAATGACGCCCAGGGCGGCAGCCTGACATCGCTGTTGCGTTACAACTTTGTCAGGCAGGGGCGGTGGCGGGCCGGGTTCCTGGCGGGCGTAGGCGCGGTGATTACGGATACGGAACTGCCAGAGGGAACCAGCCGACTCAACTTCTCGCCACAGGTGGGAGCTGCGCTTCAGCGACGGATCACTAGTGACTTCGGGATTGCTGTCGAGTACCGCTTCATTCACATTTCCAACGCGAGCCTGGCGGAGCGAAACCCCGGCCTCAATAGCCATGCCGGTATGCTCGGGTTGGTCTGGCGGAGGTAACCAGGTCGAGTAGCAGCCTGAAGGAGTGCGGAGAAGGTGGCCATGCAGAAGACCGGAATGCTTGCCCTCGTCTGTGCCCTGGCGTTGATTGGGAGCACGGACTCCAAGGGCCTGGAACAAGCACGGTCGAAAGACATCTATGTCTCCACCGTCGGCGATGATAGTGGCACTGGCGGCAGTCCCGAGACCGCGTTCGCCACGCTTCGACACGCCCTGCGCCGCGCGGGGCCGGGAACGACGATACGGGTGTTACCCGGCGTGTACCGCGAGTCGGCGCGTGTGCAGGTGCGCGGGCTGCTCGGCGCGCCGATTACGGTGATTGGCACAGGTGGCCGCCCGGTGTTCTCTGGCGGTGGGGTCGATCGCTACGGGCTGTGGCTGGATGGGAGTCGTCATATCGTGCTCGACCGACTCGCTTTCCGCGACTACACCGACATGGGTGTGCTCGTGGTCGGGTCGAGCAACATGACACTGCGCCGGCTGCGCGTGCATGGCAACGGTTTCGACCCACAGATCGGCTGGGTAGAGGGCTATGGGATTCACCTCGACGAGTCGAGCGATCTCCTGGTAGAGCGCAACAGGGCTTTCAACAACGGGCCGGACCCTCGGCCGTGGAATTCGGCAGGTACCGGAATCAATGGTTTCGCCATGCGGCGGGCGGTGATTCGGAACAACCGCTCGTACGACAACCACGGCGGTGGAATCCTCGTCGAGGACTCGTTCGATGTGCTGGTGAAGCGCAACCACATCACCGGCAATGATCTGGACGTGTCCGCCGATCAATGGTGGGACGGCGGCATCTGGGTCGACGGGGGAAGCGATGTGAGGCTGGTTCGCAACAAGATCCAGGACAACCTCGGCCCCGGCATCGAGATCAGCGACGAGGATTGCCAGAATCCGACCGGTTACCTTCTGCGCGGCAACGTCAGCACCGGCAACTACTTCGGGATCTTCGTCTGGAACTTCGGGACGACGGATTTTCCGCCGGAGTCGATCCTGAAGCTCAGCGCAAATCGCTTCGAGAACAACACCCGGACGGACGTCTGGATCGATGCCGACCTGGCGAACTGTCGCTAGTTGTTGTCCGGGGCCCGTGTGAGGGACGCTACGCGGCAGCCGGGCGACGCATCTTCCGGCTCCGGTACGCGCCCAGCGCCTGGAAGGTCGCGAAATCGAGAACGACGAGAGCGATGGCGCCCATCACCCAAGCTCCCGGAGTCGAGAATGCCCCGTCGGCTATCTTCACGCCGGCGTCGACGACCCACAGGATGTCCAGCGCCACGATGACCGCCGCGAGGACGGTCGGAATGCTGCGCCGCAGCGACAGTGAGACGAGTAGGGCTGCGAAGATGAGCAGGCCGGCGCCGTCGGCCGCCATGGATCCATCGCGTCCGAACCACGTACCCAGGGATGCGCCGCCGCCGACCCAGACGAGTCCGCAGACGGTCGAGAACGTCGCGTTGGCTTGCAGGACGCGACGCAGCAAGTAGTCGGGGTCACCCGGCTTGTGAGGCAGTTTCATCGTCGTTCTCCAGGGATTCAGTTGAGTCGGGGAAGATCGTGGCCGCCCGTCGCAGGGCTTCGGGGTCGCCTTCGACGCGGTAATCACCTGCGGCGATGGCGTCCTCGATCGAGAGTTCGCCGGCAGCGACCGCGAGAAACGCCTGCCGGGTCGCGGTGACCGTGACGGCCGGATCCTCGCAATGGCCGAGTTCGGCTTCCAGCTCGCCGCCGTGCACCCGGGCCCAGAAGGCCTGCCCTTCAATGACGAATTGATACGCTTCGTCGACCTCTTGGGCGGCAGCCTCGTCGAATCGACCGCGCAGGGCGATCACCGTCCAGTCTGGACGCCATGA
>JAJCXS010000260.1 GCA_029263335.1 Acidobacteriota bacterium | reverse complement strand
GCCAGGACCACCGGCCGGAACCTGGGCACGCCTCGTTGTTCCTCCAGGCGTCGCTGCAACAACATGACCGGGACATCGAGCATGGCGGCGAGGTAGTGCAGCTCTACCGACACATCGTCGATTGCCTCACGGATGATGGCAACTTCGTAGGAGGCCTGGTTGGTCGCCAGAATCTCGTGGTTGCGATCGAGAATGAGGCCCCTCGCGGCGCGTACGCGCGAGGTGCGATGCTGGTTGGCCTCGGCGCGAGCCGTCCACTCCGCGCCGCGCACGATCTGTATCTGCCAGAAGCCCAACAGCAGCACCACGGTGACCGCCGCCGCGGCCCATTCGATGACGCGCACGCGTACCAGCACGCGTTGCCTGTCGGAGGCGCGCTCGAGCGCCCGTGGACCCAGCTTGGGTGCTCGATGCACCGACCGGGCCTGCTTCGCGTCGGCGCCTACGCGGCCGTCGTCATCGGGTCTCCAGGGGCCGACCCTCATGGCTCTCCTTGCGGGTTGGGGAGGTAAGTCGGGTGGGCGTCGTGGCTACCTAGTGCCATTGGAGCCCCCGTCGCCGGCGTCGCTTCCAGCTTGCCACAATCGCCGGCAAACCGACCGTGGCAAGGCCGCAGACCAGTCCGGTTACTCCGGCGCGGGTCATCAGCGCCGTTGTGGACTCGGCGCCAGGCCAACCGAGAAACAACAGCAGGCCACGCACGATGACTCCCTCCACGGCGGTCGCCGTTGCTACGATCACCGCTTCTGCCAGCTGCCCGCGTACGGCGAACGAATCGGCAAGCACCGCCAGCCCGGCGGCGACGGCCGTCTTGGCAAACGCATGCAGGCCGATGATGCCGCCCGCGAGACTGTCCTGGATCAGCCCGCCGAGGGCGCCCGTCCACACGGCGCCGGCGAAGGACGTGCGTAGCGCGACGAGCCCGACTGCAATCATCATCCCGTCGATGTAGCCAAGCGGCAGCCACAACTGGGGCAACAATGTCTGGGCGGTTCCTATGAGCAGGAACAGGACCACCAGCCGTGCCACGCGTCCGAGGGGCGACGTCATGGCTCCTCCTCGGGGCTAGGGATCTCCGTTGGCTCCGATGCAGGCAACTGCACGAGGACGTTCTCGATGCGCAGAACATCGATCGAGGGATCGAGAAGAATGACCTTGAAGAGCGCCGTTTCCTCGCGCATTAGGGGCACTCGCGGGGTGCCCGGGACGGGCGGCCCAACGTCGATGTTGGTGACGTGGCCGATCATCAGGTCGGCCGGATAGATGCCGTCTTCACCCGAGGTCACGATGGCTTCGCCTTCGCTGACTTCGGCGCGCGTGCTGATGTAGTTGAGCCGCAGAGCCGCCGAACCGTTGCCTGATACCAGGCCGGTTTCGCGCGAGTCCGCCAGCCGTGCGCCAACGCCGCTCATGGGGTCGGTGATGAGCTGTACCGTGCTGGTCCAGAGACTCACCTGGATGACGCGGCCAACGAGGGCGCCACCGGCACCGATCACGGCCGCGTCGCGCTCGACGCCATCGCGGCTGCCGCGGTTGATCATGACCGTCTCGTAGCGCTGAGTGAAATCGCGTCCCACGACACGCGCGCCGGACCATGTGCCCGCGAGACTCGCGCGGACGCTCTGCAGGCCCCGCAAGCGGCTGTTCTCGCGCCGGGCCGCATCACCTGCGGCGACGCGTCGCTGGAGTTCGTCGACCTGCTGTCGCAACGTCTCATTGTCGCGGTCGGCGTTGATCAGCCAGACATAGCGACCCCAGGTCGAGGTGACCAGGCTGCCGATGGCCGACCCGATTCGCTGGACCGGTGAAGTGATGCCGGTGACAGCACCTCTGGCGGCCGCCAGCGTGCTGCCACGGTTGACCTGCAGCGACATGATCAGAAAAAACGCCATCAGCAGGGACAGAAGCAGCGCCGCGTTCCGGGCTGTTCTACTGAGCGCCTGCATCGGGCTGCATCTCCGGCCGCTAGTCCAGGCAGACCCGCCTGAGCAAATCGATGTCGTCCAGCACTCGCCCGACGCCGAGAACAACGGTGGAGAGTGGATCCTCGGTAATGGTCACGGGGATACCGGTCTCTTCACGGAGACGAACGTCCAGGTTGCGGATCAGAGCGCCGCCACCGGTGAGGGCGATGCCCTTGTCCACGAAGTCAGCGGACAATTCGGGCGGCGTGTTCTCCAGCGCCATGCGGACCGCGTCGACGATGGTGCTGATGGGTTCACTCAGGGCCTCACGAATCTCGCGATCCGTTACCGTGATCGTCTTCGGCACACCTTCAATAAGATCACGGCCCTTGATCTCCATGGTGAGCTCTTCCTCGAGCGGATAGGCAGAGCCGAGTTCCATCTTGATGTTCTCGGCGGTGCGCTCGCCGATCAACAGGTTGTAGTTGCGCTTGATGTAGTTGATCAGCGCCTCGTCGAGTTCGTTGCCACCGATGCGAATGGACCGTGAGTAGACGATTCCGGCCATCGAGATCACCGCGACGTCCGTGGTGCCGCCGCCAATATCGACGATCAGGTTGCCGCCGGGTTCGGTAATTGGCAGCCCGGCGCCGATCGCCGCGGACATCGCCTCTTCCAGCAGGTAGACCTCGGAGGCCTTGGCTCGATACGCAGTGTCGCGGACGGCACGCTCTTCGACCTTGGTGATGCCGCTGGGCACGCCGATGATGATGCGTGGTCGCACGAGAAAGCGCCGATTGTGCACTCGCCTGATGAAGTAGGCGAGCATCTGTTCGGTGACCTCGAAGTCGGCGATAACACCGTCCTTCAATGGCCGCACGGCGACGATGTGTCCAGGGGTACGGCCGAGCATCTCCTTGGCCTCGCGACCGACCGCTTCGACCTTGTCGGTCTTCTTGTTGATCGCCACGATCGATGGCTCGCGCACGACCACACCCTTGCCCTTCATGTAGACGAGCGTGTTCGAGGTGCCGAGGTCGATGGCGATGTCGCTGGAGAAGGCCGAGAGTATCGAGAAAGTCATGCGCTACAGGAGGCCTTTTGGGAGTTCACCGGCATCCCCACAAGCGGGCCTGGCAGGCCCCCCACCGGTGCGGATAGACGGATGGCGATAGCGGACGGAAAACACTGCGCTACAAGGAGATTCGGGTCCACGGCGAACCCGACAAGGGGTGCTGCCGGAGGCCGCCGAGCGCGGTGCGCCGGTAGTGTAGCACGGGGCCTGATGTCGCCCACTTTGGTGAACGCGATCGGTGCAAAGCCGGCCCCGATGAATTATCCTCTTGTTCTCTTTCTTGACGATCTTGACCCGGTTCGCGTGCCGGCCGCCCCGAGTTCGACGCGGCCCCGGACCGTACCTTAATTCGCTTGGGAGTATTCCTGTGCTCGACAAGATGCGCCGCAACGTGCGCCGGTTGTCCTGGACGCTGTGGCTCGTAATCGCGGCGTTCATCATTCTGTATTTCCCGGACTTCTTCGCTGGAGGTCCGGACAATGTCGTGGCGCGGGTAGATGGTGAGGTCATCACCCTCACCGAGTACCGCAGTGCTCTCAATGAACAGGTCGACTACTACCGCGACCTGAACCAGGGCGAGCTGCCGGATAACTTCATCCAGCAGATGCAACTGCAGAACGTGGTTGTCGAGCAACTGGTGCGTCGTCGGCTGATTCTCGCGGCAGCGCGCGATCAGGGGTTCGCCATCGCGCCCCAGGAAATCAAAGACCGGCTGGTGCAGTTCCCGGCGTTTACCGACGAACAAGGCGGCTGGATCGGCATGGAGGAGTATCGCAACGTACTCGTTCGCGCCGGCATCGATCAGACCACCTTCGAGCAGCAGGTAGTCGAGGACTTGATGGTGGAGCGTGTCACCGGGGTGCTCACCGAGGGCATGCAGGTGAACGACGCGCAGCTTCAGGAACTCTTCCAGCGTCAGAACGAGCGTGCGCGATTCGACTACATCCAGGTTCGTCCGACCGCGTTCGAGGCCGAGGTGGGAGCTGAGATCGACGATGCCGCGTTGCGCGAGCGCTATCAGATGAACGCCGACGGCTACCGGCTTCCGGAGCAGCGCAAGGTCACGTACGCAGTGGTCGACACCGAAGCCCTGCGCGAGACCGTGGTTGTTGATGAGGCCGCTCAGCGTGCCGAGTACGACGCCAACATCGCCGACTTCACCACGGAAGAGCAGGTCAAGGCTCGCCAGATCATGGTGCGTGTGCCACCGACCGCGACCGAGGAAGCCAAGGGCGACGCCCTAGCCGCGGCGGAGGGAGCGCTGGCGCGTGTGCGCGCAGGTGAAGACTTTGCAGCGGTTGCCGAAGAGGTGTCCGACGATCCCTCCTCGGCTACCGGTGGCGATCTGGGCTGGGTGACACGCGGACGTCAGATCGAGGGCTGGGACGAAGCCGCGTTCCCTCTTCCGGCAGGGCAGGTCTCGGAGGTTACCGAGACGCCGTTTGGCTACGTGATCGTTCAGGTCGATGAGCGCCGTGATGCCCGCGTGCAGCCGTTCGAGGAGGTCAGCGGACAGCTCGAACAGCGACTGGCGTGGGACGCCGCCGAGGCGCGTGCGGCTGAGGTGGCGGAGGAGATTCGCACCGCTGTACTGCGCGGCACCAGCCTCGAGGACGTAGCGGCGACGCACGCTCTGGAGGTCGAGGAAAGCCCCTTGTTCAGTCAAGATCAGGGCTTTGGAGAGTATTCGTCACGGGAGTTCACCGAGCGGGCCTTCACTCTCGGCACCGGACGGGTGGCGGAGCCGCTGCGCGTGCGGCGCGGTTTTCTAGTGTTTCGGATCGACGAGATCGCGGCTGCACATCTGCCCGAGTTCGAGGCGGTGACGGCTCGGGTTCGCCAGGATGAGGTCGGCGAGCGTTCACGCGTGCGAGCCCGCGAGCGGGCGACGGAGTTCGTTGCTCGACTGCAGGCCGGCGAGGAGTTCCCGGCCATCGCGCAGGAGGCCACGGCGGTGGTTGATTCCAGCGAGTTGCTGACGCGTGATGAGGTCGTTCCGGCATTGGGACGCAGTGCGGCGCTCATGGAGGCGGCCTTCGAGGCTGGTGTGGACGGTGTCGGCGGGCCGGTCGAGATCAACGATCGCTTCGTGATCTTCCGCGTAACCGAGCATCAGCAGCCGGACTGGGCGCTCTTCTCGACGCAGTCCGAAGACCTGCGGGCACAGGAGGCTGCGCAGCAGCGCAATCGACTGTTCGAGGCGTATGTCCGATCGTTGCGCGATCGCTACGCGGTCACCGTCAACCAGGACCTGATCGACTCCGTGGCCGGGTAGCGGCGAGTGCCGGAAGTCTGATGGAGGCTGCACGAGTCGCGGATAACCTCGCTGCCTGGGTGAAGTCCGAAGTCGGCGAGGCCAGCGCGCGAGGCGTTGTCTTCGCTCTCTCCGGCGGCGTCGACTCGGCGGTGGTGGCGGCGCTGGCCAAGAGTGCCTTCCCGGACAGCCATCTCGCGCTCCTTCTTCCCCTGCACACGGCCGCAGCGGATGTTGATGACGCTCGCCGGGTAGTCGATGCCTTCGGGCTGCATGCCAGAACGATCGAACTGGACCCCGTATATGACGCGCTGGCGCGAACCCTCGGGGCCGAGCCCGAGGAGGAAGCAAGCTCGGATCTCGTGCTCGCCAACCTCAAGGCTCGCCTACGGATGCTGGTGCTCTATTACCACGCCAACCGCTCGCGCTATCTGGTGGCCGGCTGCGGCAATCGGTCACAGCTGTCGATTGGCTACTTCACCAAGTTCGGCGATGGTGGTGCCGACCTCATGCCGCTCGGGCACCTGGTGAAGAGCGAGGTGGTGGAACTCGCACGTTGCCTGGAGGTTCCTCGAGCTACCATCGAAAAGCCGCCGTCCGCCGACACCTGGCGCGGCCACACCGACGAGACGGAGCTTGGCTTTACCTACGAACAGCTCGAGCAGTATGTTCTCGGATCGCTGGAGGACAACGCCGTTCACGAACGCATCAGGACACTGCGACGTAACAGTGCCCACAAGCTGCGAACACCGAAGCTGCCGCCACCGATTTCCGCCATGGGGTCATAGTGATTGCCGATCGTGCTGCCGCGCCGCTCGATGCGGACGAATATCTGGCTGACAGTTTCCGGCTCGCGCGGAAGATCTGGGACGATGGCTGTCGGCCGGATTTCATGATCGCGTTATGGCGCGGGGGCGCGCCGCCGGGCATCGCGATCCAGGAGTATTTTCGTTGGAAGGGCCACGACTTCTATCACACCGCGATTCGTACTCAGTCGCTCGAGGGCATCGTGCAGGGCGGCGGTTATGACATTCGCGGGCTCGAGCACGTGATCGACAACGTTGATGCCGACCACTCCCTGTTGGTGGTGGACAATCTTTTTGACACGGGACGGACAGCGTTCGAGGTCGTGGACCACATTCGGCGCGGTGCAAGACGCAACACTCCGCGGGTCAAGATGGCCGCCGTGTATGTTCGTCCGGAGCGCTGTCGATATGGAGACGGGCCGGACTACTGGCTGCACGAAGTCGAGCAGGCGCCCGTGTTTCCCCACGAGCTCAGAGTGATGGATCCCGGGCAGGTGCGCGTCAGCGACGCGGAACTGTACGAAGCGATCTGGGGGGAGCCGGGCGGAGCCTCGCGATGAAGCACGTTGGCTTCCTGATACTGGCTCTGGTGGGGCTGTCGGCCTGTGCTATCGACCCGGTCACGGGCAGGTCCACGTTGATGCTCATGTCCGAACGGCAGGAGATTGCCCTCGGCGAGCAGAACGACGCGGCGTCGTTGGAGCATTTCGGCGTCTACGCTGATGCTGATATCCAGCATTGGGTGGAAGAGGTTGGCCTGCCGATGGCTGCGGCGGCTGAGAGGCCCCACCTGCCGTGGACCTTCCGCGTGCTGGATGACGCGGCGGTGAATGCCTTCGCGGGGGGCGGTGGCTATGTCTATCTGACCCGCGGAATCCTGGCGTGGGCGAATAGCGAGGCGGAGATCGTTGGCGTGCTCGGACACGAGATCGGCCATGTCACGGCTCGCCATATCGCCGAACGCTACACCAGCGCCACGCTCGCGCAGGTCGGGTTCGCGGCCGGCATGGTGCTCAGTCCGGAACTGAGATCGGTCGGTGGTGAGCTACAGACCGGGCTCGGGCTCCTCATGCTCAAGTTCAGCCGCGACAACGAGTCGGAATCGGACCGACTGGGGGTTCGTTACGCCGTTCGTGCCGGCTATGACGCGCGCGAACTGGCGGGGTTCTTCACCACGCTCGACCGCCTCGCCGGACCGGCGCAGGACCGATTGCCATCCTGGGCATCGACCCATCCCGCGCCGGCGGGGCGCGCGGCCGAGGTCATGCGGGCAGCCGAGTCGCTGGTGGCCGCAGGGCAATTGCGGGTTGGGCGCGAGGCACATCTTGCCCGCATCGATGGCCTGGTATTTGGCGATGATCCACGCGAAGGGGTCCTCGAGGGGAGAAGCTTCAAGCACCCCGAGTTGCTCTTCCAGGTCGAGTTTCCAGCGGACTGGCAGGTGCAGAATGGCAAGACGGTGGTGGTCGCCGCACCTCGTGATGGTAGCGCCCTGGTGGCCCTCACCGCGACCGAACGCCAGGGAGAGTCATTACGAGAGCACGCCAACGCTGCGCTGCAGGCACGCGGGGCGACCAACATACGGGGTGGTCGGACGACGGTCGCTGGTCTGCCCGCCTACTGGGCCGCCTACAACGCCAGCGATGACGGCGTGATACTCGGGGTTCGGGAAACCTACGTCGAGTATCGGGGGCTGGTCTATGACCTGATCGGCTACGCCAGGGACCGCGACTATGCCCGCTACGCGGCTTCCTTTGAGGACTACGGAGGAAGCTTCCGCGAGTGGTCGAGACGCGAAGCGGACCTGTATCAGCCCGATCGTATCCGTATCGTGCACACACCCCGAGCGGGAAGGTTTGACACGTTCGTCACCGCCGGGCCGGCGGCGGACGTCGAGCGACTTGCGCTTCTGAATGGCCTGGAGCCGGGCACGAAGGTAGCGTCCGGCTTTCCACTGAAGACGGTCGTCGCGGGGTATCCCCGTCGCCCTGAACGCTGAAGCCGGCCGCTAGCCTAGGATGTCGTCCTGGAGCTTCTGCTGCTCTTCGAACCAGTCGACGAGACGGTCCTTCTTGAAGCGCCACTGGCCTGCCACCTTGTTGCCGGGCAGTTTGCCTTCGCGCGCCATGCGATAGACGGTCGATTTATGCAGCCGGAGGTACTTGGCAACCTCCTCCAGCGTCATGATGGTCGGACGGGTCTCGCGCTCG
>JAJCXS010000259.1 GCA_029263335.1 Acidobacteriota bacterium | reverse complement strand
GTGCCTGGCGGGCGTGCAGCGGCGATCGTGATCCGCTCCCCGGGGGCACGCGCCATGCGCCTGGCACTTTCGCCGCAGCGGCTGCCCGCCGGCGCTGAAGTTGCCTTCTTCGACGCTGATACCGGCGGCTCCGCCTGGGGGCCCTACGACATGGCGGACCTGTCCGAGCCCGCCAGGGCGGCGCGCGGCACCCACAACGCCAAGCAGCCCCGTCTCGGCCGCGAGCCGGCCGAACCGGCTCCCTTCTGGTCGCCGGTTATCGAGGGTGAGGCCATTGGGGTAGAGGTCTTCGTTCCTGCCGGCACGGCAGATCGCGAGGTCGTCTTCGCCCTGCCACGGATCTCGCACATGGTGATATCCCCCTATGACACCCGCTCACTCTCAGACATCGGCGGCTCGGGGAGCTGCGAGATCGATGTCGCATGCGATCCGCGCTGGAGTACCACGGCCCTGGCGGCCGCCAAGGAGATTTTCGACACCAACCAGGGCACGTTTCTGTGCACGGGACAGCTCCTGTCGAACACGCGCAAAGACGGTCGTCCCTTCTACTCCACTGCGAATCACTGCATCGAGAGCCAGGCCGTCGCGGCAACGGCGACGTTCTTCTGGTTTTTTGAGCGCGTTTCCTGCGGTGGGGCCGACCCGACCACGGTCACGCAGACAGCTGGCGGCGGGGACCTGCTGAACACCAGCAGCATCGACACGGGGTACGATTTCACCCTTCTGCAGCTCCGTCAGTCACCTCCCGGAGGCGCCGCACTGGCGGGCTGGAGTAGTTCGCCGCCCAGTACCGGCTCCGCCATCGCCGGCATCCATCACCCGGCGGGGGACCTCAAGAAGATCAGCAAGGGCACGGTGCAAGGGTTCGATGTGTGGGGCAGCGGCTCACCGAACAACTCCCACGTGGAGGTGCGCTGGAGCGAGGGGGTCACCGAAGGAGGCAGCAGTGGTTCGGGTCTGTACCTCGACGGGAGCTGGCCCAACCAACCGCTGGTCGGAGTCCTGAGCGGCGGCTCGTCATTCTGCAGTTCCCCGACCGCGCCCGACGTCTACGGACGCCTGGACCGGTTCTTCCCGGACATCGCACGCTGGCTCGACCCGGCGACGGTGGCCAATCTCCCCGAGGGCGGCCGTGTCGCAACGAACCTCAACCAGGGCGAGTGGATCGTTCGCCGTGTTACGTCATCGACCAACACCGCGGAGTTCACCCTCGAAGTGGAGTCGGGTGATGCCGACCTCTACGTACTCGAGGACATCGCGCCGGCGCTCGACCTGTTCGAGTGCCGCTCCTGGGAGTCCGGCACCACCACCGACGCATGCACGATTGGCAGGGCCTCCGGCAAGAAGCTCTATGTGGGCGTGTTCGGATATCGTGATTCCAGTTTCACCCTGAGCGTTTCCGGCGGAGACGGCGGAGATGACCCCGTCGCCCCGGTGGCCCCGACCAATGCCACAGCGGTGCCAGTATCCTCGTCGGCGATCGATCTTACCTGGCAGGACCGGTCCGACAACGAGACGGAGTTCAGAGTGGAGCGCCAGCGCCAAGCCGGTAGCTGGAGCGAAATCGTCCGTCTGGGTGCGGGCGCAACGACACACTCGGACACCGACCTCGACGCGGACATCGAGTACTGCTACCAGATCATCGCGTCGAATGCCGTTGGCGACTCGCCCCCATCCCCCACCGTCTGCGCAACTCCTACGGTCCCCGGCGTCGCGCCCCGGGCTCCCAGCGGCGTCAGCGCCGCTGCCGTTTCCTCCTCAGCGATCGATGTGACCTGGATCGATAGCTCCGACAACGAGGACGAGTTCCGGATCGACCGTCGGCGCGCTGGCGGCTCCTGGAGTTTTCTTACGACCCTGGGCGCCAACACGACAGCCCTGCCCGACCGTGGTCTGGATGCCGACACCAGGTACTGCTACCGGGTGATCGCGGCCAATGCCTTCGGCACGTCCCCAAGATCAGACGTGGCCTGCGCCAGCACGCAGGCCGCGGTCGCGCGACCACCTGCAACGCCGCGACGTCTTCGCGTCGCCCGCCGCTACGTCGGTGGTATCGATCTCACCTGGAAGGACACTGCAAACAACGAGACGGGGTTCAACATCTACCGCAAGCCGAAGCGCGGTGGCGCCTGGCAGCGCCTGACCTCGGTGCCGGCCAACACGCGGTCGGTAGCCGACACGAGTGTGGTCAGACGTCAACGCTACTGCTACGTCGTCCGCGCGGCCAACAGCGCGGGCGAGTCGGGCACCAGCAACCGCAGATGCACGCGAGCGCGCTAACACCCGGCGAACCCTCGACGAGGACCCGTTCGATCGGCAGCCTCTGACCTCGATTGCTATCATCTCGGCCCGACGTCGCTACCAGCCAGAACATCGCGGAGCGAACTGGCGACGTCGGTCGAAATGACCGAACATCCGGACGGCTTGCCCGCGTAGCGGCTCGGATCGTGCGAAGAGGCTTCACCTTGAAGAACCCGCTCAGGCGCCGGCCGGCTCGAGACCAAGCCACGCCAGAGGAACTCCACGCGCTCTTCCGCATCGTCTCCAGCATCTCGTCGGCCACCGGCGAAGACTTCTTCGATGCCCTGCTGCCGAGCATGGCCGCCGCCCTGGACGTCCAATACGCCTTCGTTTCCATCTTCACCGAAGACGCGGAGCGCATGGAGGTTCTCGCGTTCTGGAACGGCGAGAGCGTGGTGGCGATGGGCGAGTACGACATGAGAGTGACGCCCTGCAGTCAACTCGTCGACGGCGTTGCCTTTCACTGTCCTCGCGCTGTCCGCGACAAGTTCCCCAAAGACCGCCACCTGAACGCGATCAACGCCGAGAGCTACCGCGGGGTGCCGATGATCGGGCCGGATGGAAGGCACTTTGGGCACGTTGCGGTCATCGACACGAAACCGATGCCGACCGAGCCCCGCTTCGTGACCATCATGCAGCTTTGTGCGACGCGATCCGCAGCCGAACTGCATCGTATCCGTGCCGCGGCAGAGCTGCGTGAGTCCGAGCAGCGCCTGGACCGAGTTCTTCGCAGTGCCATGGACCCGATCGTTACCTTTGATGCCGAGCGCCGGGTGTGCCTGTTCAACGAATCGGCAGAACGTGTGTTCGCCCTATCGGCCGAGGAGGCAACGCGCGGCACGATCGATCGGTTTCTCGCTCCAGAGCTGCGTGATGCCGTGGCCCAGTATGTCGCGGGGAAGTCTCCGCCGGGCTGGGGCGACGACTCCGTGTGGCTGCCGGCGAACGCGATGTGCTGTCGGGCGCCTGGCGAGGGCTTTCTCGTGGAAGGAACGCTGAGCCGTTCGGGTGAGGGCGAGTACACGCTGATCATCCGCGATGTCAACGAGCGCGAGGACGCGCTGAGAGAGATCGAGAGGCTCTCGCAACAGCGCGAATACCTGGCTGAGGAAATTCGGCGCCACTACTGCTTCGACCACATCATCGGAGAGTCGCCCGCCCTGGAGGAGGTCATGCGCCAGGTAGAACGCGTGGCGCCGACCGATGCTACGGCCCTCTTGTGTGGGGAGTCCGGCACCGGCAAGGAACTATTCGCCCGCGCTATCCACGCACGTTCGAGCCGCAGCGAGAAACCTCTCATCAAGGTCGACTGTGCCTCCTTGCCTGCCACTCTCATCGAGAGCGAGCTGTTCGGACACGAGAAGGGCGCCTTCACCGGTGCCGACAGGAAGCGCATCGGGCGGTTCGAGTTGGCCGATGGCGGCACGATCTTTCTTGACGAGATCGGCGAACTGCCACTGGACCTGCAACCCAGACTTCTGCGGGTGCTTCAGGATCAACAATTCGAGCGCGTTGGTGAGAGTACGCCGAAGAGCGTCGACGTGAGGGTGTTGGCCGCCACGAATCGGGACCTTGCGTCCCTCGTACGGGAAGGCAGGTTCCGCGAGGACCTCTACTTCCGTCTCGCCGTGTTCCCGATTCATCTTCCGCCACTGCGCGACAGGCGGGGCGACGTCTTGCCCCTCGCTGAACACTTCGCGCAGGCCGCGGCGCCGCGATTAGGCAGAGACTTCGAGCGGATCGAATCGCGGTCGGCCGCACGGCTGGAGGCCTATGAGTGGCCCGGCAACGTGCGCGAGCTGCAGAATGTCGTGGAGCGAGCACTGATCATGAGCAGCGCGTCGACGCTGCGGATCGACGATCCCCTGCTTGGCTCGACACGCGAGGGTGTCCGGGCGGACGCGGACGATAGCGGGTTCAAGACACTGCGACAGACCGAACGCGCGCAGATTGCGCGAGCACTCGAACAGTCGGGAGGTGTCATCGACGGCCCGGACGGCGCCGCCGCCATGCTCGATATCAATCCGAGCACTCTCCGCTCTCGGATGCGCAAGCTTGACCTTCGGCCCGCCGCTGGCGGCCCTCGCGAGTAACGATCTCTCGCTCGGCGCCCGGTGGTGACGACGAATCCGACTCCTGGATAACTTTGCGAAGTGCCACGCGCGCACGGTGCAGACGGACCTTGGCTGCACCCCGTGTGATCCCCAGCAGGGCGGCGGTCTCGGCCGTATCGTGACCTTCGAAATCACGGAGTTGAATGATCTGTCGGTGACGCTCGGGCAGCACCTCGACGGCGGCCCTCAGGCGCTGGGCCTGTCGGAATCTATGGAGCGCGGCCTCTGGGCCGTCGCGGTCCGCCAAGCCTTCCATGGCCTCAGGTGAAACGCCAACGGCCAGCGTGGCATCGATGGAACAGAGGCGAGCTGCTGCACTTCTGCGCTTGAGCGCGACGTTGGTGACGATGCGAAAGAGCCAGGAGTACAGGCTCGAGCGACCCTCGAACCGATCGAGGGCACGAAAGGCACGCAGCAGACCTTCTTGAACACAGTCGCGCGCTTCGTCCTCATCCCGGACGACCCGACGAGCGGCGGACAACAGACGGTCCCCGTACTCGGCCACGAGCTCTCGGTACGCGTCGTTGCAGCCAGAGCGGAGGGCTTCAATACGGGACGATTCAGGCGACGACACGATGATAGTTAGGGCTTGCTGGACGGCCGCTGTGCAAGGGGAACTCACGGGCATTCTCCTCAGGGTTCGCTGGTATCTGGCCGGCACTAAAAGCAAGCCCCGTGCCAGAACCCGACCGTGTCGAGGAGACGCAGGCAAAGCTATTCAAAACAGTGGTTTGCGAGCACCGTTGGGGCGCCGTCCGGCGCCGAACGGACCTCGACCCCGCCATATATCGCGCCCGATCCGCCAAATATCGCGGAACGCCGCTCTTTCATGCCTAATGTCCTGGCGCTCAGAAGCGAAAAACCGCGAGCAGTCCGCGCTGACCACTCGGCCCAACCGCCGGCAGCAAGGAGAACGCGGGTTCGGCCGTAGCCATGCCATTCTGTCGAGTCACCGACCTACCAACGATGAAGCCGATGGCTGAGCCCGCGAGCACATCGCTCAGGTGGTGCCTGTTCTGACTGATGCGCGAGGCGCCGACCAGGGACGCCAGCAGATACATCGGAAGGCCAACGCTCCGACCATAATGTCGCTCAGCTACCGTGGCCCACGTGAAGGCGTTCGATGTGTGCCCGGAGGGGAAGGATCTCCGATCTTGACCATCCGGACGTGTCCGACCTACGGCGACCTTGAGCGCTTCGGTGTAGCCCAGATTAACGGCGGTGGCGACAAACACGTCGTAGCTCGCGTCCCGGAAGCGCTGTCCGGTGGCCAGACGTCCCCCGGCGAGCAGCGCAACTGCCAGGGGGCCGACGTACGCGGGATCGCCGAGGTCCGCTCCCAGCCTGCCGAGCCTGTTCTCCTCCCTGTCAGCGTTGAGCAAGTCGTCATCAAACGGCCGCGACAAGACGGTGGCGACGGCGCCCAGAACCAGCGGCGCGGCGCTATGCCCCGAGAACACGCCGATGAAACCGCGCCCCAGGCTGACAGGCAGTTTCTTCAGGCTCCTGCGACCATCCTGGTTCGGCTCGCTGTCCCCCTGTGCTGGGGGCTCCTCCTCTTGGCAGAACACAGCTTCAGATGGAACCGCGACACAAGCGATGGTGGCGGAGACGAACAGGATCGCGAGCGCTTGGTCCGCAAGGTACAGACGTCTCCGCTCGGAACCCGTTCGCCCCGCCGCCGGGCTCGGCCAACCTGTCACTACGCCAGGGTCCGGCGATAGACGACGGCCATGACCCCGCCAAAGACCAGATGACCCATCCCACTAGGTAGCGCCGCCATGATGGCGGCGGCGTTCCAGGCGACCGCGCCGCCCATCATGACCGGCATCACGGTTAGCGGCCCGATGACCCACCACAGCAACCCATAGGCCAGACCAAGCGGCAGTAGCCAGCTTTCGGAGCCCAGAGGCGCGACCATCAGACCGAACGCCGCCCCGATACCTACGCTCATCATCATGTGCACCACGAGGCCTACGAGGGCGCTCGGCTGCCCGACCATGTTGCCGATCATGGGCAACATCCCCATCGCCGCCATCATGATCCCGAAGACGCCACCGCCCACGAAGCCGCCGAGGGCGCCCTTCCTCACGCAACTCATGCTGCCGTCTGCCATATTTGCCCTCTAGTCGGTAGTGCCCAGGTCGTTGCCAGCTGTGGCCAGATGGCCACGGCTGTTGGATCTCGCAGGCGGCCCGCGGTTACAGGTCAATCTCCGCGGCTCCTGCGCGGGTCGACCGCGCCGCAGGAATGCCGCAAGACCTCGCCGTGCGCCGGGTCGGTCTGGCTGCTGCGAAAGAGCGCCACCACCGGTCGCACGATGCCCCCTCGCGCGTAGATCTCAGGCGCCAACGACTGTGCGTCGGCGGTTCTCCGCCCCTACCTTCGTCGCGACCAGAAGCCACGCGGCCACCAGCAGGAGGTTCCAGAGGGCGAAGTGGCGGACTCCCATCCCCAGACTCGCGCCGATGAAGACAACGCCGGCTGACAGAACATCGCCTGCGCGCACAAAGAGCGAATCGATCGCGATCTTCGCCTTGTACTTCTCTTCGCGCGTCGTCGGCAGAAAGAGCAGTTGCTTGACCGTGTTGTTGAGCGAGTAGTCGACCGAGTTCTCGGCGGTCTTGCCCACCCGCGTGATCCACAAGATCGGCACGACCGCGATCAGCGCGTAGCTACCGAGCGCGACGATCGGCAGCGCCAGAATCGCCGCCCGCATGCCAAGGTACTTGACCACTCGCGAGACCACGACCAACTGGAGGATCAGCCCTGCAGCCCCGACGATCGTGAAGAAGGTCGCGTAGAAACTGCCGATGAACACCTCGGCCGAGACGGCCGTCTGCGCGGCGGCTGCCTCGGACACCGAGCGAGCAAGAATGTACTCGCCCGTCGTGTTGGCCCAGTTTGAGAAGAGGACCAGAAGGGCGATTAGCAGCAGGTAGCGGTTCTTGAAGACCACGCGCAGTGCCCCATCCTTGCTGATCTCAGGCTCGACGGCACCCGGAGCCCGGACCGGAACCGCCCGGCTCTCGACAAAGTTGGTGAGCAGCAGACTGGCGAGCAGAATCGCGCCCGCGAGCGGCAGCAGCTGGTACACCCCGAGCGGTTCGATCAGAGCATCCGCGATCATCGGGCCAAACACGCCACCCGCCGACGCGCCGAAGGCGATGAGGGGGAAGAGCCGTTTGCCCTGTTCCGGGGTATAGATGTCGTTCGCGAAGGCCCAGAACTGGGCGATGATCGTGAGGCTGAAGATCCCGACCCACAGGTAGAAGATGATGCCGATATCGATGTTCGCCAGCTGAAGGCCGTAGAACGCGAACAGGCACCCGGCGAAGAAGATCGTGACTACGTTGATGAGGCGCCGGCGCGGCATGTCCGCGACGAGCCGGTCGTAAACCCGCACAACCACCAGCAGCACCACGACCTGCAACGCTGCCGCGTAGCTCTTGAGTTCCGCGCCCCCTCCACCGGCGAGGATGAGAGGTTCCCTGACGACTTTCGCGATCAGATACGCGGTCAGAATCAAGAATACGTTCAGCGTCAGCAGCAACGCCTGCAGCGTCTCGCCACGCTGCACGAAGGTACACAGGCCGAGACACCGCTCCACCGCCCCGCGATTGCTCATCTGACTCTCGATCCATTGGTGACGGGAGGTGGTCGTCGGAACGCTCCACCAGTTGCCCCTTAGATGGCGCGAGGCCCTATTGGTTACAGGGGCGGCGCAACTCTGTCGGTAACCTCTGAGGCCCCTGAAGATCCAAGGCCTATATGTCCTCGACTCCTGTACGCTACTGCTCAAATACGCGCAATTAGCCTCCGCATATACTGGGTTGCCGTCCGCCCCGTCCGGTGCGGGCGACGAGCCAACCCGGGCTGCCGTGCGAGGTCTGGGTCCGCCAAGGAGACAGCATTGTTCCGAGACAAGCTACGTCCGTTCATCTTCGTTTTGGGTCTCTCACTTATCCCGGTCAGCCCGGTTCGCGGGCAGGAGGCGAGCCCGTCGGCGCCGGACAGGACCGTCAGGACCGTCGCGGGAGCCCACTACGAAGCTGGATGGCTGCACAAGAAGTTCTTCGGCAGCACCTACCGCGATCTATGGATCACGGAGATCACCGTGGAACTGCTCGACATGAGCCGCGAAGCGGGCGGCCTGACGCCCGTCAGGCGCGTCGGCGGCCTGCAGACGGCCGGCCTCGCCTTGCGCGGCGAGGATGGACGCGCGTACACCTTCCGCGGCATGGACAAAGACCCCACCGCGATCCTCCCTGAAGAACTGATGGACACGGCGATCGCCGACATCGCACAAGATCAGATCGCCGCCAGCTTCCCCGGTTCCAGCGTCGTGGCTGCGCCCATCGCGCGCGCAGCCGGAGTGCTGCACTCCGTGCCGAGGCTGGTGGTACTGCCGGATTCGGAGCTGCTGGGTGAATACCGCGACGACTTTGCCGGCTTGCTCGGGACCCTCGAGGAGTTCCCCACTCCCGGCACGTTCGAATCGACGGAGATCATCTCCGGCCGGGACATGTTCGAGCGCCTGACCGCCGACCCCTCATTCCGTTTCGACGCCGCGGCGTTTCTGCGGGCACGGCTCGTCGATCAACTCCTCGGTGACTGGGATCGACACGTCGACCAGTGGCGCTGGGCCAGGATTCCTGGCCACGACGGCTGGCAACCGATCGCTGAAGACCGTGACCAGGCGTTTTCTCGGTATGAGGGCATCTTCATGCAGATGACCCGCGACCGCGAGCCCAAGTTCGACGCGTACGGCGGCGATTACCCCCCACTCGAAGGGCTCACCTGGAACGCGCGATCGTTGGATCGCCGCCTCCTGTCGGGTCTGGAGTGGTCCGACTGGCAGCAGGTGACGCGCGATCTACAGGCGGCGCTCACGGACGAGGTCCTGCGCGCTGCGGTCGGGCGATTGCCCGCCGAGTTCGTCGAGATGCGCGGTGACGAACTGGTAGCGGACATGACCACTCGTCGCGACACGCTTCCCGCTCAGGCCCAGCGCTTCTACCGTTTCCTGGCCGGCACGGTGAATGTGTACGCCACCGACAGCGCTGACCTTGTCGTGATTGATCGACA
>JAJCXS010000258.1 GCA_029263335.1 Acidobacteriota bacterium | reverse complement strand
GTCTCGGCGATTACCCGCTTCTTGCCCATGCGCCGCGCCAGCAGCGCTTGCCCGAGGGTGTTGTTGATCTTGTGAGCCCCGGTGTGCAGAAGGTCCTCGCGTTTCAACCACACCCGTGCGCCCACCTCCTCCGACAATCGCGCCGCAAAGTACAACGGCGTCGGTCGACCGGCGTAGTCGGTACGCAGCGAATGCAACTCGGCCACGAACTCATCGTCGACGAGCGCCTCGCGGTACGCCTGCTCCAAGTCGATGACCGCGGGCATCAATGTCTCGGGGATATAGCGCCCCCCAAACAGTCCAAAGCGGCCGTCGGTCTCCTTGCTCATCGCAGCGACTCCAAGACCGATGCGAACTCGCGGATCAACCGCGGGCTCTTCTCGCCAGGCTCGAGCTCGAGGCCCGACGAGACGTCGATTGCCCAGGGACGCACCGTCGCGATGGCCTCAGCCACATTGTCTGATGTCAGCCCTCCGGCGAGCATCAATCGGTGCTCACGAGCCAGCGCCGCTGCCGCCGTCCAGTTCGCCGTGCGACCCGTACCCCCATATTCACCCTCAGCCGCAGTATCGACCAGCAGAGTACAGCTGGCGAACGGCTCCGCCAGCGCCCGGACCGCGTCGACGTCCATCTCGGGCTCTAGCCGCAGTGCCTTGAACGCATGCCGCGATAGTCCCGCGGCGGCCGCTGGCGGCTCGTCGCCGGAAAGCTGCACAAAGTCGAGGTCCACGATGTCTATCGTCCGCTCGATCTCGTCACGCCCGGCATCCACAAACACCCCCATGCGCCAGGTCTCGCGCGGCAATCCCGCGGCGATCTCCGCCGCCCTTTCGGCACTCACGGCACGCGGGCTGCGCTCATAGAACACGAAACCCACCGCATCCGCACCTGCGTCTACCGCGGCGAGGCCGATGTCGATATCGGTAACTCCGCACACCTTCCAGCGCGGCGTCATGGCAAGACCTCCCCGAGAAGCCGGCGCAGCGCATGGCCAGGCTCATCAGCCGCCATCAGGCTCGAGCCCACGAGCGCCGCGTCATAGCCGGCCTCGGCGAGTTCGGCCAATTGGGCCGAGGTCGAGATGCCGCTTTCAGCGACCCGAACGACCTCCGACGGCAAGTCCGCGATCAGTTCAAACGCGTAGCGCCAGTCCACCGTCATGGATTCGAGGTTGCGGTTGTTGACGCCGATAATGCCGCTGCCAGCTGCCACGGCCGACGCGACCGATTCCGTCCGATGCACCTCCACCATGGCATCAAGACGATACTCGTGCGCGACGGCTACGAGTTCCCCAAGAGATGTCGCAGTGAGCGCCTCGGCAATCAATAGCACCGCCGACGCGCCCGCGAGCGCCGCCTGTTCGATCTGGTAGGCCTCGACGATGAAGTCCTTGCGCAGCACTGGAATCTGCACCGCCGCGACGACCTGTTCGAGAGCCTCGAGGCTGCCGCCGAAATAGGTCTCCTCCGTTAGCACCGATACCGCCGCTGCTCCCGCCGCTTCGTATTGGCGGGCGATGGCCGCCGGGTCATAGCTGCCCCGCAGCTGACCCGCCACGGGGCTGGCACCCTTGACCTCGGCAATCACCATCATGCCGTCTCGTCGCAGGGCCGACGCGAGTCGACCCGGGCGGCGGTCCAACGCGCCTGCATCGCCGATCCGCTTCCGCAGTTCTGCTGCCGGCAGGGTCGCGCGATCCGCGGCTGCCTTGGCTCGCGCCACCTGCACCAGTTGCTCGAGCGTAATCGTCATCGTCCCGCCTCCGCGCCGCTGGTTGTCGCCAATGCTTCGAGTGCCTGTAGCGCCGCACCGCTATCGACCGACGCCTGCGCCACTGGCATCGCCGCCGCGAGGTTATCCACCCTGCCACTCACATAGATGGCCGCGGCAGCGTTCAACAGCGCGATCTCCCGTCGCGGCCCAGGCTGCCCATCGAGAACCGCGCGCACCATGCCGGCGTTCTGCTCCCCATCACCGCCACTAATAGCGCTCGCATCGACAACATCGATTCCGTACTCACCGGGCGACAGTGTGTACGACCGGAGATTCCCGCCGCGCCACTCGGCCACTGCGGTCGGGCCCAGTGTCGAAATCTCGTCGAGGCCGCCCGCGCCGTGTACAACGAGCACATGAATAGCTCCAAGCCGTCCCAGGACTTCGGCCAGTGGCTCCACCAGCGCCCGGTCGTAGACTCCCACGACCTGCCGGCGCGCACCGGCAGGATTGGTCAAAGGACCGAGCAAGTTGAAGACAGTCCGCAGGCCCAACTCGCGACGCGGCCCGATCGCGTACTTCATGGCCGGATGCTGCGACGGCGCGAACAAGAACGCGATGCTCGCCGCCTCGAGACAGCGCTGCAGTGCTGCCTGCCCGGAGACCAGATGTACGCCGAGCGCCTCCAGGACATCAGCGCTGCCGCACGCACTGGAAACCGCACGATTCCCATGCTTCGCCACCGGCACCCCGGCTCCGGCTGCGATCAGCGCCGCGGTGGTCGAAACGTTGAACGTGTTGGCCCCGTCGCCGCCGGTACCACAGGTATCGACCAGATCATCGCGTTCCAGGTCGAGCCCGGTCGCAGCCTCGCGCATGGCACGGGCGAATCCAGTGATTTCCTCTACCGTCTCG
>JAJCXS010000257.1 GCA_029263335.1 Acidobacteriota bacterium | reverse complement strand
GCAGTAGTTGCCGTCGTGGAACAACAGCGCCGTTCCGGGCCGGCGTTCGAACGTCTCGACCTCGCCGACGAAGATCACGTGGTCGCCGCCGTCATAGCGGTGCACCGTGCGGCACTGAAAACACGCGACGCAGTCGGGCAGCAGCGGGATCCCGCCGGCCCCTTCGCTGCAGTCGAGATCGCGGAACTTGTCCTCTTCGCGGCTCGCGAACCGATTGGATAGGGCCATCTGCTCGGCTCCGAGGACGTTCACCGCGAAATGGGAGGCAGCCTCGAATGCCGGCAAGGTGCTCGAGCCGCGGTCAAGACTCCACAGCACCAGAGGCGGCTCCATCGACACGGCGTTGAAGCTGCTGACGGTAAGGCCAAGGCGGCGCTCCTCGGAGTCACAGGTGGTCACCACCGCCACGCCGGTGGCGAACCGACCGAGCGCGTTGCGGAACTCGCGGCCGTCGAAGTCGGAATCGCTCATGAAACAGTCCAGGTGTAAGGCGCCGGACGGCGCCGATACGAAAGCGCAGCATGCTGCCACGCGGCGGTTCAAGACGCGCGCGACCGGCTGCTAGTGTACTCGCCATGGAGACTTTGCAGACGCCGATCCACACCGATCTTGTCCTCATTGGGGGTGGCCACAGTCACGTGTTCGTGCTGCGGCGATTCGGGATGGATCCGATGCCCGGCGTGCGCCTGACCGTGATCTCCCGTGACGTTCACGCGCCCTACTCGGGCATGCTGCCGGGACTCATTGCCGGGCACTACGAGTTCGACGAGACCCATATCGACCTCGCGCCGCTGGCGCGCTTTGCCGGGGCCCGCTTCCTGCATGCGGAAGTGACCGGATTGAATCTCGCGGCTCGACAGGTGATGTGCCGCGATCGTCCGCCCATTCGCTTCGACGTGGCCTCGATCAACATCGGTTCGCAGCCTGGCATGGCGCATGTGCCGGGAGCCGACGGGGCGGTAGTCGCCGTGAAGCCGATAGACGGTTTCGCTCGTCGTTGGGCGGCACTGCGTGTCAGCGTGTTGGCGCGCCACGAGGAAACAACGATCGCGTTCGTCGGCGGCGGCGCCGGCGGCGTGGAGATGCTGCTCGCGATCCAGCGCAACCTGAGCGATGCGTTGGCCGCCGACGGACGCTCGGATGATCACCTGCATTACCGGCTCTTCACCGCCTCGGCAGAGGTCCTGCACACCCACAGCGCCAGTGTGCGTCGACGCTTCGAGCGGGTGCTGGCCGAGCGCGGCATCGGTGTCGAGACCGACCACCGTGTGGCGTCGGTTTCGCACGGTGAGGAGGTGGAACTGTCCTTTACGAACGGTGCTACCGCCCGCGCCGACGAGGTATTCTGGGTGACCACGGCGGCGGCCCAGAGCTGGCCGGCAGAGGCCGGTTTGGCGGTAGACGAGAGAGGCTTCATCAAGGTTGGCGAGACCCTGCAGACTCTCTCCGATCCGCGCGTGTTTGCCGCCGGCGATATCGCTGCAGTGCAGGGGCATGAACGTCCCAAGGCGGGCGTGTTCGCGGTCCGCCAGGGCCCGCCTCTGACCCGCAACCTGCGCCGCGCGCTGCGTGGCGAAGTGCCGCTGGCGTTTCGCCCGCAACGAGAGTTTCTCAGCCTCGTCAGCACCGGCGACCGATACGCCGTGGCATCGCGCTCTCGATGGAGCGTCGAGGGCCGCTGGGTGTGGCGCTGGAAGGACCGTATCGACCGCGCCTTCATGCGCAAGTTCAGCGATCTGCCGGCTATGGAGAACGCATCTCCCGAAGAGCCGGAGGCCACGCCGCCACACGGCTCTTCGATGCACTGCGCCGGGTGCGGATCCAAGGTTGGCGGCCGAGTGCTGCGCCGCGCGCTCGCCCGGCTCGAGGTGCCGCAATCGGCCGATGTCCTGGTGGGTCTGCAGGCGCCCGACGACGCGGCGGTCGTGCGCGTGCCCGAAGGCCGCGTCGCCGTACACACGGTCGATCATTTCCGCGCTTTGCTCGACGATCCATTCATGTTCGGACGCATCGCCGCGGTCCATGCGCTCGGTGACCTGTGGGCGATGGGGGCGACGCCGCAGTCGGCCATGGCGATCGTCACCCTGGCGTACGCCAGCGAGGCGAAGATGGAGGAAGATCTGGTGCAATTGCTCGCCGGCGCCTGCGAGGTCTTCGCTGAGGCCGGAACGGCGCTCGTAGGGGGACACACGAGCGAGGGCCCGGAAACGGCGTTGGGTTTCGCACTGACCGGCCATGCGGCGACCGGTGACCTGCTCCGCAAGTCGGGCCTGAAGGCTGGAGACGCACTGATCCTGACCAAGCCTCTGGGCACGGGCGTGCTGTTCGCGGCGGACATGCGCGGTCAGGCCAAGGGACGCTGGGTCGCCGCCGCAGTGCGGACCATGGCACAGAGCAGTGGCCGCGCGGCGGCCGTGCTACGCGAACATGGCGCCACGGCGATGACCGACGTTACCGGCTTCGGGCTGGCAGGGCATCTCGACGAGATGCTGACGGCCTCGGTTTGCGGCGCCCGCGTGTCACTCGCCGATGTGCCGTTGCTCGTCGGCGCCGCTGAGGTTGCCGGCGAGGGAATCGCCTCGTCGCTGCAGCCGCAGAATCGTCACGTCGAGCCGTCGCTCACGACCTCGGCCGGGGTGACCTCGCGCCCGGCCTATGAGCTGCTGTTCGACCCGCAGACTGCCGGCGGTCTGCTGGCAGGCGTTCCGGCGGAACGGGCTGCGGAGGCGGTCGCGGCGTTGCAGCAGGCAGGCTATGCGACGGCGTCCGTCATCGGCGACGTGCATGACACCGAAGGCCTGTTCGAGATCATCTGAGCCGCGGGCCGGCCTGGCTGCTGCTGTATACCCTTAGGGGTCCGCAGCAGAGTCCGAAAGGTCCCACGACCGGCCCTGGCGAGGAAGAGGCGAGGATGAAGGCAGATCTCGATTTTCTCCGACCGTACTTTCTCGGGCCCGCAAGTGAGAACGAGGATGTTCTCGAAGCCTTGCTGCTCGAGTTTCTGCGTGACCACGCGTACTGGCGTCGCAATTTCCATCCGGAGGACGGCCAACGTATCGATCCGGGCGCGCGCCATTCGTCGGAATTTCACGATTTCGAGACCCGCACGCGGCAGGAGCTGTTCGCGTTGAGCGCCGAGCTGAAACGCGCGGTGCCCTTCTTTCATCCGCGGTATGTCGGTCATATGAGTTCCGACCTGCTGCTGCCGGGCCTGGTCGCCAAGCTCATCACGACCCTCTACAACCCGAACAACGTGAGCGAGGAGGCAGCGCCGGTCACCCTCGACATGGAACTCCGCGTCGGTCGGCAACTGGCACGCATGTTCGGTTTTGCGGTTGATGGTGAGGATGAACCTTGCGCCTGGGGTCATCTCACCAGCGGCGGCACGGTGGCGAACTATGAAGCGCTATGGAACTTGCGCGCGGTCAAGTTCTACCCGATCGCGCTACAGGCCGGCGCGCTCGCCTGCGCCTTCGATCCCAGTCGGGTCGGCCCGGCGGCCAAGGCTTTGTCCGAGTACTCCCAATGGGAGCTACTGAATCTCTCGATCGACCAGACGATCGAGCTGCGTCGCGAGGTTGCCGGCGCGGCTCGCCAGTTGGACGACCGCCGCGCGCTCCACCGCCTGCGCAACGCGGTACGCGCGGCGCGTCTGGAGAGCGTCGGCATCGCCGCGTTCTTCCAGGAGCACGACATCAAGCCGCCGCTGGTGATGGT
>JAJCXS010000256.1 GCA_029263335.1 Acidobacteriota bacterium | reverse complement strand
CGCGAGCGTTCGGCGCGGCCGAGCGGCTGCGCATCGTCGACTCGACGGTTCCCGATGTCGTGTTGGCGGTTGAACCCTGGCTCCCCGACGTGACGGATGTGGTCGTCGCCAGTAAGTCGGGTGGCACGCTGGAGACGGCCGTGCTGGCCGACTACTTCGAAGCCCGTTGTGACGCCCGCGTCAGGTTTCACGCAGTCACCGATCCAGGGTCGGAGCTCGAATCGCGTGCTGTGGCTGGCGGGTACGCCTCCTGCCATCTCAACGCGCCCGACATCGGCGGTCGATTTTCCGTGCTGTCGCGGTTCGGGTCGGTACCGCTGGCTCTTGCCGGGGTCGACGTGGAGGGGATCTGGAGGACGGCATCCGCGATGGCGGAGCAATGTGCCGAGCCGATCGCGGAGGACAACCCGGGACTGTGGTTGGGCGCGATCCTCGCCGCCGCGGGCGATCGTGGGCGCGACAAGCTCCTGCTGCACGCGGCGCCGGGACTCGAAGGGCTGGCCGACTGGATCGAACAATTGGTGGCGGAGAGTACGGGCAAAGACGGTGTCGGTCTGGTTCCGGTCACCCGTCCGGAGCTCGAGGGCAGCACGCCGCTGCCGGCGGACCGAACCGTTGTCCTGCTGGAATGGGCTGGAGAGGATGCCGTGGCCCAAGACCAGGTTGCGGACTGGGCGCAGGCCGAGGTGCCAATCTTGAGGTTCGTTCTGAGCGAGCCGGCAGACATCGGAGCGGAGTTCTATCGGTGGCAGGTTGCAGTGGCTGCCGCCGGTGCGGCGATGGGGATCAACCCGTTCGATGAGCCCGACGTTGCATCCGCCAAGCGTCGGACGGGCGCGTTGCTACAGGCCACGCAATCCGGCGCCGGTTCTGCTAACCCCGCTCCCGACTGGAGTGGTGACAGTGTGCAGTTGTTTGCGCCAGGTATGGCCGATCGGAGTGCCGACGAAATCCTCGAGGCGCTCATGCGGCCCATCCCCGGCGGATACGTGGGACTCCTTGCCTTCCTGTCACCTGCCGCGCCGCAGGACTCGATGCGCGCCGTCCGTGCGGCGCTGGGTGGGCCGAATCCGGTGATCTTGGGGTGGGGGCCGGGATACCTTCACTCTAGCGGGCAGTTGCACAAGGGGGGGCCGGCCGCCGGCCGGTTCCTCATGCTCACCGCCGATCCGAGCACGGACGTAGGCATCCCCGGTCGACCGTGGACCTTCGGCGAAGTGGCGCAGGCGCAGGCCTTGGGCGACGCCTGCGCTCTCGCGGAGGCCGGGCGCATGGTGGTGAGGGCGCATCTGCGCGGGCCACACGGGCCGGCGATCGCGGAGTTGCTCAGACTCCTGCACCAAGCACGAGAGAGTTCGAAGCCAAGAAAAGGAATGACGGATGAGCAAACCTAGCGACTCCCCGAGCTACAAGATCGCGTTCGAAGACGTGGATTTTCTCCGGCAACCGGAGGTACGAAGTTATCGGCTCGCGCTCGAGTACATGAAGCCGCAGCTGATCCAGCGCGAGATGCATGTCAACTCGACCATCGTCGTGTTCGGCAGCGCGCGCATTCCGTCGCCGGAACGCTCGGACGCGGAGCTGGCCGAGGCCGAGGCCGCGTTGCGGGACCGTCCCGATGATGCCGATGCCCAGACGGCCATGGAGCGGGCAGAGAAGTTGGCGGCGATGGTGCCGTTCTATCAGGAAGCCCGCAAATTTGCGGCCATGGCGGAGCGGTATCAGACGCCCGGCGCGCCCTATGACTTCGTGGTTACCACCGGGGGCGGTCCGGGCATTATGGAAGCAGCGAACAGGGGAGCGGCCGAAGCCGGACTCAAGACGATGGCGCTCAACATTGTTATCGAACACGAGCAGGAACCGAATCCGTACGTCACCCCGGAGCTTTGCTTCAACTTCCAGTACTTCGCCATTCGCAAGATGCACTTCATGTTGCGCGCCAAAGCGATGGCGGCTTTCCCGGGTGGCTACGGCACCATGGACGAGCTCTTCGAGGCACTGACCCTGATTCAGACGGGGAAGATGCCGGCCATACCGATCGTCCTGTTTGGCCGCGAGTGGTGGCAGCGTTTCATGCGAATCGACTCTCTCGTGGAAGCCGGCACGATCGGTCTGCAGGATCCCGATTTGTTCAGCTGCGTCGACACCGCCGAGGAGGGGTGGGAGGCGATCGACGCCTTCTACTCGGCCGAGTCGGTAGGGGAGTGAGTTCTTTGCTGGATCTGCGGCACGAGTTCGATCTGGCGTCGCGCGCATACCTGGATGGGGCGGCACACGGTCCAATGCCACGACGGTCGCTTGAAGCTGCCCGAGACGCGCTCGACTGGAAGCGCGATCCTTCCACACTGGAGGACGCGGAATATTTCCGGCTGCCCGACCGCATCCGGGCAGCCTCCGCGATGTTGCTGAACTGCGACCCGGAAAGCGTCGCCGTCGCGACGGGGGCGAGCCATGGAATCAGCTTGGTGGCCTGCGGTCTGGATTGGAGCCCCGGTGATCACGTCGTGGTCCCGACGGGCGAGTTTCCCTCGGTGACCCTGCCGTGGCGGGACCTTGCTCAGCGGGGCGTCGATGTCGAGTGGGCCGATCCGACAGCCGTGGTCGATGCCATTCGTGCGGATACTCGCGTGGTAGCCGTCGGACACGTGAACTTCGCTACCGGCCGGCGACTCGATCTCGATGCGATAGGGGATCGCTGTCGGGCCGTTGGGGCGCTACTGCTCGTGGATGCTTCGCAGTCGCTCGGGGTAGTTCCCGTCGACGCTCGTAGCTGTGGCGCGGCCGTGGTCGCGGTAGCAGGCTACAAGTGGCTGCTCTCCCCGTACGGAACCGGAGTGACCTACGTTCATCCGGACTGGGTGGACCGCTTTCGTCTTCCCACGTTCAACTGGGCGACGATCGTCGGCGCGGACGACTTCAACAAGCTAGTCGATCTCGAACCGCAGCAACGTCCGGGCGCCATCAGGTTCGACGCTCCGGAGACGGCGGCCTTCATCCAGGGGCGAGCCTTGGCTGAGTCGCTGGAGTTTCTGAATGAAGTCGGCGTCGAACGGATCAAGACGCACGTTACGGCGTTACTCGACAGGCTGCTGGGCGCCCTGCCGGAAACCGTGGCCGTAGAGTCGTCGCTGATTCCCGCGCACAGGTCCTCCATCGTGCGTCTGGTCCCGGTGGGTGATGTCCGGGCTCTGTACGGACGCCTGTACGCCGCCGGCATCAAGGTGAGTCTGCGCGAGGGGGGGCTGCGCGTAGCGCCCGGGGTCTGGAACACGGCCGAGGACATCGACCGGCTGCTCGCCGTTCTCAGCGAGAACGCGAACTAGGCTTGTCTGGCCGAGAAGGGCACGTGCACGGCGCGGGCCGGCGGCAAGTTGGGCAGCACGATCCGACTACAGGTGCCGGCACCACTGAACTGCGCCTTCAACTGCTGCACCGCGCGGATGCGTTCGCGCTCGCCGTGAGCCGCCGTGGCGCCCCGCAGGCGCGGTAGCAGAACGTATTCGAAGTAGGTGAACCAGCCGTCGCCGGCGAGTAGCCGGGCTCCAGCCTCGAGGATGGCTTCGACTGCCGCGGGCGGGAGGTTGTTGAGCGGCACGCTGCAGATTACGTAGTCTGCAGGTGCGTCGATCACGGCGTGGCTGGCATCGGCGGTGTGGACCTTGATCTGGTGGCGCGAGGCCTCGAACGCCGGGTCAGTTGCGACGACTCGCCGCAGATAGTCTGCGAACTCCGGGTTGATCTCGAAGCAGTCGAGCTTGTCGTCCGGCTGCATGGCCTCGACGATGCCTCGCGTAACCGCTCCGGTTCCCGGCCCCATCTCAACGACGCGCACGCCTGCGGCCGGCTGCCGATCGCGCAGGGGTTCCGTCATGGCGCGGGCGAGAAAGCGCGACGATGGTTGAATGGCCCCGGTCGATGCGAAGTGGTCCTGGAACTGACGCCAGAACGCCAGTCGCTCGCTTAGTCGCATCGGTCGAGCATACCCGCTACTCGCGGAACTGTCGCGACACCGCGTGCGGGGCCACCTGCTGCGCGCGTCGGGGCCCGGAGCCGACTGCCGGCCCACCTTCGCCAGCTGTTGACCCGCAGATGGTTACGGTTCATAAGAAAGGGGAGGCGGTTCTGAAACGAGGACATGATCGCCTTAGATTCGCCTCTCGGTGCGAAATTAAGGTGAAAAAGGGATATCGCCAATCGTGGCCAAAAAAAAGACCGTCAAGAAGAAAGTGACCAAGAAGCGGGCCGCGAAGACGAAGTCCGCGGTCAAGAAAGCGACGGCAAGGGGTAAGACCGCGGCCAAGAAGAAAGCTGCCGTCAAGAAGAAGGCCGCTCCCAAGAAGAAAGCTGCCGTCAAGAAGAAGGCCGCCCTCAAGAAGAAAGCCGGCTCCAAGAAGAAAGTCGCGGCGAAGAAGAAGGCTGCCCCCAAGAAGAAGGCGAGCAGGAAGGCAGCGGCCAAGAAGAAGGTGGTCAAGCGGAAGACCGCCATCAAGAAGAAAGCGGTCAAGAAGAAGGCTGTAGCCAAGAAGAAGGTCGGAGCCAAGAAGAAAGTCGCGCCCAAGAAGACCGCCGCCAGGAAGAAGGTGCTGACAAAAAAGAAGGCGGTCGCGAAGAAGCCTGTTGTCAAGAAGGCCGAAGTCGCGAAGGTGGCTGTGGCCAAAAAGAAGGCCAAGAAGAAGGCGGTCCGCCGCGGTCGCGTGACCAAGATGACGGCGCCCGAGGCCATGATTTCTCTGGTGACCCTCGCCGACCAATGGGAAAGTTTCGACTGGCTCGAAGCCTTGTACCTGTATGGCAACAATCTCGGCTCTGCCGCCGGCCATCGGGAGCTTCGCTTCATGGTGATCTTCAAGGGGTTGCGCCAGGTGGCTCAGCAGCGCGCAGCGGAGCAGGAACTGGACAAACTGCTCAAGCCAGTCATCCCGGTGAAGCGCCGGATGGCCTTCCTCAGCGATCCCGAGATCATCCGCTGGGTCGAGCAGGAGAATCCCGCTTTCGTGGCGGCATTCGGGCAGGCGATTCCCATCTACGTCCGCCACCCGAGCTGAGCTGGACCATTGCTTGGCGTGTCGATTGCTCCCCGGCGTGTATTCGGGGTCCACGTGGATGGCCTCGGAAAGGGCGCCCATGACATCTGGGTCTGTCGGGCCCACCCCGGTGGCGACGGCATCCGGATCGAGAGCATCGAGCGCCTGGTCGATCTGCCCGGTGGCGTGCCGGAAGGGGAGGGCGCTGCCCGCACGCTGGTGGGCAAGATCCGTGAGGCGCCGCGTTCGGCATGGGGTTTCGACGCGCCGTTTGGTGAGGTCCCGGCAGCCGCGGGCCGCCCAGAGAGTCGGCGCCGCACCGAGGTCGAACGGGATGTCGGCGCCGCGGCTTCCGCGACGGGCGAGTGGATGCGAGGGGAACTTCTGTCCCCGCTCCTCCAAGCTTCGCAGGTCTGCGTGCTGCCTCGAGAAGCGATGCCGCTGGCCGTGGTCGGTATGCCCCCCGCGATGACTGCCGGCGTTGCCAGCACGTATCTACTCGAGGTAGCTCCGACCGCGCTCGTCCGCATGCTCCGCGCGGAGGGACTGAAGTTGCCCAACGCTGGTGAGTCCGAACGCGCGCAGGGCCTGCGCCAGCTTGCCGCCCACGGTCTTGTCCGTCCGATGACGAGGTCGCTGCGGGGAAGGGTGGTCGCCGACGCTGGTCGAGGCGGCCTGACGGCCCTCTACTGTGCGCTGGCGGCATGGCGCGGTTACCGCGGCTACGACCATGGTGTTCTGCACCAGGACGAGGATTACGCCAGAGAGGGCTTCATCTATTGCTAGCGGACCGCGACGGAGCAGTCCGGGTCGTGATGCAGGCGCCCGGGTGGGGGCCGAGCGGTGAGTACCTGGAGCGCACGCTGACGCCGCTGCTGCCGAGGCTACGCGTTCATCATTACGCCGTGCGCAATACACCGGGCGGCAAAGAGACCATCGACCTCGACTCGCAGGCGGCCGAGAATTTGGCCGCCGATCTGGAGTCCGAGCGGGTCAAGCTCGGGGTCGAGCGTCTCGCGATTATCGGGCACTCACATGGAACGGTGACGGCCCTGGCCTATGCGGTGCGGCGACCCGAGCGCGTGGCGTCGCTCGTGCTGCTGGGGCCCAGCCTCGTGGCGCCGAGTTCGACCGCGATGGCCGCGGAGTTGCTCGACCGATTCGCCGACGATCCCGAGCGGCAGCGGGCCGTTGAGTGGTGGAAGCGCCATCCGCGCGACCCAACGCTCATCGGCGACGACCGTGCACTGGCCCGTTGGATGCGGGCGACGGCGGAACTGACGTTCTTCGATCTTGCGGCGATGTGGAGGTTTCAGCAGACGCTGAGAGATCTTCCAGTTCCACACGTCGCGGCCTTTCAGCGGACGCCGGAGGTTCCCGAGCCGTGGATTCGGAGGGGCTTGCCCTCGCTTGCGGTATCGACCCTGGCCATCGTCGGCCGCTTCGACTTCGTTACTCCGCTGGATGCTGCGGAAGACGTGGTTGCGCAAATCCGCGGCTCACGTCTCCTGGTACTGGATCGCGCCGGACACAATCCGTGGGCCGAACGACCACGAGCGGTGGCCGCCGCGGTCAACGACTTTCTCGCCCATCACGCCTAGAAGGCTGGTCGCGCGCCGCGCCTATCGGCGCCCTCGATAGCCCGGCGGAGGCTGGTATACTCGGCTCTCGCCCGGGCCTGGGGTCTAGCGAAGGACGCGTGAGAATGTCTCGAGGGAGTCCAGGCCGCGCCGTGTTGCCAACTACGATCGTCGTGGTGGTCGCGACGCTGGCGGCCACCATCGCCGCCGCGGCCTCGCGCCGTTACCCGGCCGGAGCCGTCGTCTATCGGGTCCCGGTGGCTGAACGTGTTGTCGCGCTGACTTTCGATGATGGCCCTCGGCCACCGTTCACCGATGCCATCCTCGACGTATTGCGTGACCAGGGGATCGTGGCGACGTTCTTCCTGGTGGGCGAGAACGTGGAGCGCTACCCCACGCTGGCACGCCGAATCGTCCGCGAGGGGCATGCTATCGGCAATCATGGGTGGGCGCATAGAGCGCTCGACGGGCTGTCCACTGGCGCGGCGCGCAACGAGATAGCCCATGGTGCGCGCGCTATCCGCCAGGTAACAGGGGTCCAGCCGCGCATCCTGCGGCCGCCGTTCGGCGCACTGGACGCGCGGATCAGCGGGCGCAATGGAGTAGCTGCCGAGCATGACCAGACCTTGGTGATGTGGTCGGTCGAGACGCGCGACTGGGCCACGCGATCACCGCGAGCGGTAGCGGTAGGGACGCTTCGCCAGGTCGAACCGGGCGCCGTGATTCTCTTGCACGATGGGGGCGGCAACCGCGAACATGTCGTGACGGCGACGCGGTGGATGGTCGGCCACCTGGCGCGGCAGGGCTATCGTTTCGTGACCGTGCCGCAGTTGCTGAACTTGCCCGATCCCCGCGGCCGGCGCTGAGCGACGGTCGAAGCGCTGGCGACGCGCGCAGACCGGACCATCGCGCTAAGGTAGCAACGGGTTTCCAGTCGCTAACCTGAGGCATCGACGCTATGAACGTTTCCTGTCGTTTCGCGAATCTTCGATCGTTTGGTCTCGTCGTTCTGGCGCTGTCGCTAGGCGTCGCTGCTCCGGTGTACGCGCAGCGGGATGGAGTGATCGCGGGTCGGATTACGGATGGCGAAGGCAACCCGATCGCTGGTGCCACGGTGACGGTGGCGTCGATCGAGCGTGGCGATACGCGGACGTTCGAGACCGACGAGGCAGGCGACTACTTCGGACGTGGCTACCGGACCGATCGATACCTCATCACCGTCTCGGCCCCCGGCTTCGGGAGCCAGCAGCAGCAGCTGAAGGTGAATTTCGGGATGAACACCGTGGACGCGGTCCTCGCCCGCGCGGTAGCACCGTCCGACGTTAGCTTCGACGACATCAACGGGCTGTACCAGGCGGGTTTCGCCGCATACGAGCAGCAGGATTGGGCGGGCGCTGGTGATGCCATGGCGCCGTTGCTCGATGCCCTGGTCGGGATGGCCGGCGACGAGGCCGACGCGATGCGGTTGAGTGGCCTCGAGATTCTGGGTCGTGCCCAGCTCGAACTCGGCGACATCGACCCCGCGATTGCTACCTACGCGCGACTGTTGGAACTCTCCCCGGACTCCGTGCCGGCTCATGTCTGGAAGTCACAGGCCCACGCGCGCAAGCAGGACTTCGCGGGCGCCCTGCCCCATGTTCGTCGCGCCGCGGCACTGGCGCCGGACGACGCCTCCATGCAGTACAACGCCGCTGTCATTCTGCTGCAGACGGAGGCCGTCGAGGAAGGTATTGCGGCCCTGGAGCGGGCGGTGGAGCTGCGCCCCGACTTTCCGATCGGCAAGAAACAGCTCGGCTATGCCTACCTACGGCTCGGCGGGCAAGATCCGGCGTTCTACGGCAAGGCCCTGATCCAGCTTCGCGAGTATCTCGAGCTGGCGCCAGACGCTGAAGATCGGCTCGATGTCGAGGGCATGATCACGGCCCTGGAAGCGCAGATCCAGGGATAGGTGCGGAGATTCCCGTTCGATCGACGCCAGTTCGCAGGAGCTAGCGTTGTTCGATCGGTGCCCAGTCCCAGGTCACCTCGACCTGCTGATCGAACTTCACCAGTAGCTGGGTCCCCTCGGGCAGGGTTACCTCTTTGCCCCGGCCGGCCACCAATCCGCCGCCCGCTCCCACGGCGAGTCCAACGAGCAGGCCGGTAGAGCCGCCAACGATGGCTCCTAAGACGCCGCCGATGGCGCCGCCGATGCCGGCGTTCTTCGCGGTGTTGTCTGAGCCTTCGGTCTGGCTCTCTTCCACCAAGGCGGTCACCGTTGCGGGTGCTGCGGCGGAGCGCCCGTCGCCCGACACCAGCTTGTCGAAGATCAGGGTGAGTTCGCCACCACGGCTGCGCGACTTGGCAGACTGGGCGGCCGCTACGCGGCCGACGAAGATGGCACCGGCCGGCACAATGAGCTGTCCTTCGACGGTGATGTCGTGCACCAGCCACGCTTCAAAAGTGTCGCCGACGTTGGCGTCTTTCGAACTGAGCCAGCCTTTGAGAGCGAACGTGGCGCGCGTACCCGGCGGAATCAGGTTGGGGTTGGCCGCGGCGCTGAGACCTGGTGCGGCGAGAATGGCAAGAGCAGCGGCGAGCGCAATACTGCGGCGAACGCGCATGGTTCCCCCGAATAAATGTTGCTGTCGCGTTGCGCCCCCACAGCGCGACTCGTTCTCTTAACCCTCCCAGACGACAGTAGTACTTATACGTCAGAGCGCTCGTCCGCGTCTACTGCCGGCGGCGGGGGGCGGCGCCACTGCACCACTCGCACCGTGAGCCAGATCACCAGCACGGCGATGAAAGGGCCGCCCAGCAGCAGCCAGACCGGATGGGCGAACAGCCCCAATAGCAGGAAGGGGATGGCGGCCACGAGCATCATGTTGAGGGCCCACTCGGGATGGGCGAACGGCGAGGGCGCGAGCCCCAGCAAATCCTCTCCGGAGGGTGGTTGATCTTCGGGCGGTAGCGGGTCTTCGCTCATCCCGAGGTCTCGTCGGCACGACGAGGCGGCGTGCCACCGAGACGCTGGCACAGTTTGTCGAAGACGCCGCTGACGATCTCGATGCGGGAGGGGTGGTAGTACTCGGCGGAGGCGCCGTCGTGGACCGTGTGCTGATGGTCAATCATGTAGCCGGGAAGGTGAATCAGGTTGCTCGCGTCATCGCACAGCAGGCCGGCGCCCAAGAGTTGATGTGACTCGGCGTCGGCAATGAACTCGCCGAAGCCGCTGTCGTCGCCGCCAAGGTGGAGTTTGCCAACCAGCCGGGACTCCTGACGGCCCACGATGATCTTGTGTCCCGTCTGCTCCGCTTCCTGCGGCGTCATGCCGGCGTACGCGAACTCTGGGTCGGAGAACACCACCATGACGCGGCTACGTTGGTGCCACTTGCGCGCCGTCTGCTTGACGGCGTTCTCAGCCGCGACCCCGGCCTCGATGTGCGCCTGGTGTACGACCATGCGGCGACCGATGACGTCGCCGGCCGCGAAGATGTGATCCTGGCCGGCGATGCGCATGTCTTCGCCCACGCGCAGGCGTCCCTTGTCCAACTCGACGCCGGCGGCGGGCAAATCGAGGGTAGTGGTAGCCGGCCGCCTACCAGCCGCGAACGCTATTCGCTGTGCCGTGACGGGCTCGCTACCGCCCGGACCCTCGGTGTCGACGACGAACAGGCCTTCGCTGTCGCGCCGGACCCCGCGTACCGCGGTGGCCAGCATCATCCGGATCCCTTCGCTCTCGTAGGTCTCGGCGAGGCGCTCGCCGAAGGCCGCCGGATAGGAGGACAGCGGTCGCGAGCGAGCGATGATCGTCACGGAGCATCCGAGCCGGGCGTAGCGCAGCGCGAACTCGAGCCCGATCGCGCCGGCCCCCACTACCGCCAGTGACTCCGGCAGTTTGGTGTTCGATACGAACTGGTCGCTGCCCCACACCTGATCACGCACCGCGTCGATGCCGGCGACCGGGGGCAGGAACGGCGACGATCCGGTAGCGATGACGGCGGCATCGAACTTGTATCGCTGGCCGTTGGCCTCGATCGTATGCGTGTCGACGAAGCGCCCATCGGCGCGCACGATGACGAAGTCGTCGCTGGCATGGGCGTCGATGGAGTTCTGTCGATAGGCACGAAAGCGCGCGATTTCGCGATCCTTCCAGGCGACGATCTGGCCCAGGTAGGCTTCCGGACGCAGCGGTTCGACGCGCAGCCACTTCTGTTGGCGTGCGTGATGCATGGCGTCGATCGGATGGAACATCGCCTTGGAAGGCATGCAGCCCCGGTTCACGCACAACGAGGCGAGGTCGGCGTTGTCTCCCATGAAGAACAACACCCTGGCACCGTGCTTGGCGGCGGTGCGCGCGGCGGTAAAGCCGGCGGACCCGCCGCCCAGCACGGCGATTGTGGTGGCTGCCATCGTGTCTACTGCTCCGGGTACTGCATCGTCAGCGGATCCGGGAGTGGGATTCGTTGGACGTTGCCGGCTGGCGCGAGCCCTTCGAGCAGGACATCGGGGTGGTCTGGATCGCCGGCGAGCATGTCGTCGACGTTGCCGACAGCCAGAATCACGAGCCGATCCGGGTGCAGGTACTCCTGCGCGACCCGCATGACATCGGCGGCCGTCACCGCCGCCATGTTCTCGCGGTAGGTGTTCAGGTAGTCGAAGTCGCGTCCCTGTTGCTCAAAGCTGGCGAACAGCCCGGCGGTCTGTCCGGCCGAGGCGAAGTTGCGCGTGAAGCTCTCGATAAACGACGCTTTCGACGTCGCCAGCTCTTCCTCGCTGACGGGCTCGTTGCGGATTCGCTCGACCTCCTCGAGCACGATCGCGGTCGCGCGCGCGACGGCTTCGCTGCGTGACTGGAAGGCGGCGCGAAAACTGCCCTCGTAGTGGACGCCAAAGCCGAAGTTCGCGCCGGCGCTGTAGGCGAGTCCCTCGTCGGAGCGTACCCGCGACATGATGCGCGAGGTAAAGCCACCGCCGCCGAGGATGTCGTTCATGATCTGCAGCGCGAACCGGTCGGGATTGCCGAGCCGTGTGCTCAGGTGCCCGAGCGACACTCTTCCCTGATTCACGTCCTCCTTGTGGACCAGATAGAGACCCGGCTGCGGTTCGAATCCGGGTTCGGGCACATCGCCCGCGGCCTCGCCTACCGGCCACTCACTCAGGTACGAGTTGAGCGCCGCCACGATCATGTCGGGCTCGATATCGCCGGAGACGGCAAAAAGGAAGTTGCCGGGATGCACCGCGAACTGGTGGAAGGCCGAGAGATCTTCGGTGGTCAGGCTCTCGAGGTCCGCCGCGGTGAGTGCCTGAGTGCTGAAGTGCTCATTGCCGTACATCAGTCGACTCCACTCGCGCCTCTCGATGCCCGTGGTGGAATCGTTGCGTCGCTCCATCGACTGGCGGCTCTGACTCTTGGCCAGGTTCATACGCTCTTCGTCGAATCGGGGCTCCCGCAGCATCTCGAAGAACAGACCCAGGCATGCTTCCAGGTCCTTGGTCAGGCAGTTCATGTTGGCGTTACCGGAGGTCGCGCCAAATCCGCTGCCCACGCTCGCGGCAAGAAAATCGAGCTCCTCGTCGAAGTCGGCCGGCGCCAGCGAAGCCGTTCCTCCACTGCGAAGCTGACTCCCGGTCAGGCTGGCCACACCGGGAGTAGCCTGCCCCGGCGCCGTGAAGCTGCCGGTGCGGATGGAAAGGGCGATGTTCACCAGTGGCAGTTCATGATCCTCGACCACGAACGCGATGGCGCCGTGCTCCAGCTCGTATCGGTGCTGTGAAGCGTCCGGCGGCTCGAAGTCGAGCCCCGCGAAGACCAGGTCACGGGGATGATCGACGATCTCCTGCTGGGCCAGCGCAGCGGGCCCCGACATCAAGATCACGGTGAGCAAAAGGGCTAGCTGACGTGTTTTGCGGAGGCTCATTCGCCTTCCTCCTCGAGTTCGGCGATGCGCTCGCGGATCAACTCGATCATGAGTTCGAACATGTCCTGGTTCTCAGGGGGTACCTGAGCCGACTGTCCCTCCATTTGCGCCAACTGCTGGCGCAGAGGGGTCAACTGCTCGGCAGTTGCCCCGGCGAGTTGCTGGCCCACCATTGTGATTGTCTGGCGTTCCTGTTCGTCGAGTCCCGCAAGGCGGGGGTCCTCCGGCTCGGCGCTTTCGGCACGGTAGTAGATGGCTACCGAGCGGTTCTCGGGCTCGAAGTAGGTACTGGCGACCCGCTGGATGTCCTCGGCCGTGACCGCCTGCAGCGCCGCCCCCGAGGTGTTGATCGTTTCCCAGCCGCGGCCGGCCTCGAAGATCAGCAACTGCACCATCAACCCAAAGCTGCTCTGCAGCCGACGGTACTCCCCGGCAGCATTCTGGTTCTTGACCTTCTGGAGTTCACGCTCGCCGACCGGTTCGCCCTTCAGCCGTTCGAGCTCCGCGTAGATCGCCTTCTCGACGGTCTCGGGGGGAGTGTCGCCCTTGGCCTGCGCGACTACCTGGAAGGAGCCGGCGTACTTAAGTCCGCTCTGTGAGCCGAACGCCTGCGTTGCCAGTTCCTGATCCTCGACGATCGACTTGAACAGTCGTCCGGTGCGACCCGAGAGGATCTGCCCGAGTACCAGCAGCGCTGGCTCATCGACGTGACCGTCGGCCACCGTGTGGTAGCGGATTTGCACCTGCGGAGTTGTTTCCGCCGTGCCGGTCATCCTCTTCTCGCTCTGTTGCACCATTTCTTCGGTGCGCACCGGCTCGGGTTCGCGCGGGCCACGTGGGATGCGACCGAAGTACTTCTCGGCCCAGGCGATGGCCTCGTCGGCGTCGAAGTCCCCGACCAGAGCCGCGGCGAGGTTGTTGGGCGCGTAGTAGACGTCGAAGAAGTCCAGCGCTTCCTCGCGGGTCAGTCCATACAGATCGCTCGGCCAGCCGATGACGGGCCAACCATAGGGCGACGACTCCCAGAACATGGCGTTGAACTGCTCGTTGAGCAGCCCTGTCGGGGTGCTGTCGACGCGTAGCCGGCGCTCCTCGTGTACGACGTCACGTTCGCTGTAGAACTCGCGGAAGACGGGGGTGTTGAGGCGGTCCGACTCCATCCAGAACCAGAGCTCCAGCTTGTTGGCCGGAACATTGATGAAATAGACGGTGAAGTCGTTACTGGTCCCGGCGTTCATGCCGGAGGCGCCCTGGCCCGTATAGATACGGTCGAAGTCGTCCTTGATGATCAGCCCTTTCTGTTCGGCAAGAGCTGTCTCGAAATCGTCCAGAAGGTCGCGGTGCTCTGCCGTACGGTGCTCGACGTTCTTCCAATCGTCGATGAGGCCGAGGCGCTGCTGCCGAATGAGTTCCTGCTCATGGCGCCGGATCTGCCCTTTCAAGCTATCGAGATGCTCGATGACGCGGCGGTCGGCCTCGGCGTCGGTCGTGCCGATGGTCTCGGTGCCCTTGAACATCATGTGTTCGAACAGATGGGCCACGCCGGTAATGCCAGCGCTCTCGTCGACCGAACCGACCTTGGTGACCCACCCCGCCGAGATGTTCGGGTCGCCGGGGCGCGGTATGAGGATGAACGTCATACCGTTTTCGAGTTGGTGAACGATCGGGGTTACCTGCTGAGCAAATGCGCTCGAGGTGCCGGCCAGCATGAGTACGCTGAGGGCGAGCAAAGTTCGCCGCATGGACAAGCCTCCAAGGTGAAGCAATCAGGACCGATTTCGCAGGGCAGAGAGGATTCTACCAGTCCGCGGCAGAAGTCTTATTGGCCCCGCGATAGGCTCTTGTGACCTGGAGGCGGGTCGTCTGGAGAGCGAGCATGCACTACGTAATTTGGCACAACCCGCGCTGTAGCAAGTCGCGCGCCGCTCTCGCCATGCTGGAAGATGCCGGCGTGATGGTCAGCGTCCGCTGGTATCGCGATGATCCGCCGACTGCGGTGGAGCTGGACGCCGTGTTGCGGGCCCTGGACATGACCCCGGCGGCCCTCGTTCGTATGGGCGAGCCGGTGGCCAAAGAACTCGGGCTTGCCGAGGCCGAGATGCCCCGCGAGCAGTGGTTGCGCCTGATGTCCGATCATCCTGTGCTCATCGAAAGGCCCGTGGTGATCGCGCCAGACGGCAGGGCGGTGCTCGGGCGGCCGCCCGAGAACATTCGGGCACTGCTATGAGAGGGGGCGCCGCTGCTGTCGATCGCGTGGCGGCGTCCGCCGCGCGGCGGTTGTGCGGTTAGGATCAGCCCATGGGCAAGTCGCGCACCAATCCGTTTACTGTCGCGTTAGTTCAGGAGACCCCGGTCTTCATGAATCTCCCCGCCACCGTCGCTCGTGTCGAGGCCCTGATCGCCGAGAGCGCGCGGGAGGGGGCCCGTGTGGTGGTATTTCCCGAGACCTGGTTGCCCGGGTACCCGGTGTGGATCGACTCTGCTCCCGGAGCGGCCCTGTGGGACGACGCGGGCGCCAAGGCGCTCTATCGCCTGCTGGCCCGCAACAGCCTGAGGCTCGGAAGCGAATCGCTGGCTCGCTTGCAGGCGGCGGCGGACAGCGCCGGGATGGTCGTGGTGATCGGTGCCCATGAGCGTCACGGAGCGACGATCTACAACACGACGTTCACTTTCGATGGCGAAGGTAGTTACAAGATTCACCGCAAGCTCACGCCGACCTATACAGAGCGTCTCCTGTGGGGCGCGGGCGACGGCAGCACGCTGGAGACCACGGAGACACCGGTGGGCACCGTCGGCGGGCTGATCTGCTGGGAGCACTGGATGCCGCTGGCGCGAGCCGCCATGCACGCAAAACACGAACTGCTGCATGTCGCGCAGTGGCCGTGGGTGCGCGAGCTTCATCAGATCTGCAGTCGACAGTACGCCTTCGAGGGGCAGTGTTTCGTCGCCGCGTCCGGTTGTGTCATGACGCGTGGACAGATGCTCGATGGCTTCCGGACGCTCGGTCCTGGCGAGGCGGCGGCGCTCGAGCTATTGGAATCGATCCCTGGAGACAACGATACGCCGATGCTCCAGGGCGGTAGCTGTCTTATCGGACCAGCCGGGGATCTCCTGACGGAGCCTCAGTACGGTGACGATGCGACCGTGTATGCCGAAGTCGATCCGGCGGCAGCCGAGGAAGGGCGCATGTATATGGATACGGACGGGCACTACTCGCGGCCCGACGTGTTCAGTTTGCGGGTGGATACGCGCCCGCGACTGAACGTGGCGACCGCGCCGGACGGAACGAAGGACGACGGCGAATGACCGACTGGGCCGCGCATCGGGCGGAGTTTCCTGCGCTATCGACCCAGACGTACCTGAACACGGCCGCGGGAGCCCCGATGTCGCGGGCCGCCGCCGCAGCCGCCCGCCAATACTACGAGGCCACCGAACGCGACGGTGATGTGCACTGGGACGCCTGGCTCGAACGGGTGGAGGCGGTGCGTACGATGGTCGCCGCGCTACTCACTGCGAATCCTGGCGAGATCGCGTTCGTGCAGAACGCGTCAGCGGCGATGACCCTGGTGGCCGCTCGCCTCAGGGGGCGCGGCGACGTCTTGCTGGTGCGCGGCGACTTCCCCTCGGTAACGTATCCATGGATGGTGGCGGGACACGGCGTCGTATTCGCCGAGCCCGGAGAACATGGTGGCGCAGGATTCGAAGCTCTGGAGCGAGCCCTGACGCCAGCCACACGCATCGTGTCGATAGGTCTGGTGAACTACCGCACGGGGTACCGCTACGACCTTCGCGCCCTCGGCAAGTTCTGCCGCGAGCGTGATCTGCTACTGGTGGTTGACGCGACGCAGGGACTCGGTGCCGTGCGTGTCGATCTGTCCCACGGCGACGTCGACTTTCTCGTCAGCAGCGGGTACAAGTGGCTCGCCTCCGGATATGGGTTCGGGTTGCTGTACGTGGCCCGAGAACATCTGTCCTCCTCGGCCCACACGGCGGCAGGCTGGCGCAGTGCTCGTGACCCCTATGCACTGGTCTCGGATCAGCTCGACCTCAGTGACCACGCCAGGGCTCTCGAGCTCGGGCATCCTCCGTTCGCCGCAGTGTTGGGTCTGGGCGCCGCGCTGGAGATGGTGCAGGCGATCGGTAGCGACGCGATCGAGAACCGAGTCCTCCATTTGAGTTCGCGGCTGCGCCAGGTGATGGAGGACGCAGGACTCCGCATGCCACCGGCGGACCCGGCTGATCGTCGCAGCGGCATCGTCTATGCGGAGGCTGGCGTCGATGCCGTACGCCTGCGCAACGAGTTGCTCGCGAGCGGTGTGTACGTCTCGGCACGTGGCGATGGGATCCGCTGCTCGACTCACTTCTACAACGACGAAAACGATCTCGAAAGACTGCGCGAAGCGCTCGATTCGGTGCCCGGACTGAGGGGCGCAGAGGGCTAGCTCGGCACCAAGGGGTAATCAACATGCGGACGACAAGAAATGACCTGGGTCTGACCGCCCTACTGCTCGCAGGGCTGCTATGCGCGGTGACGTCGGAGTCGGTCGCGGCGCAGGACGCCGATGGCCTCGATGCCGCGTTTCGCTCCGTGATCGGGCTCGAGAGCGTGGGCGCGCCGCGCATCTCGCCCGACGGTACCCGAGTGGCCTACTCGGTGAGCGGTACCGACTGGGACGCGAACCGTTTCGACAGTGAGATCTGGATCGTCGGCCCCGGAATCGATGCCTATCAGCTCACGCGCACCGAGGAAGGCTCCAGCGGATCGCACACCTGGCACCCTAGCGGCAGTTACCTGGCGTTCGCGGCCAGCCGTTCGGGCAGCCGGCAGATCTACACAATTCGCCCCGATGGCGGTGAGGCAGTTCAACTCACAGATATCGAAGGTGGTGTGGGTTCGTTCGCCTACTCGGACGACGGGATGCACATTGCGTTCACCGCCACCGATCCCGAGTCGGATGATTCGAAAAACCGCGCCAAACGTTACGGCGGCTACGCCGTCGAGGACGAGAGCTTCCGCATGACCCATCTGTGGGTCATCGACGCTGCTGCGGATCGCGAACCGCGACGACTGACCGAGGGCGAGTTCACGGTGGGGAGTTTTCGCTGGTCGCCCGACGGATCTCGCCTCGTGTTCGATCACCGTCCGACGCCCCAGGTGAACTCGTTTCCGCAGGCCGACATCTCGTGGGTGGACGTGGCCAGCGGCGAGCTGCACGCCCTCGTAACAGATACCGGGCCCGACAGCGGCCCATCGTGGTCGCCGGACGGCACCGAGGTTCTCTACTCGACCAGCGCCGGGGCGAATCCGTACTACGGCAACACCGAGATGGCCGTGGTTCTGCGCGATGGAGGAGAGCGCCGCGTGCTCACGGCGGAGTTCGACGAGAACCCGAACCTGGTGGAGTGGCGCGACGACGGCATCTGGTTCACCGCGTCGCAGCGCACGCGGCGAGCCCTGTTCCGGCTCGATGTGGAGAGCGGCGAGGTGACGGAACAGCTCAGTGAACCCGAGATGATCTGGAGCGTCGATTTCTCCGACGACGGCTCTGCGGTGGTCGTCGAAGCCGCGAGCCGGGACAGCCTTGATGAGTTGTACGTGGGCAGTCCTGAGGGCTTTGAGCTGCGGCGTCTTACGAACACCACCGGACAGGTCGCCGATTGGCCGCTGGGTTCGCGCGAGGTCATCAGCTGGGAAAGCGAAGACGGGGCTGAAATCGAGGGCGTGCTGTACAAGCCGGACAACTTCGACGCCAGCCATCAGCATCCGCTGGTGGTGGTCATCCACGGAGGTCCCACCGGAACCTCACGCCCGGCGTTGGTGTCGAGCTATGTGTATCCGGTCAAGCAATGGCTCGAGAAGGGTGCGTTGGTGCTCATGCCGAACTACCGCGGCTCCGCGGGCTACGGCGCCAATTTCCGCGCGCTCAACGTCCGCAATCTCGGCGTAGGTGATGCGTGGGACGTGATGTCAGGTGTTCAGCATCTGGTGGATCGCGGAATCGCCGACCCGGATCGGCTCGGTTCGATGGGGTGGAGTCAGGGCGGCTATATCTCGGCCTTTCTCACGACGAACACCGACATGTTCAAGGCCATTTCGGTGGGTGCCGGGATCTCGAATTGGATGACGTACTACGTGAATACCGACATCCACGGCTTTACCCGCCAGTACCTCGAAGGAACGCCCTGGGACGATCCCGAGATCTACGCCAAGACCTCACCCATGACCAATATCGAGAGCGCGACGACGCCGACCCTGATTCAACACGGTGAGTTCGACGCTCGTGTCCCGACCCCGAACGCCTACGAGCTCTATCAGGGGCTCCAGGACGTCGGCGTGGATACCGAACTGGTCATCTACAAGGGCTTCGGCCACGGCATCACCAAACCCAAGGAGCGGCTCGCCGCGACCTGGCACAACTGGATTTGGTTCGCGCGGTACCTCTGGGGAGAGGAGTACGACCTGCCGCTCGCGGGTGACGAGGATTCCGTGGATTCGGGAGAGTCACAGGAGTAAGGTTGAAGCAGGAGGTGACGCGGTGAGCAACCTGCACGACACGCTGCATGACCACGTGTTGGCGCCACGCGAGCGCATCTGGCCGAGCGTGACGGCGACCGCGATTTTCGCCGGCATCCACGCCATGGCGTACATCGGCGGCGTCTTTGCCATGAGTTGGCGCCGGGGCCTCGTCGACACGGCCTACGGCCAGCCCCTGTTCGTATGGGGATCGATCGTCGCCGCCGTGCTCCTCGTCGGTTTCGTCATCTTCGACGTTCGCCGGCACGATGCCGCTTTCTGGAAAGTCTCGCGGTGGTTGATTGGCGCCACGCTGGTCGCCCTGCTGGGTGCTCTGCTCAGCTTCCTGTTCCGCGCCGCCGCGCTGCTCTAGGGCACTCGGTGCCGCGATTGGTGTTCGACGCGGTGATCTACCGCCAGGGGATCCTGAGGGCTGTCGACGTGCCGGTTGACTTTGCCGAGCAGGCGGCCGGCTGGGAGTTTCCACCGGTCATCGCCACGATTGCAGACGTCGCGCGCGCCACGACTCTGGTGCGCCGGGCCGATGGCGGCCTGCGCCTGTTCCTGCACGATCAGCTGCGCAAGGCCGGCGGGGTCGACGCTGGGGATACGGTGCGGATCGATTTGCGCATCGACGACGCGCCGCTGTTGCCCCTTCCCGACGACATGATGCAGGTGGCAGCGAGCGTCGACGCTGGGCTTGAAGTCGTGGAGCTGCTGCCGCCCGGGCTGCGGCGCCAGATGCTGGTGTTTCTCGAGGATGCGAAGCGTCCGGAGACACGGCGTAAGAGGCTGGCGAGGGTGCGGGAGCTCTTGGAAGAGCGTGCCCGGAGGGACCTCGACGACGACTCTGCGTGCCAGTGAGCGGGGCGAATGCTGTATCGTGCGCCGACTCGTGCGCAATGCTCTCGCCGGTGACAAGGAGTTGTGATGGCCCCCAAGCTGCCGAAGTTCACGGTCGGAATCGAAGAGGAATACCAGATCATCGATCCGGCGAGTGGTGAGCTGAGCTCCTACATTCAGGAGATCCTCGAGGAAGGGGGGTACATCCTCAAGGATCAGATCAAGCCGGAGTTCATGCAGTCGCAGGTGGAAGTGGGTAGCCGCATCTGCCACGACATGACGGAGGCCAGACAAGAACTGGCCAGGCTTCGTGGCGCAATCTGCGAACTCGCGGACAAGAAGAATCTCAGCGTGGCCGCGGCCAGCACGCATCCGTTCTCGCAGTGGGCCGACCAGCAGATTACCGTTGCCGATCGGTACGAGAAGCACGAGGAAGCGCTCAAGCACGTTGCGCGGCGGCTCCTCATCTTCGGCATGCACGTGCACATTGGCATCGACGACAAAGAGCTGATGATGGAGGTGATGAACCAGGCGCGGTACTTCCTGCCCCATCTGTTGTCGTTGTCGACGAGTTCGCCTTTCTGGCAGGGCATCGACACCGGCCTGAAGTCGTATCGTTCGATCGTGTTCGAGAACCTGCCGCGCACCGGGCTGCCGCCGGTGTTCGGGTCGTGGTCGGAGTACGAGAACTTCATTGCCACAATCGTCCGCACCGGCTCTATCGAAGAGCCCACGCAGATCTGGTGGGACATTCGCCCGCATCCCACGTACCCGACGCTCGAGTTTCGACAGAGCGATATCTGCACGACTATCGATGAGGCGATCTGTGTCGCTTCCCTCGTGTTGGCCATCGTCGCCAAGCTCATCAAGTTGCGGCTCGGCAACATGTCCTGGCACCCGTATCGGCACCACCTGATCGAGGAGAACAAGTGGCGGGCTGTGCGTTGGGGTCTCGATGGAACCCTGATCGACTTCGGCAAACAGAAATCGGTGCCGACACGCGACCTGATCGAGGAGCTGTTGGAGCTGGTCGATGACGTGCTCGACGAACTCGACATTCGCGAGGAGGTCGAGTTCGCGCGCACGATCATGGAGCGGGGCACGAGCGCCGATCGCCAACTCGCCACGTATCGCGAGACGGGCGATCTCAAGGCCGTCGTTGACGAGATCGTCCGTGAGACCCGGCAGGGCCTCTAGCGGGCAGACGCAGGGTCCGAGGGGTCAGCGGCTCGGCGCCGGATTCACTGCACGTAGCCCATGGCGCGCAGCTGACGCAGCTCCTCTTCGCCGACGCTCTCGGGGTCGAAGTCTCCGGCCAGCGTCTCGCTCAGGACCGCGATCATGTCGCGGAGGCGGCGCGCCTCGGCGTCGGCCTGTGCGATGAGATTGGTTTGTTCGTAGGGATCCGCGTCGAGGGCGTAGTACTCGTCGGGTCCTTCGCTAAACAGGATGAACTTGCGCGTTAGCGTCTGCAGCGAGTGGCGCGTCCCGGCTTCGTCCGAACCTCGACTGCCCGCATGGCGAGATATGACGCGTCGCTCCGAGAAGACGGTGTCGCGGGCCCAGATCGGCTCCTCGAGGAAGAGTGGGGTCAGCGATTGTCCCTGGATTGGTGAAATCTGCTGCAACGGCGGGACGCCGAGAATCTCCAGCAGTGTCGGGGCGAGATCCACATGGCCAACCAATTGGCCGTCAACCCTGCGGCCGGCTTGCCAGTCATTCGGGAAGACGAGGACCAGCGGTACGTGTAGCTGGGTGTTGTAGATCTGCCGGTGGTGACCGAACCACCCGTTTGTCATCAGCCCTTGTCCGTGATCGGAGGTGATGACCCACAGGGTTTCATCCAACGCGTCGTTGGCGCTGACGACGCGGAAGAGTCGCTGCAGTTCGCTGTCCGCGAACCGTACTTCGGCGTCGTACTGGATCACCTGCTGCACGATGTCCGGCACACGCAGGTCGACAAAGCGCGAGCGCATCAACGCCCGGCGCGCCTTCATGGCGCCCCCGCCTCGGGGCCGCACAGCGCGGAAGTGCTTGGGCGGCGGCTGCAGAGGCTTGTGCGGGTCGTACAGGTGAACCCACAGAAAGAAGGGGACATCATCGTCTGCCGACCGACGCAGCCACTGTGCGGCCGCGTCAATGGTCTCGTCGGCAGGCCGATAGTAGTTGCCCTGCCGGCCGCGGCGGAGTGTGGGATCGTTGAAGTCGGTGAATCCTCGGCGCACCTTCGATCCTTGAAACAGAGCTGGCGCGCTGACGAACCCTCCCGTGTGCCACCCGGCCGCGCTCAGCTGGCCGGCCAAGGTGACAAAACGCTCGTCCAGTTTTTGGCCGTTCGTCTGTAC
>JAJCXS010000255.1 GCA_029263335.1 Acidobacteriota bacterium | reverse complement strand
CGCTGCAAACGCGCGTATTGGCGACGTCGATCCGGGCGGGCTCGCGCAACGCCTCACCGCCGCCCGAAACGGCACGAAACAGATCGAACAGCAGCGGCCCGGCGTGGCGCGACCCGGAGATGCCCTGGCGGGGCCGGCCGTCGGGATTCCCCACCCACACGCCAATGCTGTGTCGCGCCGAGAAGCCGACCGCCCAGGCATCACGATGACCGTACGACGTGCCCGTTTTCCAGGCGATGTCCGGCACCTGCCGGGTAAGCGCCCAGGCCTCGGGGAAGTCGGGCCGCTGCACATCGCGCAGAGCTTCGGTGATAAGCCACGACGCCTCGGCGGAAAGCAGACGCTGACCCCGCACCTTGTCAGGTGAGACCAGCAGGCGGGCCGGGACGTGGACGCCGCCGCGCGCCAACGCCGCGTAGAGACCGACCAGGTCGACCAGCCGCACCTCGGCGGCACCGAGGATCAGCGGCAGACCATAGTGGGACGCAGGCTTGTCGATGCTCTCGAGTCCGCCACGCCGTAGCAGATCGTGGAAGCGGTCGAGCCCCGTGCGCGCCAACAAACGCACCGCGGGGGCGTTGAGGGAATCGGCCAGAGCCCTCGCGGCCGTGACCTTGCCCCGATAGGTACCGTCATAGTTCTCGGCAACATAGCCGGCAAAGTCGGTGGGCACATCGAGCAGATAGGTGTCAGGGCCAATCACGCCTCGATCGATGGCCAGGCCGTACAGCAGCGGTTTGAGCGTGGAACCGGGCGAACGGCGCGCCGTAGCTCCGTTGACCTGCCCCTGGAAGTCGGGCTCGAAGAACGTCGTCGAACCCGCCAGGGCGAGGATCTCTCCGCTTGCGTTGTCGATAACCACGGCGGCAGCGTTACCGACGCCCCCGGCGCGCAGTTCGTCGATGCGTCCCCGCAAGCGCGCTTCAACGCTGCTCTGGATCGCCAGATCTATGGTGGTCTCGATGCGGGTTTCACCTGGCAGACGACCCAACGCCATGGCGGCGGCATGCGGGGCCCGAAACGGCGCCGAACGACGGCGGCTCGGGATCGGCTGGAGTCGTGCATCGGCCGCATCGGCGGCAGTCAGTTCGCCGCGTGTCAGTAGCTGTTCGATCACACGATTGCGTGCCGCGGCGGCGGCCTCAGGGAACCTCTCGGGGTCGTAGCGTACCGGCGAGCGTGGCAGTGCCGTCAGCAGCGCGGCCTCGCCTACCGACAGCTGCGCCGGCGACTTGTCGAAGTAGGCCGCAGACGCCGCGCCGACGCCCTCGAGATTGCCCCCGTAGGGGGTCATGTTGAGGTAGGTTTCTAGTAATTCGGCCTTGCTGTAGTGCCATTCCAACTGCAGGGCTCGCGCCATCTCGATGAGCTTGGCGGGCACTGTGCGTGCGCGCGGTTCGGCCATACGCGCGATCTGCATGGGCAACGTCGACGCACCGGAAACGATGCGGCCGGCGCGAACGTTGGAGATTGCAGCGCGCAACACGGCCAGCGGGTTGACGCCGGGATGCCAGTAGAACCAGCCATCCTCGGAGGCGAGCAGCGTGCGCACCATGTCGGGCGCGACCTCATCCAGCGCCACGGGCAGGCGATAACGCCCGTCGGGGGGCAGGGCGACACGCAGCACCCCGCCGTTGCGGTCAACAACGACCCGTGCCGCCTCGGGAGCAAGGGCCTCGTGAGGGAACGGGAACGCGGCATCCAGGCCCCATGCCGTGACCACGGCGAGGACCGCCGTGGCGCCGGCCAGCGTCAGCCGTCTGCGCACCTCCCTACCGCCGGCCGATGACGAGTTCATCGCCTGGTGTGTTGGCCCGCAGGCGTGGGTCGTACATCGCCTCCACCTGGGTCGGGGGTACGGCGAAGCGCCCCGGCGTCACCGCGCGGACGAGTGCATATCCGGTGAGCCAGTCGTCAGCGGGCAGCGACGTGAACAGCAGGATGCGATCGTCACGCAGATCAACGTAGTCAGGATCCATGTCGGAGGATTGCATCCAGCGCAGCGTCTCGGTGCTCGACAGGCGCGGGTTCTCGACCTCGAGCCCCGATGGCAGCAGGTTTTGCACAACAACATTGTCGACCCGCCCGGCGAGCGAGCGGACCTCCACGCGTAGCACCAGCAAGTCGCCCTGCTGCACCGAGTCGAGATCGACCGTGCCGCCGCTCCGAGTCAGGAAGCTGCGCCGTACCTCCAGGCCGTCGCGGCGCTGTTCGAAGGTCTCTTCGGTGGGCACGCCCCGGGTCGTCTCCACGTAGAAGGCTCCCGGCCCCGGGATCTCTTCGTCCAACGTGATTTGAAGCGCGCCCGGCCCGGCGATCGTCGCGAACGTCGCTCCTTCCTGATCGAATGTTCCCAGAAGGTCGTCGCCGTGCTCGACCGTGCCGCGGAACGCCTGCCCCTCGCCCGCCGCCAGCATCCGCCCGAGCGCCAGCAACGCGAAGGAAGACTCCTGCGTGTTCCACCGGCCCTGCTCCGCATCGCGGCTCAGTCGTCGCACCAGATCGGTGATGCGGAAATCGTCTGGGCGGGCATCGAGCATCGCCATCAGCAACAGCGCCCGGTTGCGCACGGGAGAGTTGAAGTTGGCGCCGGTCTGGCGATTGAACTCCTCGATCTCCTGCAGGCCGAAGAGCAACTCCTCGATGGCCGGAGTGTTGCCGGTGGCGGCGTAGGCGGCCGCCAACATGACCCGCGTTTCGGGCGGCATCTGATCGCGGTAGCGCTGCCGCATGAAGTCCATTACGCCGACATCGGCAGTGCCCGCACGCGCCAGTACATACAGCCCGTAGACGACCCGCTGCAGTTCGTCATGCACCGGCTCGCCTTGCACGCGTATCTCGGCGCGCACGAACTCCAGCGCGCGGTCGTACAGCGACCCCGG
>JAJCXS010000254.1 GCA_029263335.1 Acidobacteriota bacterium | reverse complement strand
CAGCGAGGCTGCTCGCCACGAGCCAGGTGCCAAGTGTCGGCCACTGCCCCAGATACACAGGTGTTCGCAGCGCTTCCAGGATCGGCCGCAGGGGATTCCAAGCTACCAGCCACGCGTACTCCGCAGGGACGATGCTCGCCGGATAGATGATCGGGGTCGCGTACATCAGCGCCGTCAGCAGCACTCCTACGATTTCCACCGTGTCGGAGAAGAACGCCGCCAACGGCGCCAGCATCAGTCCGGTTCCTACGGTGAAGACGGTCGCGATGAGCACCGCCCCCGGTAGAGCAAGCAACGAAAGGCTCCATGGATGGCCCATTGCCGCCAGGATGGCCAACATGGGAACGAGGGCGAGAACCAGGTTGACGACACCGGCGAGGACTGCTGCGACAGGAAAGACGAACGGCGAGACCGGCAACTTGGTGAGCAGCGAGGCATTGGCCTGCAAGCTCCTCATCGAGGCCCCCACGCTCTGACTGAAGAAGTTCCAGAAGAGAAGCCCGGGCAGTGCGTAGGCGGGGTAGTTCTCGATCGATGACCGGAAGATACCGCTGAAGACGAGCGTCAAGACCGCCATCATCAGGAGCGGTTGCAGCATCGTCCAAGCGATACCAAGAGCCGACCGTCGATAGCGCACTCGCAGGTCCCGTTCGATGAGGGCTCGGAACAGCTCACCGTAGCCGGGAGCAGCCCGGAAGAAGGCGCGTTGCGCGGCGGTCATGCGGACAACTCGGTTAGCGCCTGTTGCCATTCGCGCCGGCATCCCCTGGCGTCGGCGCTATGTCCGGCGGGCCATTCTCCCGGGCGGAGCATCATCCGCGCCATGATTCCCGCGCCCAGGGCCAGCCGCGCCCGTTGTGCCCACCCGGCGCCTCTGCGCTTGGCTGCCCACCGCAACAGGTCCGCGCAAAGCCTGCGTGGGTCTTGAGAGCCTCTCGTCTTCAAGACGTGCTTGACTGTCGCCCCCTGGTCGTGGATCACGCGACAGCTAGACGCTAGGTCAACGGACCACCCACACGCACGCGCTGAGCAGCACAAGTCGAGGTCTTGTGCGTACAGTTCGAACCGTTCGTCCAGCGGCCCACACGCTTCCCATGTCGCTCGCCGGACCGCGAGGGCCGCCCCGGGCACCCATTGAACCGATCGCTTATGCAACCGGTCGGGCTTCCGTAGAAGCCGCCTTCCGGAGAAGGCCGCCGACAATCCGCTCGCGAGGCCGAACAGCCAGGCAAGTCCAGGCTCCGGCCCACCGCTCCACTGCGCTCGTCCATCGTTGTGGAAGAGCGCGGGCCCCACGATCCCGAGACGCGGATCCGCGACGAAGGCGCTGCGAAGCGCCCCAGTGGCTCCCGGCTCTACCTCCGTGTCGCTGTTGAGCAGCCACAGGAGGTCTGACTCAGGCGCGGACAACACACCTCGGTTGACGGCCCTGGTGAAGCCTTGAGAAACGGCCGACCGAACAACGATCATGCGCGGGAACTGCCGACGCAGCCAGTTTGTCGTGCCATCGGTACTTCCGTCGTCGATCACGACGATGCGATCTGCCGTCAGGCCGGCGCACAGCAAGGAGGAAATACAGCGCGTTACGAGAGCCCGCGTATCACGCGTTGCGATGATCACGCTGATCTCGAGCGAGCCGGACATTGCACGCGCATGTGTCACCATGGAGTACTCAGCCCCGCGCCATGTGACGCGTCCGTCTTCGACAAACGAAGTCGAATCGGTAGTGGGAGTACCAATAGGAACTCGGCTGCTCCATCGGCACGCACTGCTCGAACCCGGCGTGGCACGCGAGGTGGCGCAGCCAGGTCCGGTTGATCCAGGTGCCGAGAATCGGCGCGCCAGCCATCGTCTGCTCAAAATAGAGGCCTCTGCGTTGCTCCGTGTCATAGAAGCGCCATATGCGTTCGGAGTCCAGAACGTCCGTTACCAGAAGGATTCCTCCCGGCTTCAGCCAAGACGCCATGCGCTCGAAGAGACGGATCACCTCGGGTTCAGTGAACTGCTGTACTGCCGCAGCGACCAGGATTCTGTCGAACGAGGCTGGCCGAAAGCAGACGTTGACGGCGTCGGCGACGATCGCGGTGACGTTCAGTCGACGCTGGGCCGCCATTTGTTTGATGAGCTCGTGGCTGAAGTCGACGGCCAGGACACTTCGGCAGTGTGCAGCGATCTCGGTGGAGAGCAACCCGTTGCCGCAGCACAGATCCAAGACCCGATGGTCGGGCTGTAGCTCTAGTTGGTCGACGACGCGGGCGAGCATGCTGCGAAACATAGTCGCGCCCATCGGCTGCTGGTGAAGCGTTCGGCCAACCTGGCGACACGGGTCATCGTCCTGAAGCCCATCCAAGTGGCGGTCCCAGCGCCGTTTCCAATAACTCATCGGCGGAGGAGCGGCTGCACGTGCGTCAGCCGAACTGGAAGCACCGCTCGGGCAAGGCCGCATCGCTTCATCAACATGGGTTTTCATGCTCGCGTTGGCACCAGGCGGCGCGCCGGTAATGGGTAGCCGAGCGCATCCATGAGCTCGGGAACGGCCTTTTCGACCTCGGCGACCTCCACGACCGTGAGGTCCCGATCAAACCGGCCCACCGAGCTTGTCTTTACTGGTCCACCGTAAAGATCGCTGCGGGATGGTCCACTCTGCAGGTTCGCCAGCGGCGAGACGCGCGGCCACGGCTCGGTGGCATCAAAGGGTAAGTCGAGTCCGGTGGCGACTCGCAGTCGCGCCAGAACGTCATCACTAAAGAAGGCGAGATCTTCGTAACGAACGATGTGGATTCGCTCGGGATGGCTGTCACGCAGGGCAAGAACCTCGCGGCAGTAATCCGCATACAGATGGGCCAATAGCGCGACGTCGCGTCGTTGGATATGAGGGGCGTGTTCGCCGGCGCCCAGCTGCCTCAGCCCCACCGTCAACTCGGAAGCGACCTGATCCCGAGGATCCCGAACGGATGCGATCACGAGGGCGGCAGGGAGTAGCTCGGCAACATCGAGCAGTACC
>JAJCXS010000253.1 GCA_029263335.1 Acidobacteriota bacterium | reverse complement strand
ATCGTTTCGCCCCCACGCGCCGGCAAGACCGTCCTCCTGCAGAGCATCGCGCACGCGATCACCGCCAGCCATCCGGAGGCTGTGCTGCTCGTATTGCTGGTCGACGAGCGGCCCGAAGAGGTCACCGAAATGGCCAAGGCGGTACAGGGCGAGGTGATCGCCTCGACCTTCGATGAGCCCGCCAAACGGCACGTGAAGGTCGCTGACATCGTGATCAACAAGGCACGACGGTTGGCTGAGCAGGGGAACGATGTGGTCATCCTGCTCGACTCGATTACGCGACTGGCCCGAGCTCACAACGCGGTGTGCCCGCAATCGGGGCGGATCATGTCGGGCGGAGTCGACGCCAAGGCCCTGCAGGAACCCAAACGCTTCTTCGGCTCTGCCCGCAAGCTCGAAGGGGGCGGCTCGCTCACGATCGTCGCCACGGCACTCATCGACACCGGTAGCCGCATGGACGAGGTGATCTTCGAAGAATTCAAGGGCACAGGCAACGCCGAGATCGTCCTCGATCGCCGTCTGGCCGACCGACGCATCTGGCCGGCGATAGACCTGCGACGGTCGGGCACCCGCAAGGAGGAGCTCCTGCTCGACGCCGAAGCCATTGCGCGCATCTGGCTGCTGCGCAAGATCCTCATGCCGCTGGATCCGGAGGAGGGAATGCAGTTGCTGATGCAAAGGATCGACCAAACCGCCAGCAACGACGACTTTCTCGAGTCGATGAAGATCTTCGAGGACTGAGCGCGCCCCGCAGCTTGCCGATCGTTCGCCGCGGGTTGCGCCCCCGGCGACGACAAGAGCGGCTATACGGCCGTCCGAACGGCCCTCCGCATGCTAATCTTTACCGGTTGCCCGTTCGGGCACGCCCCCCCCTTTTTACTTGCTAGTTCGCTTAGTCGATCTCTGCAACCGCGAGGAAGGACCTACCCATGAAGGAAGGAATCCACCCGGATTACCATCCGGTCGTCTTCGTGGACGCGTCAGCCGATTTTGAGTTGGTGACCCGCTCCACCAAGACGAGTGACGAGACTCGTGACATCGATGGTGTCGAGCACTTCGTTCTCCGTGTCGAAATATCTTCGGCGTCGCACCCGTTCTTTACCGGCCAGCAGCGCTTCATCGATACCGCTGGTCGGGTCGAGAAGTTCCAGCGCAAGTATCAGAAGTTCTACAAGACGGATGATGCTGCAGAGCCGGAAGCACCCGCGAAGCCCGAAGCTGAGTCGTCGGACGAGAGCTGACGCCGGTTAGCCGTCAATGTCTGATGAGGGGCTGCGACCGAAAGGTCGTTGATCGATTGTGCAGCAGCAGGTTCTGACCCGGCTCCAGGAACTGGAAGCCAAGTTCGAGGCGCTCAACCAGGAGATCGTGCGCCCCGAGGTCATTCAGGACACGACTCGCTACACAACGCTGATCAAACAGCACGCTGAGCTCGACGGCATCGTCGGTGCCTATCGGCAGCTCCTTACCGTCGAAACAGGCATCAGCGACAGCCGGGCGCTTCTCGAGGAAGCCGATCCCGAAATGCGGGAACTGGCCGCTGAGGAGATCACTAGCCTCGAAGGCCAGCAGGAAACGCTGGAGAGCGACCTGCTTCGCATGCTCCTGCCCAAAGACCCGAACGACGCCAAGAACGTCGTCATCGAGGTGCGCGCCGGGACTGGCGGTGAAGAGGCGGCGCTGTTCGCCGCTGAGATCTTCCGCATGTACCAGCGCTACGCGGAACGCAGACGCTGGAACGTCGAGATCATGAGCGACAGCAGCACCGGGACCGGCGGCCTCAAAGAGGTAATCGCGGTGATCGAGGGCAACGGAGCGTACAGTCGGCTCAAGCACGAGAGCGGCGTTCACCGGGTTCAGCGCGTGCCCGAGACGGAGTCGTCAGGTCGCATCCACACCTCGGCCATCACCGTGGCGGTGATGCCTGAGGCCAAGGCGGTCGAGGTCGAGATCGACGAAAACGAAGTTCGTATCGATCGGTTTTGTTCGTCCGGTCCCGGCGGACAGAGCGTGAACACGACACAGTCTGCGATTCGTTTGACCCACGAGCCGACCGGTCTCGTGGTCTCCTGCCAGGACGAAAAATCGCAGCACAAGAACCTCGCCAAAGCGATGCGCGTGTTGCGCTCACGTCTGTACGACCTCAAGCAGCAAGAGCTGGCCTCCGAACGCGCCGCCGAGCGCAAGGGAATGGTGGGGGGCGGCGACCGAAGCGAGAAGATCCGTACGTACAACTTCCCGCAGAACCGGGTCACCGATCACCGTATTCACCTCACAGTGCACAAGCTCCCCGAGGTTCTAGACGGCGATCTCGACGAGTTGCTCGATCAGACTGTTGCGGCGTTCGAGGCGCAGCGGCTCGAAGAGGAGTTCCAGCCGGCCGCGGCCAGCTGACAGCGGTGACCGACACCTCGGGCACCACCGCCTCCCTGCTGCATGAGGTGGAACGACGCTTTCGCGAGCGGGCGATCGACGCCCCGCGGGTGCAGGCGATGGCGCTATTGGCCCATGCGCTCGGCACCGACCGCGCCGGCGTCCTCGCGCGGCTACGCGAACCGCTCGCAGCGCCCGCCGCGGAGACCTTCGAGAGTCTCGTAGCGCGGCGTCTTGCCCATGAGCCGCTCCAGTACATTCTCGGCCGTGCTCATTTTCTCGACTTCAGCGTACGCGTCGCGCCCGGCGTGTTCATTCCGCGACCCGAGACCGAGCAACTCGTGGAAACCGCCCTGGAGGCTTGGGACGAAGCGCATGGCTGGGCGATCGACCTGTGTTGCGGCAGCGGAGCGATTGCCGTGGCTCTTGGCCGTGCGCGGCCAAACGCTCGCATCCTGGCAATCGACCGCGCGGTTGCGGCGCGCCGTATGGCGCTGCGAAACGCACGCGACCATCAACTGCAGGACCGCGTCACGGTGTGCGGCGCGGACCTGCTGACCGCCGTGGCAACGAACGCCGACGCCCTCGGCGATCTGGGAGCGATCGTGTGCAATCCGCCCTATGCTGCCTGTGGCGACGTCACCCAGCCCGAGGTTCGCGATCACGAGCCGGCACTCGCCTGGGAGGCCGGCCCAACGGGAACTGAGGTGTACATTCGCGTCATACCCCAAGCGGCCGCGCTGTTGCGACCGGGGCGCCCGCTACTTCTCGAGCTCGGCTACGGACAGGAACACGCTGTGCGGGAACTGTTGGCCAGCGATGGCCGCTGGGACCGCGTCACGATCGACGACGACTTTCAGGGCATCCCGCGCGTCCTGACGGCGCGACGACGCTGAGCGGCGCGACGACGACCCATCGGGCTGTCACCACAGACTGCTAGGATCGCAAGCATGGAAAAACTCCGTATCGAGGGCGGGCACGCCCTGACCGGCACTGTGGCGGTGGGAGGTGCCAAGAACGCGGCTCTGCCGGCCTTGGCCGCGACGCTGCTTACCGATGCCGAGGTGCGTCTGCACAACGTCCCCGCCGTCCGCGATGTCGACACCACGTGCCGTCTGCTCGATCAGCTAGGAGTGGAGGTGTCGAGACCTGCGCCCGGTGTTGTCGTCACCCGCGGTCGCGGTGCCACCGGCTCCGAGGCGGCCTACGATCTCGTGAAGACAATGCGCGCCAGCTTCTTGGTGCTTGGCCCGCTTCTCGCGCGCACCGGACGGGCTCGCGTGTCGCTTCCGGGCGGCTGCGCGATTGGTGCCCGCCCGGTCGATCGTCACCTCGCCGCACTCGAGGAGATGGGCGCCGAACTGCACCTGGAAGATGGCTATGTCGAGGCTCGCTGCGATCGTCTCCGCGGCGCGGAGATCGCTTTCGATATCCCCACCGTGGGCGGCACCGAGAACTGCATGATGGCCGCCACCCTGGCCGAGGGAACCACCACTTTGCGCAACGCGGCGCGGGAGCCCGAGATCAACGATCTCGCTGCGCTGCTGACGACGCTGGGCGCCCGCATTGAGGGTGCCGGGTCGCACACCATCACGATCCATGGCGTCGAAGAGCTTGGCGGCGGTACGCATCACGTGATCCCCGATCGCATTGAGGCCGGCACGTACCTGGTGGCGGGCGCATTGCTCGGCAACGAACTCGAGCTCACTCACTGCGTTACGGAGCATCTGCAGACCGCCGTGGACCGCGTGCGCGCCAGTGGCGCCCAGATCGTGACCGATTCAGACCGCATCGTGGTGTCGCGTGGCGAACTCCACCCGGTGGATGTCCGCACACAGCCCTACCCGGGGTTTCCGACCGACATGCAGGCTCAGTTCATGGTGCTCATGACGCAGGCCGTGGGCAGCGCGGTGATTCGCGAGACGATCTTCGAGAATCGCTTCATGCATGTCCCTGAACTACATCGGATGGGGGCGGACATCACCATCGACGGGCACAACGCTCTGGTACGCGGGCCGACGCCGCTCAGCGCGGCACACGTCATGGCCACCGATCTGCGCGCTTCCGCGTCGCTTGTTCTGGCGGGCCTCGTCGCCGAGGGCGAAACCGTGATCGACCGCCTGTACCATCTCGACCGAGGTTACGAGAATCTCGAGCAGAAACTGGCGACGGTCGGCGCCAGGGTCGAGCGTTTTCGAGAGTAGCTGCGAGGTACCGGAGGGGTAATGTCCAACGACTGTCTGTTCTGCAAGATCGCCGCCGGTGAGATTCCCGCCAAGGTTGTCCGCGAGGATGAGTTCGCACTGGCGTTCGAAGACATCGTGCCGCAGGCGCCGCTGCATGTGCTCGTGGTGCCACGCCGCCACATCGCCACCCTAAATGACCTCGGCGACGCCGACGAGGCGCTCGTCGGCCACCTGGTGGCCATGGCCCGAGACATCGCTCGCGCCAAGGGCTACGAGGAAAGTGGCTACCGAACCGTGTTCAACTGCAACGCCGATGGCGGGCAGACCGTGTTTCATATTCACCTGCACCTGCTTGCTGGTCGCAGCCTGGCCTGGCCGCCGGGCTAGCGGGGCCGGAACCGCAGGGCACGCGAGGCACCGATGATTCGTTCCACATCCGCCGATGGCGTCCGCATTCTGCATATGGAATTTGGCGCCGCCAATGCCCTCGGTCCGCGAGTAATCGAAGAGCTCGTGGCTGAACTCCAGCGCGAGCAGGTCCCCACAGTCATCACCGGCGAGGGCGCCGTCTTCTCGGCAGGGCTGAATCTCGTGGAAGTTGATCCATTGACTCGGGAGGAAATGGAAGCCTTCATCGAGCGTTTCTCTGTGCTCATGACGTTGGCGCTGACGGCGCGCTTCCCCCTGATTGCCGCGGTAAATGGACACGCGGTGGCGGGCGGATGTGTCCTGTCGATGGCGTGCGATTACCGAGTCGGGGTCGACGGTCCATTCAAGATCGGCATGAACGAGATGGCCATCGGCCTGACGCTGCCGGCCGTGGTTACCGAGATCCTGCGTGGCAAGCTGTCGGCCGACCACGCGCGCCGCGTAATTCTGGGCGGCGCCCTTTTGTCGCCCGCCGAGGCCGTGGATGTCGGGCTGCTCGACGAGGTCGCAACCGACTCCGATGCGGCAATCCAGCGAGCCGCGGATGTGGCTAAGGACTTCGGCAAGTCGCAGGCGGAGTTCGCGGCCATGAAGGGAAGCCTGGTGGCCCCGATCACGGAGCGACTGCAACATACGCGCAAAGCGCTCGATCTTCGTTTCCTCGAGTCGTGGTTCAGCGAGCAGACCATCGCCGTGCGCCGCGACCTGATCGCCAGGCTCAGCGACCGGTCCTGACCTCCACGGCAACCGCCGCCGCAGCAAGAGTTACCTCGGACGCACCCGCCGCGACGAGAACGTCGCGTGCCGCGCGCAGGGTGGCCGCCGTGGTGACCACATCGTCGACGAGCACCAATCGGGCCCCCAGTACCTTCGGGATGTGCAGGCGAGCCACGGCGAAAGCTCCGTCGACGTTGCGGCGGCGTCGGCCGCCACCAAGCCCCACCTGCGGGCGCGTCGCACGCGGTTTGCGAAGCGCCGCCAGAACCCGGAAGCCCGGCCGTGCTGCGGCCACGGCACGCGCCAGCGCAGCGCTCTGGTTGTGACCGCGCTGCCAGCGTCGCCGCCAGTGGAGCGGCACCGGGACGATTCCCACCGCGCCCGGAGCAAGCTCGTCCAGCGCGGCGCCCAACACCGAGCCCAGCGGCGCCGCCGCGCCCAGCGCGCCGCGGAACTTGAGTGCCCGCACCAGGGCCCGCGCGGCGCCTTCGTAACGGAAGCCGGACGCCCCGCTGGTGCCATCAATCTCCCAGTCTCGGCACCTCAGAGCATGCAGTTCTGCGGTACACGACCGACAGAGGAGAGGACTCGGGCCACTACCGCGCGTGCGGGCAGGGCAGGCCAGACACCGCAGCGGCAAAACATGCGATAGCCAGGTCGTCGCCAGATGCGCCATGCAACTGCAGACGGTCGCGGAAGGCGTGTTTCAGATGACCGGAGCGCGAACCGGTTCTGCCGCATGGGCGTCGCGCGAAATGTCCATTCCCAGCGTTCCCCACTCGCCGCATCGACTGCAGCGGCGGCCATAGTCGGCGTGCTCCGTACCGCAATCGTGGCAGACGTAGCGCACGTCCATGTAGCCGGCGGTGCGGATTGCATGGCGCAGCACCTCGTACGCCGTCTCCGCATCGCCGCTGCGCTGTGCCGCGCGGGCGCGGTAGTAGTCGACGACGGGTGACCTGTCGACGCGATCGGCCACGACAGCGAACTCGTCGTCGGCTTCCTCGACCAACCCCACTCGATGGTAGAGCCTGCCCAACATGATTCTCGCGGCCAGGGCCGGATCCGGCTCCAGCTGGACAGATGCTTGCCGCAGAGCGGCGATGGCCGCCTCCGGCTGCTCCAATTCCAGCCGCAGTGATACCAGCCGCTGCAGCAGTTCCAATGACGAGGTCGCGACGTACCCCTCCTGTAACGCCTCGGCCGCCGCGTCATCGTTCTCCTGTGCCCTGTGAATGTCCGCCAGCACGCCGTAGGCCGGTTCGAAGTCGGGTGCTTCATTGGCCAGCCGACGGGCAGCGATCAGTGCAGTTTCGCTGTCGCCGGCGGCCGCCTCGGCGGCGGCCGCCTCGATGCGTAGACCACGCAGCAGGCGCTCTTCGCCGACACTACGTCTGCGACCGCGGGCGCATTCCTCCTCGGCAACCAGCGCAGGGCGCCAGTCCCGGGCCGCGATCGCAAGGTCGCGCTGCCGTTCACGGCGTGCCGGCGTTGCGCCCTGACGGTCGATGAGCTGTTCTTGATACCGACGCGCGCGTTCAAGATCGCCGGCGCTTTCAGCATCGCGTGACAGCGCCTCGAGAACACGCGGTTCGTCGGGCATCAGGCCCTGGGCGCGAAGGTGCAGCTCAGCCGCCTCTTCGGCTTCGCCTCCGAGCCGCGCCGCATCGCCGGCAAGCAGCCACGCTTCGCCGCGCTCCGGGGCAAGTTCCGTTACCTCGACAAAGCACTGCCGCGCCCGCTCGACATCGCCGGCAAGCAGGGCGCGGATGCCGTCAGCGTGCAAACGGTCGACACGCGCGGTCTGTCGGTCGAGTCGTTCCTGGCGCCACCTGGCCATCGCCGTGCGCGAGGAAAGTGCCGTGAAGTAGGCCGCCGTCAGAGTGCCTCCGACAAAGACCGCCGCGAACAGGATCACCCACAGGGGCGCCGTGAAGGAGGACATACCCGGAACCGTGAGCGTTGTCGGGGCGTCGTTCAGCTGCGAGACGGCAACAGCTGACGCCACGATCAGCATCACAGCCACCAGCCCCAGCATTCGCGGAACGGTCATGCCTACAGACTCGCCAGTTCTTCCTTCTTCTCTTGGCACGTGATGCACAGCGCGGCCCAGGGAATCGCCTTCAGCCGTGCGTCGGTGATCTTCTCCCCGCACTCTTCACACTCGCCGTACACACCTTCGTCGATGCGCACGAGCGCCTCGTCAATGGACACCAGCTCGGCTCGCTCTTTCTCGGAAAGGCTGTAGTTGAACTCCTGGTTGCGGAGCTCCATGGCCGTGTCGGCCAGGTCCAACGGCCCATCATCATCGCCGCGTCGCTTTTCCGCTTGCCCGTTCTTGAGCGCGTTCACCAGAACGCGCCGCCGGGTCAGCAGCTCAGCCTCGAGTTTCTTTCTCTGCACCGCCCTCATAGGTTCTCTCGCTCTCTTACGGGTGTCGGTTTCTAGCGGTCGTAAGGATGACCGTGAATGATCGTCAGAGCCCGGTAGACCTGCTCGGTCAAGACTAGTCTGGCCATGTCGTGGGGCAGGGTGAATGGAGACAGGCTCAGGAGCCGGTCTGCCCGTTCGCGGACCGCATAGGATAGTCCATCCGGACCGCCCACGACAAACACCGGCGTGCGCGTGTCTTCGTACAGCTGACATCGCAGTAACTCTGCGAAATCCCGTGTGCTGACGGGCTTTCCGGCCGGATCGAGCGCACAGATCCAGGCGGGGTCGAGATCGCCCACGCGCTTCAGGAGATGGTCCCCCTCACGCTCGACACGGTGCTTGTCCGAGTACTGATTCCCGCGCGGCTCCTCTGGCGTAATCACAACGCGACACCGTCGATAGTGCTGGATGCGGGCAACGTAGTCTTCGATGCCTGTGCGCGCGTAGGCGGCCGATGTCTTCCCCGGCCAGCAGAAGGCGAGGTCGGTCACGCGTCGGAGGGCGGCGCGGCTTTCCACTCGAGCAACGGCGCATCGCGCCACAGGCGCTCGAGTTGGTAGAAGTCACGGTTGTGCTCAGTGAAGACGTGCACGATGAGGTCGAAGTAGTCCATCAGAATCCAGCACCCTTCGGCGCGCCCTTCGATGTGCGCTGGCTTCGAGCCTCGCTGGCGCCGATGCTTGTCCACCGCGTCCGCCAGGGCGCGGACGTGCGGCTCGCTGCGCCCGCTGCACAGCACCATGAAGTCCGTAAAGCCCGAGACCTGCCGCATGTCGAGAACGACAAGCGACCGGCCTTTTCCCTCGTCGAGAACGCCGAGCACATCACGCACATCCGGCGGCAGGTCGGCCGCCAGGCCGGCTTTGCGGGGCTCGGTCTCGTCCATCAGGAGGCCACCTCCGTCGCCCGCGCCTGATACAGCTCGTGCGACTTGATGTACCGCTCGACCTCGGGCGTCACGCGGTACCGAATTCCCAGACCACTACGCACTCGCTGGCGAAGTTCGGTCGAAGAGAGCGCCAGATACACCGCGTCGGATAGGTAGATACGCAGCCCCCTCGTTTCGACAGCTTCCTGACCACCGCTGGCATCGACAATGCGCTCGTGACAACGCTCGGGCAGAACATCGCGCAGCTTCTCGAAGCTGCTTCCCGGCCGCGAAACCACGACCACATGGCAGCTGTCGAGCAGTGCCTCGGGCTCGTGCCAGCTATCGATCTGCAGCATCGAGTCCAATCCCGCAACGAAGTAGAGTTCGACGTCCGGGCCATAATCCGCGGCGAGCGCGCGCAGGGTATCGATGCTGTAGCTCTTGCCAGGACGGTTAACCTCCACAGCGGCCGGCGTGAAGGCCGGATTGTGGAGTGTGGCGGCCACGACCATGGCGTAGCGATGCGTGGCTGTCGTCAGGTCTTCACGGTCCTTATGGGGTGGCTCATTACACGGCACGAACAGCACCTCATCGAGCTTGAACTGCTCGCGGATCGTCTCCGCAAGCAGCAGATGCCCGAGGTGCGGCGGATCGAATGTGCCGCCGAAAACCCCTATCCGCTTGACTGCCAACTGCCTGACCTCCTGGTCTCTCTCGCGCATGCGTCCCACAGGGGGCCCACACGCCACGTCTTCCTCGGACTGCGGGGCGTGGCCGCGCAGCCCCTGCTCGCTAGGATACCTCTGCGTCGCCGAGGCTTTGGCCACGCACCCAGTCGACGACCCCGTCCAGACCACGGTCATCGGCCGCCGACACTTCCGCGTAGTCGATGCCCTCGGCCGCCGCCACTGCGCGCAACGCCTCGAGCCGGTCCACGTCCGGCTCCAAATCAATCTTGTTCGCCACCAGTATTCTTGGCCGCTCGAGCAGCTCAGGTTCATACGCCTCGAGTTCGCGGCATACCTCGTGGTAGTGGTCGATCGGCTCACCCTCGAGCGTGGCGGCGTCCACCATTACTACCAGCGCCTGTGTGCGCTCGATGTGACGGAGGAACGTCAGACCGAGCCCTTCACCCCGGTGAGCCCCTTCGATCAGTCCCGGTACGTCGGCAACAACAGCTCGATCGTAGTCACCGAGCTCGAGCACGCCGAGATTGGGGCTGATCGTCGTGAATGGGTAGGGGGCGACCTTGCCCTTGGAACGGGTCAGGGTCCTCAGCAGCGTCGTCTTGCCGGCGTTCGGGCGGCCGACAAGGCCAACCGCGGCGATCAGTTTCAGTTCCAGGCGCAAGGAAAGGGCCGCACCCGGGAGGCCTGGCTGAGCATAGCGCGGGGCCTGACGTTTGGAGGTGGCGAACCGTGCGTTGCCGCGTCCCCCATGGCCGCCGGCAACAATCTTCACGCGCTGCCCCGGACGTTCGAGATCGGCGATCTCGTCGCCGCTCTCGACGTCGAACACCAGGGTGCCGGGCGGCACCGTGATCTCACGATCAGAGCCATTGCGTCCGTAACACTTGTTGCCGTCGCCGGGAACGCCGTGCTCGGCCTTGAACAGCTCGTTGTCGCGAAAGTCGCCGAGATGGTGCTGGTCGCCATCGCAAACGATCCAGACGCTGCCGCCGTTACCGCCGTCGCCGCCGTCGGGTCCGCCAAACGGGACGAACTTCTCTCGCCGGAAGGAAACTGCCCCGCGCCCGCCGTCACCGGACTGCACGCGTATTCGAACGATGTCGCGAAACATGAGACATCACCGGCATGGACGGTGGGGGCGACTTCGTCAGCGACCCGGAGCCAATGCGGCCGCGGGAGACTCTGCCCGAGGGCTTATGCCTTGGGCAGAACTGAGACGAACTTGCCCTTGCGACCGCGATCGCGGAACGAGACAAAGCCGTCGACCTTGGCGAAGAGCGTGTTGTCTTTGCCGTGACCGACGTTCTCGCCCGGCTTGAGGGGCGTACCGCGCTGACGCACGAGGATCGAACCACCGGTGACGAACTCGCCGCCGAAGCGCTTCACGCCGAGACGTTGCGCGTTGCTGTCGCGGCCATTCCGGCTACTGCCCTGACCTTTCTTATGTGCCATGGGACTATTCCTCGCCTTCCTCGGCCTCGGCCTTCTTCTTGGCCGCGCGTTTCTTGGGCATGACGATCTCGTCGATCTTCAGCGCCGTGTACATCTGACGGTGACCAATGCGTCGCTTGTAGCCTTTGCGACGCTTCTTCTTGAAGGCGATGACCTTCGCGCCGCGGTCGATGTCCACCACGGTGGCGTTGACCTTGGCACCTTTGACGACGGGTGTGCCTACGTGAACAGCGTCGTCCGTGGCGACGAAGGCGGCATCGATGGAGACCTTGCTGCCGACTTCGTCGTCCAGCTTCTCCACGCGCACGACTTCACCTTCGGTGACGCGGTACTGCTTTCCACCGGTTTCGATAACGGCGTACATGGATCGTTCCAGTTCAAAATGGGGCGGGCGACACGCGCACGGCCGTTGTCGCGGGTGCGCGGGATCCGCGCTTCTTCGGATAAACCGAGAACTCGAAGCGCAGTCGCTTATTGTACGGGGAGCCGCCCGGCTCGGGCAAGCCACCTTGCATGCGTTTCCCGCACCGATGGAACTAATCGGAGGCCGAGATCGTTGTTTCTTGAGTAGGACACCTCCGCACTCACCGAAAGGACACGATCCGATATGTGGACCCGTATCGCGATAGCGCTACTCGTAGGTAGCCTTGGACTGGTGGCCCCTGCGGCCCGGGCACAGGAGCCTCTGCTCGTAATCCTCTCGCCGACCGGCGAGGAGCGCGAGGGGTTGCCGGTGCTACAGCATCATCCGGAACCGAACGCGGCGCTGGAGGGACTGTCCCGCGGGTTGTCCGGAACGATGTTGCGCGTGTATCGCATGACGCAGACCTACCTGGCAGCCAAGGACGCGCGCGCGGTCGAACCCGCCTACGTGCTGCTGGCGCCACAGTCGTTCGGATTCGCCCGCGAGGGCTTCTTCCTCGGCGAGGTCGAGAAACGCACCCACGGCTACGTCGACGTCGATAGCGACTGGCCCGTCACCGGCACGTTCGGCGCGATCGACCAGATCGTTCCTCATGAACTGGCCCATGTTCTCCGCCGCCAACTCGTTGGAGAGATGGTCCACGTAGGCACCAACCAGGTGCATGCCCTGGGTGTACGCACGGATCATGCCGTCGCCCTCAACGAAGGTTTTGCCGAACACCTGCAGGCTGTTGCTTTCGACGAGTCAGGCGACCAGCCGCAGCTTGCGGCGCTCGCGGCCGATACGGAGCGCCTGGCGACGGTGCACGAACACCTCGACAGCTACCGTCGGGAGCTCGGGGCCGTACTTGCCGTCGCGCCGCCGATGCGCCTGGGATTCGTCGCCTGGTACAGCAACGATGAGGACGTTCTCCGCTACCACGGGGTCAAGAACAACTACTTTGCCCGCGAGGCCGATCTCCCCGTGCGCGTGCTCCGCGACCGCGATCCGTACAACGCCTATCTGCTCGAAAGCGTTCTGCCGGGCGCGGTTGCCGGCGCTCCCAAGTCGCTGCCCCGCATGCTTGCTACCGAGGGTGTGGTCGCCTCGCTGTTCTACCGCTGGGCCATGCACGAGGACATCCGCGCGTCACGGCCACCGGAGGAGTTCTACGCCCCCTTTGGCGTGACGAGCACCGAGGTGAGCGGCCTCGAGAACGTCTATCTGAAGCTGTTCGAGGTCTACTACCTGGCCAAACCTCAGTCGGCCATGGACGTTGTCCAAGCCTACCGAGAGCGATTCCCCGACGAGGGCGGCTGGATCGACGAGATCGTTGCAGAGGTGTTCCTGGGCCAGGACGGTGAGCTGCCGCCAGAGCTATGGATGGCAAACCGCGCCTTCCGGACGGGAACGACGCTGTTCGATCAGTACCGAGGATTACCGCGCACGCACACGTTCGACCTCAACGGCGCCTCACTCGCGGACCTGGTAGGCGTTCCGGGCGTGGATCTCGAATTGGCCGGCAGGATCCAGGCGGCCGCGCCGTTCGCGGTAGTCGAAGACTTGAGCCAGGTATCCGGTCTCTCCCCCGAACTGGTGGCCCATTTCGGCTTCATGGCTGCCGACATGGAATTGCTGCGTGCCGAACTGGAGGCGGAGTCGGAGGAGGACACCCTGTCGATCAACTCGATCCTCATGCCGCTGGCCTGGCGAGCGCTCACGGTACTGTTGCTGGCTGCAGCTGCGGCCACGATGGCCCACCGTGTGGTCGGCCTCGAAGCGGGAGGGCGGAGCTGGGGCCGGTGCGTTCTGAACGGCATCGGCGCCGCCGCCATCGGTCTTGTCGGCGGCTGGTTGCTGGGCCGCTACGGTGCCGGTGCCATCGGGGCCGTGCTGGTCGCATTCGCCCTGCCAGCGATCGCCTGGGAGACGTGGCGGGGCACGCCACGGAACTCTCCACGGGTCCTGGTGGCATGGGCGGTGGCAGCGCTCCCGGCGGCAATACTCTCCGGAGTTTGGCACTGGTAACACGACACCGCGGGCTGCCCGCTCACCTGCGATGAACTCCTGCTGTGCACCGACATACGCCGCCTTACCGTTGAGCAAGGGTCGAACTGGCCACAGGTAGGTCTCGGTATCTATCCTCTGTCGGAGAGTTTGTCCGCCACTTCGCCCCGTCTTGCCGAGCCGTCACCGATGCCCGTTCGCTTGTGTAACAGAATCGCAGCGCTGGCGATGCTGGTGAGCACGGTTGCCGCGGTGGTTCCGAGCGCAGCGGGCGCACAGATGGAGGTGCCGCTGGTCGATCTCGGCTGGCTCGTGGTGCCCGTCTATCTGAACGACGAACCCATCGCGCTGCGGTTCGTTCTCGACACTGGCGCGTCATGGAGCGCTGTCTCAGCACAGACCGCCGCACGATTCTCGGGCGGGCCGAGCCGCCGAATCGAGGTACAGGGCGCCAGCGGACCCACCGAGGCATTCCTGGCAAGTGTTCCTTCGCTTCGCGTCGGCGAATTCTCGATCAGCGATCGCGACGTCATCGTCCTGCCGAATGAAGATCTCGTTTCCGACGACCATGCCTTCGATGGAATCCTCGGCGCAGACATCCTCAGTCGTTTCGACATCATGATCGATGCTCCTCGGGGCAGTCTGTGGCTGTATGCTCACGGCACCGCGCCAGGTAGTGACGCTGCGCTCCTTGGCGCGGCGATCCCGATCGACCTGCTCGAAGGTCATCTCATCCGCCATCGCGTCAACGTCAACGGCGGCAATCTGTCAGCGCTAGTGGATTCTGGCGCCCGGCGCATGCTGATCAATCGCATGGGCAGCGGCAGTGCCGGCATCGACGTGCGCGACGAAACTGCCAACTCCGTGAGTCCGGGGCTGGGCAACAAGAACATCGTTTTTCACGCTGCCGCACTCGGCGACCTGGTAGTTGCAGGAACGTCGTTCCCCGGGTTTCGCACTCTCGTCGGCGATCTGCCCGTGTTCGGCGCGTTGGGCATGCAGACCACGCCGATGCTGATCATCGGAGCCCCCCTGCTAGCGCGCTGCGCAGTGTTCATCGCGTACAGCGCCCGCACGATCCGCTACTGTCAACGGCCTACGAACCCGACACCGGCAGCACCCCCCGATCGCTGACTGTCTCGCTGTTTCCCTGCCCTACTCGTGAACTGTTGAAACCCTTGCCGACGAACCAGCGTCTAACAAGGCAACCGTGCCTACAACCCAACAGGTGTGCCATGCGTAAAGGACTCTTCGGAGCTGGTCTTCTCGCCTGCCTCGTGCTCGCCCAGCCGGCGCTGGCGCAACGCTGCGAGCACTCACGCGACATCAACCTGACGGCCAGCGCCACCGCGGTGAATCTGGCTGTTGTTGTCGCAGGAGCCGGTGAACTCGTCATCGAAGGCGGCGGCACCGACGAGATCGTGATCCAAGGGCGCGCCTGTGCTTCCGACGCCGATCGTCTGGAGGAAATGTCGATCGATCTCAGTCCGCGCGGCGACCGCCTGCAGATCAAGACCGAGATTCCCGACCGTGGGAACTGGAGTTGGAGCGGTAATCGCTACGCCCATATCGATCTGACGGTTCAATTACCCGCAAACTTGGCCGTGCGCGTGGATGACGGCAGCGGCAACCTGGTGGTTCGCGACGTCTCCAGCATCGAGCTCGAAGACGGGTCCGGAAACATCGAGATGTCTGGAATCGCTGGCGACGTCTCCATCGACGATGGATCCGGAAACATCGACCTCACCGATGTCGGCGGTGAGGTGTGGATCAATGACGGATCCGGGAACATCGACATCGCCGATGTCGGCAGCGTGGTGATCGACGACGACGGCTCCGGGAATATTGACGTCGACGTCGTCCGCGGCTCGGTGATCGTTCACTCGGACGGGTCGGGCGGCATCTGGGTCGCCGCCGTGGGTGGCGACTTCACCGTGCAGGACGACGGGTCGGGCGGCATTCGTCACCGTGACGTTGCTGGCGCCGTCAAGATCCCGAAGCAGCGTTAGCTGCCCGTCCTAGTCGGCGTCGTCAGCGTGGCCGGCGTCGAGCGTGAGCTTCTCGAGGGTACGCCCGCGTAGTTCGAGTTCCGTCATGCGACGCGCCATCTCGTTCAGCCGCGCCTGCATTTGCTGTAGATCCAACCGCGCGTTGGTCAACTCGACGACCATGTTGTGCGACAGGTGCAGCGCTCGTTCCTGTCGCTCTTCCAGCGTTCCGGAAGTCGTCGCCATCTGAGTGCCGGCCCAGTCGGCGGTGCGGTCGATGCGCGCGTCGAGGTTGTCCTTGAGCACATCGAAACTGTGTTCCAGGCGCTGCTCGACGGCGGCCAGGTCGCGCTCGGTACTCGCTACCATCTCCCGTGCGTAGTCTTGCTGCTGCACCAATACATCTTCGAGATTGGTGGTTGCATGGAAGGCTCGGCGCGTCATCCGACGCAGCAAGCTCAGCACTTTGCCCTTCCAGCCGCCGCTGCCGGTCTCCCACAGATAGGCCATATCCGGCGGCGTGCGCTGCGATCCCAGCGCCTCGCTCCGTTGACGCTGCGGCGCAGCCGCTGGCTCTGTGTCGGGCACCGGCGGGACTTGTGGAAGGCGGCCGCGCACGGCGCTCAACTCTTCCATCAGGCCGCGCGGTAGATCCTCGCGTCGCAGCCGTGGCTCGAGCGGCTGGCTACGCAGGCGCTCGAGTTCTTCGTCGGTAAACCGCGTACCGCGCTTGGCCTCAATGGCCTCGTCAACACGAGCCTCGAGAGCCTCGATGTCTATGCTCGAGCCTTCGATGCGGAAACGTGGCAAGCCGATCCTCCCGCTGCCGGCTAGAACAGCGGACCGATATAGAACTGGAAGTCTGGCCCGCCATCGAGCGCCGTGAAGTCGGTTCGCTGCGCCCAGAAGAACCATAGCGGCAGGCCGACCAGATTCACACCGAGGCCGACACCGAACGACGCCAGCGCGTCTTCGAGACTTCCGTCAACGGAGAAATTGAAGTCCTGGCCCTTGAACCACGCCGCTCCCACGTCTACGAACAGCAGTCCGCGAATGTTGCGCAACACGAACTCGCCGGCGCGCGACTCGAAAATCAGCGGGAACCGGTACTCCGCATTGGCGAGCACCGCGCGGTTGCCGCTGAAGCGGAGATAGTCGTAGCCACGGAGTTGGTTGAGGCCACCGATGAAGAACACCGACGGATCATCCCCGAAGCTCCCCGCGCCCCAGGCGCGGAAGGCGAGCTGGCTGTCCTTGGTGACCTGAACGTACTGCCGCAGATCAACCGTTACATCGTAGAAGTTGATGCTACCCACGCCCGGCGGCGCGGCGGTGGCACTGACGCTCACTCGCCTCCCGGCGTACGGCCCGTATTCCTTGAAGCGAGCCTTGTCTCCGACCAGCTTCAGGCCTACCGACATGTAGTTGCCGCTGCGGAACTGATCCGCGAACGTGACAACACCGCCGCCGGAACTCTCCAGCAGGAAGTTCGACGGCAGGTACTCGCGCCGGAAGTAACCGAGAGAGAACTCCGCACGCCAATCACGGGTAAACGGGTAGTCGGCGAACACTTCGCCCCCGTCGAGTTCGAACACCGAGTTTCGGTCGATGCCACCGTTGATGTCCTGGGTGAAGAAGAACGACCGCTGGCTGGTCAGCGTCGCCCCCCAGTTCCATCGGTGAGCGGAGTTGCGATAGATGGCGCTGTAGTTACGCGAACCCTGTACCGATCCCAGGATCGCGGTGAGACTCTGGGTTCCCAGCAGATTCTGGAACTCGATAAAGGTATTGGCCAGAACGGTGCCACCGAACGATCCGACGCTGTAGCCGCCGGCGATCTGAACGTTGGAAACATGCCAACCGCCGCCCGCCGATTGCGTGCGATTCTGGTCGGAGAGTTCCACCTCGGCGAGCGCCGTGGCTTCGGCCTCAATGCGATCGATCTCCTCGTCCTCGATAGCCTCGTCGACAGCAACGAAGGTCTCTACCGGTTCGGGCAACTCCATCGCGTACAGGTCGTAGAACCCGTCGCTGTAATTGCTGAACATGAGCTCGCCGGTTTCGGCCAGCTCGTGCGGGAAGAACGCGCCGTGCAGGATATTCGTGTAGCGATACACGGTGTCCGTGGCAAGTTCGAGACCGTAAAGATTGTGCTCGCCGGTGCGATCCGAGACGAAGAAGACCTTCGCGCCGTCCTTCGAGAAGGAGGGCTGCGTGTCGTCGTAGAGTCCGAAGGTCAGCTGTATGCGCTGCTGCGGCCTGGCCAAGTCGATGCGAAACAGCTTCTTGTGGCCCATGACGTGCGAGGCAAAGATGACGCTTTGCCCATCCGGCGACCAGATCGGAGCGTAGTCGTAGAAGTCGTCCTGCGTGAGGTTCGACAGCGTTTCGTTCTGCGGATCGAACAGATAGACATCGCGCACGCCGTTCTCGTGAGCGGCGAAGACCACACGGTTGTCCGGGCCCACATTGGGCGACAGCGCCTGGTCGAGTTCGGTCTTGAACTTGGTGCGAATTCGACCCGTCGCGGCCTCGACCACGAATAAGGTTCGCGTCGGTGGCGTGCGGGCGAAGAACGCCAGCAGTTCGCCATCGTCCGAGTAGGTCAGGTCGTTCCCCGCCTGGAACCCTACCGTCAACCCCTGCCCGACGACGTATTCGAAATCGCCGTGCAGTCCACCCGTGATGTTCTTCTTCGGTTCACCGGTGGCGGCATCGAAAGTGAAGATGTCGACCTGGAGTGTCTTGCGGTTGACCGAAATCGCGGCGAACTCGTCGCCGGTGGGCGATACCACCGGGCTGAATGCGGGCTGCCGGTCCTCGAAGGGGATGCCCGCCATGATGTTGCGTGCGAAATCCGGGCCCTCGCTGCGATCGAGCACGTTCGGCAGGTACCGGTCGCGCAGCCACTCGCGAAAGTCGGTGTTGAACTCGTTGGGCGTGACATTGAAGGCACGCTCGAGATCGCGCTCGATGTCCTGTCCCAGGTCGCGCCGAATCTCCGAGAGGAAGATGCGCACGCCCTCGTCACCGTACTCCTCTTCGATGTAGTTCCACACCACCTCGCCGAGCACGTAGCTACTGAAGAACGAGTCGATGTAGCTCATCTGGATGAGCGTCGGAATGTCGTCGGCAAGAACGATGTCCCGCAACATCATCTCGTCGAGCGTCGTGAGGTTGTCCGACATGTACTCGGCGAACCCTTCCATCACCCAGCCCGGGGGCTGCGCTCGCAGCGTGCTACCGAGTCGATTGCCGAAGAAATAATCGAACTCGAACAGGTGCGCGACCTCGTGGACCATCAGCAGATGTAGCTGATCCGGCGGGTCGTCAACGGGAAGGACGAGGCGATTCTGCGTCGGCTCGGCGAATGCCGCGACACCCTCCGGCAGGAAGAACGGCAGCACGTGGGTCTGCTGAAAGTCCTGGTGGGTCTGGTAGAAGATGATCGGCATCCGCGCACTCAGCTGATGATTCATCTTCCGAGAGATGCGCTCGTAGGCCGCCTCCGCAAACGCCACTACCTCGTCGAGGTGTTGTTCCTCCTCCGGGTAGTAGTAGACGTCGAAGTGCGGAGCCGAGTACTTCCAGAAATCGAAGGACTCGTAGGTGACCTTGTTCTGACCGAACGAACTCGAGAACGGCGTGTTGTTGAACTGCGCGTGGGCTCGAGGTGTGAAGCCAAGCGCGACCACGGCGGTGGCGAGCAACACGAAGACGAAGAGCTGTCGGCGGGCGAAGGATGGGGTGCGCATGGGTGTGGGTCTCCCTGGGCTCAGTAGATCAGGTAGCGACTCTGCTCTGAGCGACGGGGGGTGATCGTATCGAGCAACTGCGGCAGCAATCGCTCAAGGGTTTCAAAAACGGCCTCGGAATGTGAAGCCCCATCCTCAACCGGGAAGGAAGCATCAGCTTCCAGAGTCTTCTCCAGCAGCATCTCGCCATCTTCTCCGCGAAGCACAACCACGTCGAAGACAACTCGATAAGTGACGACATCCTGGAAGCGGGCGACCTCGCGGATCTCGCCCTCGGGCGTGCGGATGCGTTCGCGGACCATCTGCGACTCTTCTTCCGTGCTGAGACCAATCGTTCCGGTCAGCACCAGGTCGGCGCGAGCGTCCGCCGCACGGCCGATCCAGAACTCCGAGTCCTGCAGAATCCCCTCGCCGCGACGAGTCGGATCGATCGGGTTTTCAACCTGATCCTGGGTTTCGTAGAAGGTCCGCTGCGTGATCCGACGACGGAGGTAACGCACGGCGAAGTCGTTGATATTCGACTCCGAGTCTTCCGCGGGAATGAAGTTGCCGACCAGTAGGCGATCGTATCCCGCCAGATTTGGACCCTGGTCGGGAACGGAGATGATGATCTCCAGGACACCGATGTTGGGATCTTCACCGACCGGGAACTCCTCCAGCGGTAGGTCCGCCTCGTCGCTCTCTTCCATGTCGCCGCTGGCGATACGCTCCCAGACTGGGGCGAACTGCCGGTAATTGCGCTCGACGTAGAACTTTTCGGCGGGTCCCGCGGCCACCAACGCCTTGTCGTAGTGCTCCTTCGCGTCCTCGAACTCGCCTTCACGTTCGAAGCGCACGGCCAAGTCGTTGAGCGCCCTGGCGTTCAATTGCGCGATGGCCAGCGCTTTCCGCCAGCGAAACTCCGCCTCTTCCCAGAAACCCTGGTCGGCGGCATAGACGCCCTCGCGGGACTGGTTTTTGCCGCGCTCTACTGGCGCGGCGGAACAGGCAATGCCGGAGATGAGGGTAAGAACCACCGCCAGCGTCGCGAAGACGCTGCGCGATGAAGGTCTGCCGGCCCCGTTGGGGCATCGGCGCTGCTGTTTCAAGAGCTCAGAAGACATGAGCCTCCGACTCGTCCGAACGGAGAGGCGTCTGGCGACTGCGGACCGATGCCCGAACGTCACCCTAGGGGACCCGAGAACTGTCGCTCCCTTGGCGACGGTTCGAGTCTATAGATCACGGCCTCCGCGCCGCAAGCGTGGGGCGGTGAGGGACATCGCCCGCCGTACACAGCGCGCCCTACGCGTCCGCGGTGAACGGCACGGCGCCAGCCGTGGCCGTCTCATCCCAGTGTGATGGTCACACGCCCGGAACAAAACGCTGTCGGGAGCCATGTGCGCGGAGGAATTCGCCTCACGCCTCGCGACGCCCTGTACCCGCGCTTGCTGCACTCGGCCCACGACCCGCCGCCGGTGCTGCACGTGCGTGGCGATCTCGCCGACCTGCCCCGCGTTGCCATTGTCGGCTCGCGTGCGTGCACGCGTTACGGCAGACAGGTCGCCCTTGACCTGTCTGCCGCCCTGGCGCGACGGGGGGTCAGCATTGTCTCCGGCATGGCGCGCGGCATCGACGCCGCCGCTCACGAGGGCGCGCTCGCTGTCGGCGGACACACCGTGGCAGTACTGCCGGGTGGGCTCTGCCCGGTTTACCCAGCGCGACACCGCGGCCTGGCCGAACGAATCGCCTCACAGGGAGCGCTGCTGGCCGAACTGGAGGCGGGTACGAAAGTGGCACCCTGGCACTTTCCGCAACGGAACCGAATCATCGCCGGCATGTCTGCAGTGACGGTCGTGGTCGAGGCCGCCGCCAGGAGCGGCGCCCGTATCACCGCCGATCTAGCGCTCAGCTACAACCGTGACGTTCTCGTTGTTCCCGGACCCATCACCTCGCGAACAAGCGTCGGCTGCCATGCCCTCATATCGCAAGGTGCGTTTCCGTGTACCGGCGTCGACGACATCGTTGCGCACCTGCGCGAGGACGTGCCGCGGCTCGGCGAACCGCCCTCGCCGGCGGCGCGAAATCTACAGGGTCTGTCTCCCGAGGAGCGCTCGCTATTGCTTGCTCTGCAGCCCGGCGAGCCTTCGCGGCTTGACGAAATCGGCACTTTCTTGGATCTTTCGACTGCTGTGCTCTTGGTCGCCGCCACGGGGCTGGAGATTAGAGGACTGGCCGCGTTGTTGCCGGGCAACCGGATCGAGGCGCGGTGAGGGCACCCTTGCCGCAACGAAGAACGGTGTGCGGGAGCCCTGCTAGACTCCCGACGCCACCCATCAAGAACTTCCCGGGTTGTCATGTCCAAACGGCTGGTAATTGTCGAGTCGCCGACCAAGGCGCGGACCTTGGCTCAATACCTCGGTGACGACTTCATCGTCGAATCGAGCGTCGGCCACATCCGCGACCTACCGTCGAACGCTGCCGAGATTCCAAAAGCCCACAAGAGTGAGGCGTGGGCGCGACTGGGCGTTAACGTCGATGACGACTTCAAGCCACTGTACGTGGTGCAGTCGGCAAAGAAGGCCAAGCTCAAGGAGCTGAGGGCCGCGCTCAAGGACGCCGACGAACTGCTGCTCGCCACTGATGAGGATCGCGAGGGAGAGGCCATTAGCCATCACCTGGTGGAGACCCTCAAACCCAGGGTGCCGGTCAAACGGATGGTCTTTCACGAGATCACCCGGGCGGCCATCCTGGAATCGCTGGAACAGACACGCGAGATCGATCGCAACCTCGTGGAGGCGCAAGAGGCCCGACGGATAATCGACCGTCTGTACGGCTATCTCGTATCGCCTGTTCTGTGGCGCAAGGTCGCTTCCGGACTCTCGGCGGGCCGGGTGCAGAGCGTGGCGATCCGTATCCTGGTCGATCGTGAGCGCGCCCGAATGCGCTTCGTTCCCGCCGAGTACTGGGACCTGGTGGCGGAATTCACCACCGATTCCGGAGAGAAGTTCGAAGCCAAGCTCCGCACGCTCGACGGGCAGCGATTGGCGCGCAGCGGCGATTTTGACCCCGACACCGGACGCCTGAAGGATCCCGCCGTTCGACTCTTGAGCCGAGAGGAGTCAGGAGCGCTGGCCCAGGCTCTCATGCCGCAGGAGTTCTGCGTCAGCGCGGTCGAGGAAAAACCCTTCAAGCGGACACCGGCCCCGCCGTTCACGACATCGACACTGCAGCAGGAAGCCAACCGCAAGCTCGGCTTCCAGGCACGCCGCACCATGAGAGCGGCGCAAGCCCTGTACGAAAACGGCTTCATCACCTACATGCGGACCGACTCGGTCACACTCTCAGGGGAAGCCCTGGCTCAGACACGGGCCAGCATCGAGGCTACCTACGGCAAGGAGTACTTGCCCGAGGCGCCGCGTAGTTATCAGACCAAGGTAAAGAACGCCCAGGAGGCCCACGAGGCGATCCGGCCTGCTGGCAGCAAGATCACCTCGGTCGAGGAGGTGCGCCGGGCAACCGGCCCCGACGAGGCCAAGCTCTACGACCTCATTTGGAAGCGCACCATGGCCTGCCAGATGCTGGACGCCCGTGGCCATCGAATGGCCGTAACCGTGGTGAACTCGGATACCGACGGATCGCGCGCCGCGTTCCGTGCCACCGGGTCGCGCATCGATTTTCCGGGCTTCCTGCGCGCCTACGTGGAGGGGCGACCGGATCCGAAGGGCGCCCTCGCCGAGCAGGATCGCCTGCTTCCCGCGGTGGAGGAAGGTCAGTCCGTGGCGCCGCAGATCGAGACGGAGGAGCACCTCACCAAGCCGCCGCAGCGCCTGACCGAGGCCGGCCTGATTCGTGCCCTCGAGGAGTCGGGCATCGGACGACCGAGCACCTACGCCTCCATCATCAACACCATCGAGCGGCGCGAGTACACCTTCCGCAAAGGCAACGCTCTCGTGCCCACATTCACCGCGTTTGCCGTGGTGAATCTCATGGAGCGTCACCTCGGCCACCTTATCGATACCGATTTCACCGCACGGATGGAGAACCGCCTCGACCGCATCGCGCGCGGCGAGCGTGAGCCGTTGCCGTATCTACGTGAGTTCTACTTCGGCAACGGCATGCCCGGCCTCAAGCCTCTGCTCGATACCAAGGTGGACGAGATCGACCCGCGCGAGGTGTGCAGCATCCCCCTGGGCAGCGACGATCAGGGCCGACCGATCATCATTCGGGTTGGACGCTATGGTCCGTTTCTCCAGCGTGACGAATCGACCGCCAATATCCCCGAGGGGATCTGCCCCGATGAGGTCACCATCGAACGGGCCAGCGAGTTGATCGCCCACGCCGAGAAGGCCGATGAGCCGCTGGGCGCCCACCCCGACACGAACCAGCCGATCTATCTCAAGGTCGGGCGCTACGGACCGTACGTGCAACTGGGCGATCCCGACCCCGAGGACAAGAAGAAGAAGCCGAAGATGGCATCGCTACTGAAAGGGATGTCGCCGGCCGAGGTCTCGCTCGAAGTGGCCGTCCAGCTGCTGGCGTTTCCGAAAATAGTTGGCCAGGATGCCGACGGCAACGACATCACGGCCGCCAACGGTCGCTACGGCCCCTACATCAAGCGCGGTGACGACACTCGTAGTCTCGCCGCCAGCGATGATCTGCTGACCCTGACGGTCGCCCGCTCCCTCGAACTTCTCGCGCAGGAGAAGAAAGGCTTCCGGCGCTCACCGAAGCAGTTGAAGATCTTCGAAAACGTCGAGCAACTCGACGGCGGCGAGATCAAGATGCTCGACGGCCGCTACGGCCCCTACGTCACTGACGGTGAGACCAACGCATCGCTGCCAAAAGGCTTCGCCGACCCCGCCGCGCTGACTCTGGAGGAGGCGCTCGACCTGCTCGAGAAGCGCCGTGCGGCGGGCCCGCGGCGCAAGAAGAAGAAGAAAGCCAAGAAGAAGAAAGCAAAGAAGAAGACGGCAAAGAAGAAGGTTGCCAAGAAGAAAGCGGCCAAGAAGAGTTCCTAGGCGCGCGTTAGAAACCGCCCGGAGCGCCGCGGCAAAGAGACTCATGACCGCGGCCATTCCGTCGGGCATGCTCTGTCGGGAGACGCCCGCGAGCTAGAATGGTCCGCAACTTCCATTCCGTCTGTAATCCTGCCTGGCTTGGGGATCATGCCTGCAATGAGGGCGCGTTCGCTGCCGAGCCACGGGGGCCAATATGTTCGACAAGTTCCGCCCTGCCCTGCTAATCCTGGTGATCGGCGCGCTCGCCTTTTCTCTCGGCTACGTGGTGTTTCCGCACGCCGAGACGATTCCTGGCGATGTTCACGGCAACGCAGGCGCCGGCACGGTGCTCGACCCGGCCGCGAGTGCGCCCGATTTCGTGGTTCACGCGCTCGACGGAACGCCGATCAGCTCCGACGAATACAAGGGCAAGATCATGGTGGTCGACTTCTGGGCGACCTGGTGCGGGCCGTGTCTGACGGAGATTCCGCACTACAACGCACTGCATGCTGACTACGTCGAGCAGGATGTCGAAATGCTCGGCATCACGCTACAGTCGGGCAGTGCGGAGCAGGTCGGCGAATGGGTCGCTCGTCCCATCCGCGTCGGAACGATGGAGTTCAGCCTCGAGTACCCCATCGTCATGGGGAATTCGGAGATCGAAACGTCGTGGGGTCCGATCTACGGATTCCCGATGACCTACCTGGTGGACTCGAATTGGAAGATCCGCAAGAAGTGGATGGGTGCCGTGCCCAACAAGACCGATGCGTTGCGGGTGCTCATCGATCAGCTCCTGCAAGAGCGGCAGACACAGGCCACCAACTAGACCGCCGCATGCGGATGGTCCGTGGCGGACTGCCGCCGACCAGCTGATGACGACCACGCGACTGCTCGACCGCGACGACTTCCTCGAAGCGAAACGTCTCGAAGAAGACGCCTCGACACACACGCTGCGTGCCTACCGCAGCGATCTCGACCAGTTCGCCAACTTCTTGGCCGCCTTCGTCAGTGGCGAGGAAACCGACTATCGCGGCAATCGCGTCAAGCGCGTGGCCGATGCCCCGGCAATCCCCGCCACCGCCATCACCGCGGAGGCCGTACGGGCCTGGAGCGCGCGGATGCACGAGGCGCGCCTGTCGTCGGTCACGATAGGGCGCAAACTCGCCGCGGTGCGTTCCTTCGGCAACTTCCTGTGCCGCGAAGGAACTCTCGACAACAACCCGGCCCGGCAGGTCCGCAACCCCAAAGCCGAACAACGCTTGCCGCGTTTCCTGACCGAGGCAGACGTCGACTCGCTGTTGGGATTCGCCGATCGGTCCCCCGCCGGGACCCGCGACCGTGCGTTGCTCGAACTCCTCTATGCCACCGGGCTCCGCGCCAGCGAGATCGCCGGGCTGAACCGCGACAAAGTGCGGGCGGACGACACGCTATTGGTACTCGGTAAGGGAGCCAAGGAACGCATCGTGCCGTTCGGCTCGCGCGCGCGGGCCGCACTCGATGCGTGGCTGCCGGTCAGAAACAGTTGGCTGGCGGGAGAAGCCCCGAGGCGGCGGAAGATGAACGCGACCGTTCGCCAGGACGCCACCCGCGCGCTCTTTCTCGGCGATCATGGCGGTCGCGTGACGACGGATGCGTTACGCCGCATCCTCGACCGGCGACTACGCGAGAGTCCCATCGCCAAGCGGGTCACGCCGCATGCGCTGCGCCACTCCTTCGCCACGCATCTACTGAACTCGGGGGCCGACCTGCGCGCCATCCAGGAGCTGCTCGGCCACGAGTCGCTCGCCACCACGCAACGTTATACGCACCTGTCCACCCGCCGGCTACAGGATGTCTACCGGGCCTCCCACCCGCGGGCGCGCCGTGACCAGGATTAGCCTCTTGATGAACGACCGGGGCGACCCGGCGCTCCCGGACGTATGGGCAAGCGACCACCTTGCTACAATCGCCGCATGCCAAGCGGATTCCACGGCACCACCGTCTGCTGCGTACGGCGCGACAACCAAGTAGCCCTCGCTGGCGACGGACAGGTCACCCTCGGTAACACGGTCATGAAGGCCGGCGCCCGGAAGGTGCGTCGAATGTACGGCGATCGTGTGCTGGCCGGGTTCGCGGGTTCTTCCGCCGACGGCCTGGCACTGTTCACGCGCTTCGAAGCGAAGCTCGAGGCCTTCAACGGCAATCTGCAACGCGCCGCCGTGGAACTGGCCTCCGAGTGGCGCGGCGACAAGGCCTTGCGGCATCTCGAGGCTCTTCTCATCGTCGCCGACGAAAAGGCCTCGGTTCTGGTTTCCGGCAATGGCGACGTGATCGAGCCAGACGACGGCGTGCTGGTGATTGGGTCGGGCGGCTCCGTGGCGCTCGCCGCAGCGCGGGTACTTCTCCGCCACACTGAGATGAACGCCGAAGAGGTCGCTCGCGAGGCGCTGCGAACAGCAGCCGAAATCGACATCTATACCAACGACCACATCTTGGTCGAAACGCTCCCCACCACCTAGCCGCCGCGCTCATCCCGACAGCATCGAATTATGGCCATCACGCTGCCCGAACGACTCGACGACGGCGATAGCGGTGTTGATCGCGACAACATGACGCCGCGGCAAATCGTGGAGCTGCTCGACAAGTTCATCGTCGGCCAGGCAGCCGCCAAACGCGCGGTGGCGATCGCCATCCGCAACCGACAACGACGCCTGCAGTTGCCTGCGGATCTGGTCGACGAGGTGGCGCCCAAGAACATTCTCATGATCGGCCCTACCGGGGTGGGCAAGACCGAGATTTCGAGGCGTCTCTCGAAACTCACCGGGTCGCCCTTTCTCAAGGTAGAAGCCACCAAGTTCACGGAGGTTGGCTACGTCGGGCGCGACGTCGAATCGATGGTACGCGACCTGGTAGACATTTCGATGGACCTGGTGCGGCAGGAACACACCGGCCGCGTCGTCATGAAAGCTCGCGCCCACGCCGAGGAACGGCTGTTGGATCTTCTGCTCCCGCCAGTCGCCCCGGCGCCACCCGGCCCTCCGGACGTCGAGGGTTCCACGGACCACGAGGAAGAAGTTCGCTCGCGGCGCGCGACACGGCAGAAGCTACGCGCCCAACTGCTGGCCGGCGAACTGGATGATCGCTCGGTAGAGGTCGAGGTCGACGACAACAACTCGCCCTCCTTCCAGATCTTCACCGGGCAGGGCGCCGACACCATGGACGTCAACATGAAGGAAATGCTCCCGGGGATGTTCGGGAGCGGCCGCAAGAAACGTCGGCGCATGACCGTGTCCGAAGCGCGCGAGCATCTGGCACGGGAAGCCGCCGACACGCTCATCGACGAGGACGAGGTCTGTCGCGAGGGGCTTCAGCGGGCCGAGGCATCGGGGATTATCTTCCTGGACGAGATCGACAAGATCGCCGGCCGCCAGGGAGCCCAGGGGCCCGACGTTTCACGCGAAGGCGTACAGCGCGACATTCTCCCGATCGTCGAGGGCACGGTGGTCAAGACCCGCAACGGGATGGTGCGCACCGACCACATCCTCTTTCTCGCCGCCGGAGCCTTTCACGTATCCAAGCCGAGCGACCTGATCCCGGAGCTGCAAGGACGATTCCCGCTACGCGTGGAACTGGAAGCGCTCACGAGGGAGGATCTCTTCCGCATTCTGACCGAGCCGGAGAATTCGTTGGTTCGTCAGTACACGGCACTGATGGCCACCGAAGAGGTTGTCCTGACCTTTGCCGATGAGGCGCTGCACGCGCTCGCCGAGCTCGCTGCAACCGTCAACGAGCGCACCGAGAATATCGGCGCCCGCCGACTGCATACAATGATGGAGAAGGTGTTGGAGTCTCTTTCGTTCGAGGCGCCGGAGCGCAGTGGAGACAATGTGGTAATCGACGAAGAATACGTTCGCGAGACGCTCTCCGAGCTGGTCGCCGACCAAGACCTTTCCAAGTACATCCTGTGAGCCAACCCCGCATTACGACTCTGGCGCTAACGCTGGCCACCGTGGCCTGTGGCTCATATGGAGACCCGCTGCCGCCGCTGCAGTTGCTGCCGCCGAAGCCGCCGCTGCTGACCGTGGCACAGCGCGGCACCGAGGCACTGCTTCGCTTCGACGCCCCACCATCCGCGGTGATGAGCGCCGACGGCGTGCTCGTCGACCTCGATCGCATCGAGATCCTCGCCCTGCCGCAGCGCTATCCGGCGGTTACGGCCGACGTGCTGGCGCTGGTTCTGGACCGCGAGCGCAGGGAACGACTGGAGGAAGCTCGCACGGCCGTGGAGGCGGCCGAGGAGGCCGCGGCCCAGCGCCAGCGGGATGCCGAAATGGCAGCGGCGATCGCAGCCGCGGAAGCGGCCGGCGAGCCGTTGCCGACCTTCCCGGAGCCCATTGACCAGGAGCCGGAAGAACCGGTGGAGGGAGAGGAGCTGCTGACCGAGGCCGAGATCGCCATTCGCCGGCTACCCAGCACGGTGCGGCAACTCTGGCGCGGGGGAAGCATCACGCCGGACACGATACTGGAGGCAGCCGACCGTCTCGACCAGGCAGTTGATGATCTGTGGGACTACCTCGGCATGCCCACCGCCATCGTCGACGTCAACCGGCCACCGAGCCTGCCCGACGCGATACGCGTAGTCGAGGCCGCGGGACGGGTGGCGCGCACGCGCGACTACGAGACCAATCTGGATGTCGGACTCTTCGAAGAAGATGCCGAAGTTGTGGGGTCGATTCCACTGGCGCAGATCAACGATTACCTGCGCGGCGGAGTGGTTCAATTCAGCCACCAGGTGGGAGTCCCCGACCCCGGCGCCATTCGTACGCGCTACTTCTTCGCGCTGCGGACCGTTTCGACGCGAGGCCGCGAGAGCGACATCGATCGCATCGTTGCCCTTGCCCCGAGCGCGGTGCCACTGCCGCCCGCCGCTGTACAGGCAACGGTACTCGCGTCGGGTGTCCTGCTGATGTGGGAGGCGCCAGCGGCGGACCTCCTGGGCGTAGATCTCGATGCCGACGAGCTGGAATACAACGTCTACCGACTGCCCACTGCGGAAGGGCCGCCGGACGCGACCCTCATCACCCCGACTCCGTTGAGCGAGGCCGTCTTCCTGGATACGGCGATGGAGTGGAACGAACGCCACGCGTACGAGGTGCGCGCGATCGTTCGAACGCCGACACTAGAGGACGAGGAGCTCGCGCTACGACCCGCGGCGCCCGTGACGCCTGCGGCTCAGCCAACGGCAACAGCTGCGACACCACCGACAGGCCCGCGCAAGGAGAGCGTCGGCGTCGTCACCGATACCGTCCGTGTGGAGGACATCTTCACGCCTCCGGCTGTGCAGGGACTCTCTGCCGTACGCGCCGCGAGCCGGGTGACGCTGCGCTGGGATGAGGTGCGGATACGTGATCTGCGCGGCTACCGTGTATACCGGCATGCCGCGCCGGCGCCCGAGCTTCCCGGACCACTCGCCGGGCTCGTGTACCCCGCCGTGGCCGGAGATGACCCCGAGACCGACGCCGCGGGGGCCGATGATGCGGTGGAGGCACCGGAAACGGACCCGGACGCAGGGCCCGCCCGTCGACAGCTGCGCAACCGGCTTACCACCGACGGATGGGACATGCTGACGCCGGTCATCATCTCGGAGAACCGTTTCATCGACTCTCTTTCGGACGGCAGCGTGGAGTGGGTCTACGTCGTAGAAGCCGTGGACGAGAGCGGCAACGTGAGTTTGGCCGCGGCAGCAACTCTGCCGGCAGAGGAGAAGCCTTGAGCGCCGCTACTCGAAAGAGCTTGGCCTTCACCAAGTACTCCGGCGCGGGTAACGATTTCATCATCGTCGACTCTCGTCAGGAGCCGGGTTTTTCCGATGGCTCGCGCGTCGCCCGTGCCCTATGCCGCCGCGGGGCCTCGGTCGGTGCCGACGGGCTGGTGCTGATCACCACCGAAGATCTCGAGGAGGGGGTCCACGGTCGCATGCAGCTCTGGAACGCCGATGGCTCTCGGGCCGAGTTCTCGGGCAACGCCGCGCGCTGTGCGGTGCGATTCCTCGCCGACGAGGGTCTGTCCCCGGCCGAGGTGCGCCTTCACACCGGTGTCGGCATTGTTGAGGGGTTCGTCGACGGGCGCAGTGTTCGCGTGACGGTCCCGGGCGGTGGCAGGGTATGGCCGCAACGACGCATCCGAGTTGAAGGACGCGATCTGGTCGGCACGTACGTGATCGCCGGTCTCCCGTTCTTCGTGGTCCTACATGAGGATCCGGACGACCTGCCGGTGCGCTATCTCGGCCGGGCGATACGCAACCACAAGGACCTGCAACCGGCGGGTGCCAATGTTGATTTCGTCCGGGTGGATGAGGAACAGGCGCTCTATTTCCGCGTCTACGAGCGCGGCGTGGAGGCCGAGACTCTGAGCTCCGGAACTGGGAGCATTGCAGCCGCGCTCGCCGCTGCGGCCGCCGACCGGGTCGCTTCGCCGGTGGCATGCGCCGCCGCGGGAGGCACGCTAATGGTTCGCTTTCGACCGTTGCCGGTGCCCGCTGCGATGGAAGCGGCCGAAGACCAGTCGTCCGCCCCGCCGGCGGTCGACTCACAGCAACCTCCGCCGCCAGACGAAGAACCCGCACCCGACGACCCCGCTGGCGACAACGAAGCGGCCACCGCGGGGGTCGAATTGCCCCGTGTCGCCGAAGGTCCGCCCCTCGAATACGTCGATATCGAGGTCGAAGGCGATACGCGTCGCGTCATGGAAGGGACTGCGGCGGCCGACGCACTCCGCAGCCGCTAACCGCCCGGGCGACTAGGCCGAGCCGAAGGCGCCAGCTCCGGGATGACGCCGGCGTGCCTGTTCTCGCCATTGCCGGGCCTGTGGGCCGAGGCCGAATCGCTCTAGCGTGTCGATAGCGCGCAGGTCAGCCGAAACGGTTGGATTGAGCTGCACCATAGCCTCGAGTGCCGCCAGGCCGGCGGCAATGTCACCCGCAACAAAATAGGTAGCAGCGAGATAAGTGTGTCCCGCCAGCAGCTGTGGTTCCGCCTCCACCGCGCGGCGAAACACGTCTCGCGCACCACCGGTTTCGCCGCTCATCATGAGGATTCGGCCGCGCAGTAATCCGGCTGCAGCAGCCCTGGCCGGGTCGCGCTCCGCTTCGGCCACATGCTGGTCGGCGAGCGCCAGCTCGCCGGTCTGCAGCAGGCCCTCCGCAACGATCAGGTGGGCGGACGCCTCCTGGCTATCGTCGCGGAGTACTCGACGACCAAGCTGCAGCGCCTGGTCGAAGCGCCCCTCAGCCAGCGCTACCTGAGCCAGGATGAGCCGCGCGGCACCGGGCTGTGTGGTCAGTAGCCGATTGGCAGCGCTAGCCGCCTCCGCGTGGCGGCCGAGCTGCACGTTGAGCTGCGCCACCAGCAGCTCCGTGCCTTCGGTTCCACCACCGAGTTGCAGCAACATCTCATAGGCCGCAAGAGCCTCCGGCAAATGTCCCGCCTTCTGTTGCGATCGCGCCAGCCATTCCCAGGCCGCCGGCATCGTCGGATCCTGCTGCAACACCGCGTCGTACTCACTGATGGCGGCTTCGTAGTCGCCGGCAAAGTACGTTGCCGCAGCTTGCTTGAGGAGGCGGAGAAGACCGATGCGATTCTTCGGGTCGGCCAACTGTTCGCTCGCGGCGGCCTCCCTGCCAGAAGTCACATAACCCAACGCGGCAAGGCGCTCACGGGCCGCCTGCGGGACCGCCATCGGCGCCGCCAACAGGGCCCTCTGTCGCTCCGCTTCAGCCCGCAACCTGGCGACCACTGCCGGCTCGCTGACGAAGAGATTTACCGTTTCCTGCGGATCGGCCTCCAGGTTGTAGAGCTCGGCCTCGGGCGCCTCGATGTACTGATACGGATAGTCGATGATCGTCAGCAGCTCGCTCCAGCCGAACTGAATACGTGGCTGGTAGGTTTCGGCGTAGATCGGTATCGACGTCAATTGTGGGCTGAGCAGATCGCGCCCGACGACGTCGGGCAGCGCCTCGCCGCCTGCCAGCGTGACCAGGGTGGGCGCCACATCAGCGAGCTGGATCGCTGCCTCAACACGAGTTCCCGCCTGCGCGCTGCCGGGGAGCTTGAGAATCGCCGGCACCTGAATCGTGCTCGTGTATACGAAGAGCCCGTGATCGTCCTCGTCATGATCGCCGAGGCCCTCGCCGTGATCCGCCACCAGAAACACCGTGGCGTCTTCGTACAAGCCACGCGCATCGAGCTCCTCGAACAACTCGCCGACGACGCTGTCGACGTAGGCGATCTCAGCGTCGTAAGCAGAGGGGTACTCGGAAGCATAAGGCTCGGGTGCCGAGTACGGGAGATGCGGCTCGAACAGGTGCACGAACAGGAAGAACTGGCCGTCCTCCTGGTGACCCACCCACTGTCGCGCTCGCTCGACGGTAAGGGCGCCGTCACGCTGGATCTCGCCGATACCGGCCTCGCTCGAGGCGGCATCGAACTCATCGTCCCAGGTGTCGAATCCCTGCGCCAACCCGGCTTCGCTGCGCAGAGGGTATCCAGACACAAACCCCGCCGTGCGGTAGCCGCGAGCAACGAGGCGTTCTGCCATAGTGACGGCCTCCGGCTCCAGCGCGTAGCCGATGTTGTCGCGGACGCCATGCTGAGAGGGATACCGCCCCGTGAACAACGAGGTGTGCGACGGCAGTGTCGTCGGTGCATGCGCATAGGCGTGCGCGTACAAGATCCCGTCTTGCCGTAGACGATCGATAGCCGGGGTGACGACGCCCTGATAGCCGTATGCGGGCAATCGGTCGGCACGCAGCGTGTCGATCGAGATCAACACGATCGGCCCGGATGCACCCGCTTCGGCCGTGGGCTGTGGTTCGGAGTCCGTTCGCCCACAGGCAACTGTGAAGCCGACCAGCAGCACGCACGCCCATGAAGCGACTTTACGGAAACTGCACATGCATAGCCCACTGACGGCGCGTAGGGATGGAACCGTCCCCAACAAGGAGACCCGAAGTGAGCGTACAACGCGCACGGGCCTCCGCCAGTTCAAGCCCACGATTCTGCTCACACCGGCCGGTCTCGACAAGATCGCTGCCCGAGCCGCTCGACCGGAACGCTCGCTATCGTTCCCAGGACAGCGGCCTGTCCATTGAGCACCACGTCGTGCCAGTCGAAGTACCGCCGTTCCCACAGCGCGCCCTGCAGCACCTCGTCGAGATAACCGAAGCCGGTCGTGATCGCAATCGCCACGAGAGCTGCCGGCCACGTGCTCAGGCCCTGCCCGCAACCGCGACGGCAGGCGAAGTAGACCAGGCCTGCCAGCGCTCCGTACTCCACGTAGTGCAATCGCTCCTGCGGCACCTCAAGAAGCGAGACACCCACTGCGTACAGCGCCGCCGCCACCCCGAGGAGCATGCGGTCGGTAACAGTCGCAGCGCGCCACAAACGCAGCGCAAACGTCGCGAACAGCAATCCCGCCACAACCGTTGTGGCGAGCATCACCCGTTCGAACGTCGGCACACCCCAGGCCTCCTTGAGGGCATCGACGAGGAACCCCAGGCGCGGTTGTATGGCGAACAGAAGCGCCACATACGCCGCAACGAGAAACCACCAACGCCGACGATGATCGTGACTCATGGGTTCGCGTCGGCCCCGTAGATAAACTCTTCCAGTGCGCCGTGAATGCGCTCCACCCTGTCTTCGTCGGGGGCGGCGCTAAAGCGTGTAACGACCCAGGCCACGGCCCAGTTGACTCCCAGCGCCCAGATTCCGCCGTGCATGCCGAACGGGTGCGCCGACACGACGGTGGTGAGGTAGAGCGTGAGCAGACCGCTGGAGATACCCCACAGCACGCCGGCCTTGGACAACGGCCGCGGCGCCGGGAGGCACACCGCACAGACGCCCGGCAACAACTGCATCGCGCCGGCGGCTGACATGGTGACGACCACGACGATCAGCTCGGAGGAAGATATCGACAGCACGAACGCCACCACCAGCAACGCCACCACGATGAGGCGTCCCACCGCCACCACGCCTTGTTCAGAAGCGCCCGGATTGACGTAGCGCTGATACACGTCCCGCGTCAGGACCGTCATGTTGGAGTGCAGGATCGAGTCGAGCGTCGACATCGCGGCGGCTGTGGCCCCGGCAAGGATCAACCCGGTCAGCCAGGCGGGAGCGTGCTCGAAAAGAAGCATCGGGAAGATCCGGTCGGGCACCTCGAGTCCCGGCATCACCAGAGCCCCGGCAAGACCCACGAACGCAGCGGGGATGTAGAGAGAGGCCAGATAGAGCGGCGTGGTCGCCCCGAGCAACTTGACCGTGCGCGCTGAATTCGCCGAGAAGAAGCGGATCAGCATGTGCGGCTGCAACACCACGCCGAACGACAACACGACGGTCATACCGAACCACATACCCGGACCGAAGAAACCTTCGGGACCCGGCAAGGTCAACAGGTCCGGCCGCTCGGCAGCCACGCGCCGCCAAAGCTCCAACGGGCTGCCGAAGAGGCGTACCGTCAAGACCACCGCGCCTACCCAGACAGCGACGTACATCCATATTCCCTGCAGCACGTCCGTCCAGTACACCGCGCGCAGGCCTCCCAACATCAGGTAGGTGGCCGCAACAACCAGCAGGATCGCGGTGCCGAGAGCGAAGGGCACACGATCGCCCGAGGCCACCGAGAGAATGTAGCCGAGACCCTGCGCTTGAACCTGGATGTAAAGGATCGTGAACACGATCGACACCACCGCGGCGACGATGCGCACCGCCTCGCTGGCGTAGAAGTCTCCGAGCATGTCGGCCGGTGTCACATAATTGAACTGCTTGCCAACGAACCAGATTCGTACGCCCAGTGTGTAGGTAATCGCGCCGACGAGAATCGTCCAGCATCCGGCCACCCAGAAACCGACGCCGTGGGTATAGAAGAACCCGCCGGAACCGAGAAAGGCGAAGGCCGAGTGGTAGGTCGCCACCATCGTCAGGTAAAGAACCACCGGGCCGGCGCGACGACCGTAGAGCAGGAAGTCCTCGGCGTCGGTACTGAGGCGCCGATTGGCGATCAGACCAATGGCCAGCGTGATCATCAGGTACAGGAAGATCAGCGAGGTAGCTACCAGCCACGGCTCCATCAGCGGGGCTCCTTCATAGCCGCCACCGCCAGACCATCAGCAGCAAGCCGCACAGTAGTGCGTACACCACGGTGAGGTAGGCATACAGGAACGGCACTCCCAGCACCCACGGCTCAATGCGATTGGCGACGGCGAACACAATCGGTGGCTGTGCCAGCGCCATGATCCCCAGGAAGCCGAGCACCGCGCCTCTGCCTTTGCGAGTACGAGGCCACCAGTGCGAACGAGTCGGTGGCCTATTCATGGCTGCTCACCGTCGATGCCGCACAGATCGACAGTTGTTCCGGTTCATGCTCCGGCTTTCGACTCCACGCCAGGAGTCGGCCTTCCTCGTCGAACGAGGCGGCGCGGTCTGCCCAGGTCCACTGCGTCAATCCGCCCTCGGTTTCAGTATCAGGGTCACCCCATGCCAGGCGTACGTGCCGTTCGGGCATGTTGGCCTCTACTTCTCCGGAGAGGATCTTCTCGATGCGCTCGTCCGGCTCATCCGCCACCTCTCGCCAGATCGTCTCCAGTTCTGCGGGAGACCTCGCCGTGATCACGAGCGCGGCACGCGTATACCGGGGCGTCGGACGATAGGCGACGGCATGCACTCGCCTCAACAGCAACGGTGCAGCCTCCAGCTCATCTGGCCACTCTGCCGGCACCACGGTGACGCCGTCGATGATCGCACTGCCGCCCTCCAGCACCGCGATGCTCACGTCCGCCGGCAGGACCCTCACGGTGATCGTCTCGGCGTCTTCCGGAATCACCAGGTGGAGCGTGACGGGAGTGGAAAGGGCGCCAACCTGCGCGCTGGCCGCCTCTCGCGTCGACCCCGCTTCCAGCTCGATCGCCACGGTCGCCGTTGCCCCACCTCCGTCGACTGGCGCGCGCGCCATCAGCCGAGCGTGCACCTCGCGTCCGCGCAGCTGCCGCGTGATCGCCGCCGGAATGACCTGCTCGAGATACACGGCCTGGCGGCGGCTAGCATCCTCCAACAACACGCCCGCCGACACCGGCGCGGGCAAGACCCGGCGGGGCGCCAGCGTGGCCGGAACCGCTGTGGGCCAAGCCTTCTCCGCAAGGTTGTAGTAGCCAAGATAGCGATCCTCGTCGGGACGCGCGGAGGTCTGCAAGCGTGCGGGCGACGGCGGCGCTGGCGCAATGCGACCGGCCAGCGCCCCGCGCGGACTCAACCCACCAACCAGGCTCCAGCACGAGATCAGGCGGCCGGTGGCTTCGGGTGGCGTGTCCGGGGCGAAGGACAGGCGCGGATTGGCCAGCAAGCCAACCATCGGTTCCATGGTCAACGGCGGCGTTGTCTTGTGCCAACCCCCGCCGTCAAAGCGGTAGACCATGCCCGTGCGCGGCTCGACATGGAGTCTTCCGAGTCCCGGCTCTTGCGGCCAGGAGGTTCTCGCGCCGCCGGCTCCGAGAAGCTTCTCGATGTCCTCGGCGACAGCGGACGGTACCCGGCTCGCGGACAGCCCGACGATGCGGCCGAATTGACCCAACGCGTCAGCGTCGATCTCGATCGTCTCGTCCCACCAGCCGGGTCGTACCGCGATGGCCTGCTGGAGCGAGGCGGAATAGGCGGCGGCCGCGGTTGCGTTGGTAGGGCCGTCGGCGGAAACCTGGCGCGGCGCCGGCAAACTGGTGAGCACCGACACGGGCCCGACAGAGTTCAGTGCCTCGTCCGCTGTTGCCGGGATGGAGTACCACCTCTCGGTACGAAGCCACGCGTCTCCGTTACCGACCGAGTGCCAATCGCGCCCGAACGTGTCCAAGGTCCCGCCGAGATACTCGAAGATGTGCCCGCGGCGAAACTCGGTGATCTCATCCGAAGCAACGTCGGAGTTGCGGTACAGCGTGCCGTCCTCCAAGGCGACGGCATACAGGTGCGGGTCCCGCGGCAGCGTCGGACCCGGCGGATCGAGCGTCTGCGAGGCCGCTGTCACGGCACACAGGGCGCCGGTCGTCATCGCGACCGTTATCGCAAGAACCCGTGTCGACCTCACGTGAGCGTCTCTCCCGGCTGCAGAGCCACGATTTCGACGTCCAGGTTCCGCTTCGCGCACTCGGCCGCGAGCGCTTCGGGAGTTCCCGTCAGAACTGGCCACGTACCGTGGTGCATCGGAACGACTCGCCGGACGCGAAGCAGCTCGCAGGCCAACGCAGCCTCGCGCGGGCCCATCGTGAAGTGATCGCCGATGGGAAGAAGCGCGATCTGCGGCGCGTACAGGTCGGCGATGAGGCTCATGTCGCCAAAGACGCAGGTGTCACCTGCGTGATACACACACGGACCGTCATCGAACGTCAGCACGAGCCCGGCGGGCTCGCCGCCGTAGATCGTACCCGCGCTGGTGGAAATCGAACTCGAGTGATGGGCGTTGACCATCGTCACGGCAACCCCTTCGAGCTGCACGGTACCGCCCTTGTTCATGGCGACGACGTGAGTCTCCGGCACACCTTCCGCCTGCAGCCAGCCGGCCACCTCGACCATGGCGACCACGGTCGGCTGGTACTGATTACAGAGCGTCACCGCGTCCGCGACATGGTCCTCGTGCCCGTGAGTAATCGCGACATAGTCGAGCCGCTCAAACGTCTTCAGCGGATCCGGGCAACTCGGATTGCTATCGACGAATGGGTCGATGAGCACCGTGACGCCGGAGGGTGTCCTCAGAAGAAAAGTCGCGTGGCCGAGCCAGGTGATGTGAACTCCGCTATCCGACGCCATATTCCTCTCCGTTGTCCTGCACGGGGGACGATGAAGCGATTCTACGTAGCGTTCTCGATCAATGCCCGTCGCTGGCCTCGATCACCGCGACGCTGGCGCCAGATTCGGTCGTCAGCTTTGTCCCAGCGTCGCTGAAATCACGGGCCACCAGGGCAAGCCCGACGCCGTTCGCCCCCTCGCCTGGAGCCACGCTGGTTACTCGACCGACGTTCTTTTCTTCGGCAAGCAGAGCCTCCCCGACGCGGAGCATGGCGGCGCTTTCGAGCACGCACAGCAGCCTGTTCACCTGACCGCGGTAGTGAATCCGTGCCACCGTTTCCTGTCCCAGGTAGCAGCCCTTCTCGAAGTCGACGGCTGCCTCCAGACGCAGCTCCTGAGGAAACTCGGCGCCGGTCATTTCGCTACCCGAACGTGCCCGCCGCTGTGCAATACGAAGACTTTCCGCCGCATCCAAACCCGCCGGTACCGCACCCTCTGCTACCAGTCGCTGCCAGGTGTCGACCGGCGCTGGCGCCACCAGCAACCAACCCCAGCTGGCACGGAAGGCCTGCGGCGGGCATTCCAGCGTGGAGAGTTCGGCGGCATTCATCAGAACATCCGCGGCCGGACCGATCAGGGCGATCACGGCACTCTCGAGCGGTGCGATTTCCACATCGGAGCGCAGAATGTAGCGAGCCAGCGTCTCCATTCCGGCCTCGAGTTCCGCCGTGGGACCGACGGCGACGAGCTCATCGGGCGTGGCGCCGACTTCCAGGACGAGTTGTACGCGGCCTTTGTTGTCGAGCAGCAGCGAGGTGCTACAGGCCCCGGCGGCGATGCCCTTGATGTCGGCAGTGAGCAGGCGATGCAGGAAGTCGGCGCGTTCCTCCCCTCGTACGCAGTAAGCGCGTTCGTCGGCTCGCCACAGCACGCCGGCGCTTTCCCGCAGTGCGCGGTACTCCGCCTCACGGTCGCCAAAGGTAGCCACTGCGCCTGCGACGCCCTCGGTACCCGGAGAAGACAGAAAGTCGGACAAGTCGGCGCCTGCCGAGGTCATTGCGCGGTGGTATCGAGGGGTGCCAAAACAACCTCGACCGTATCCCCGACGGCGACCGGCCCGGCGGCGCCCTCGAGATCCCCGTCCTGCTTGCTCGACGCATCCCCGTCTTGATCCAGTCGGATGGTGACATCCATCGCGTCGACCAGCGGCATGCCAGCAATCATCGAGTCGGCAGCTGTCACTCTGAACTCCACCGGCAGATCGGCGGGCAGGCGCTTGACCGCCAACGGCGGCCCGGTCGCACGTCCAGCCACACGCACGATCACGTACAGGATGCCCTCCGGGAGGTTAGCAACGTCGGGGCCGACCGAGGCAACAACGTTGAACCCGGGCTCTGCTACCGCTGCTGTGGTGCTGGGAGCCGTGGGGCCTGGAGCGGTGGCGCCAGGGTTGGCATCCCCGCCGCCGGTGCTCGTGGGTGCTGGCGGTGTCGCCATCGCCTCAGCGTCTTCGGCGCTGATGTTCTCGACGTTGCGTGAAACGCAGCCTGCCGCGATCGCGGCGGCGACGGTGAGCGTAACTAGAGATCGTAAAGTGCGCACTGGGCGGTCGTCCTTCTCCCGGCCGAGTGCCGGACGCGATCCGCGACGGAAGCGTCGCGGCCCGGGAATTCTATCGCAGGTGTCGCTCGGATCACCTCCAGCAAGGACTCCCGTCCTACCTGCTATCGATCAGCTCTCGGTAGAGCGTCATGAGCCTGGGACCGACGACGTCCCAGCTGAAGCGCTCCTGCACGATTGCGCGGCCGCGCTCGCCGAACTCACCCGCATCAGCGTGTCGCGCGCGGCGCAGTGCGGTCGCCAGCTCGGCGACGTCGCCGGGGTCGACGAGAAACCCGGAACCGCCATCCTCGACCTTGTCGGGTACGCCGCCGGCGCGCGTACCGAGAACCGGCAGACCATGCGCCATCGCTTCAAGCGTCACGATGCTGGAGCCTTCAAATAACGTCGGGTGGACGAACCAGTCGGCGCTGGCGAGCAATCCGTGCTTGTGCTGCTCGTCTACCCGGCCAACAAGTAGGCAGCGGTCCTGGATGCCGGCCGCCTCGATCGCGCCTTCGATGGATTGCCGACGGGGCCCGTCGCCGATGAGAACCCACACCCAGTCGCCAAGCGCATCGCCGACCTCGCCAAGAGCGCTCGCGAGCAGTTCGAAGCCCTTGTTGGCCTCCAGACGACCCATCGAGACCAGCTTGAACTCCCTGGCGTCGTGACCCGCGTCGCCGAGAAGCCGCCGTGCCGCCTCTCGGTTTGCAGCGCTCGGCCCGGCGTCTGGATAGATTGCGTTGGGAATCACCACGGCCTGTCGCGATTCCAGATCGAGCAGTTCGCGCACCACCGGGAGAAGTGTCCGGTCGGTCACCACCACTCGATCGCTGGCGCTGGCAATGCGACGCATGCCGGCCCGAAACGGCGCATACATGGCGTACTTGAGACCGCCGACCAGGAACTCCTCCATGCCGTGCGTGGTGAGGACAAGAGGCGCTTCCCAGTCGCCCTCGCTCCGTCGCGACGCAGCTCCCAGACCGGCCAGGCCCTGCACATGCACGATGTCACCCGGGTCGTCTATCGCCCGCGCGACCCGCCGAGACCACAACGGGTAGTTGCTGATGCGATCGAGGATCACGGTGCCGCGCCTGCGTCCTATCGGCAGAGGCCCGGGCGGCACCCAGTGCACGCGCACTCGGTCGCCAAACGTCCTCTCGGCGAGGGCGCGCCGGCTACTGTCATGTGGTGATTCGGTCCAGAGATCAACCTCGGCGCCGACGTTGGAGATCTCGAGCACCTGCTCCCCCACAGCCGTTTCGAGCCCTCCGGGACCATGCGCCGGGGCCACGCGACGCCCGATCATCGTCACGCGCAACGGCCGGTTACTCATGGTCCGTCTCGGCCAGCGCCTGCGCATAGCTGCCCTGCAATTTCTCCAGCACGACGGCCGGCACATACTTCGCGGAGCAGGTGTCGTAGGCTGCCCGACCCAGCCGTCGGGCCACCGCGTCGTCTTCCAGTGCCCGCAGCGCGGCGCCCAGCTCCTCCGCCGTGTTGAAGAGGAAACCGTTGTGGCCGTGATCGACCGCCTCGGGGCTCCCTCCCGTGCGTCGGGCGATCACCGGGGTGGCCAACGACATCGCCTCCAGAAGCACGCGCGCCAGCGGCTCTTCCCATGCACTGGGAACGATGACCGCGCGAGCCTCGCGCGTAAGCCGCAGCAACGTGTCGCCGTCGGTCCAGCCGAGACGAACCAGGTCGATGCCCACGCGCGCTGCCGTTCGCGTCATCTCGCTCTCGAGCGGTCCGGTGCCCGCAACAACGAGCGGCCACTGGCAGCCGGCGTCGGCGAGTTCGCCGACGATCCGATCGAAGCCCTTCATCGCGTTCAACTTGCCGGCGGCAAGCAGATAGGGCGCCGACACAGCGTCCGGCTGTGCGGCGCGACTCGCCGCCTCCTCGGATCGCCGCGGATCAACCAGGTTGGGGATCACGTCGACGGGTACGTCGATCGCTTGTCGCACGTGGCGACGCACGGCATCACTTACGCAAATGACTCGATGGCATGCCGCCAGGGCCTGTTGGCGCGCGGCCAGGCGGCTCAGGGCGCGGCCGGCCGCCGCGGCTGCCAGCGGAGCGCTCATTCCAAAGGAGCGGACCAACGCCTGTCTCGCCAAGTCGCGTGGCGATGCTGCTGTCGTCACCTCGTCTCCGTATGCGATGCCGTCCAGTCGCACCGGCCAGTAGTCGCGTAGGGTCACGAGCGCTGCGCGACCCGCTGCCCGCGCAGCCAGTGCCGCGCCCGGCCCGCTATGCAAATGCTGCCCGTGGACGATACGGATGTCGGGACGGCGCTCGAGGAAGGCCGCCACGTGCTGCCGCACCGGCTCGCAGGAGTAGTCTCGCGCCACCAGGTGTCGCGCCGGTCGGCGGTACCTGCCGATGCCGATCGTGCGTAAGCGCACGCCGTCGAACTCACGTTCGGCCACCGGCCGATCGCCATGGGCATCAACTTCGAGCACTTCAACGTCGAAACCTGCACCGCGCAGTTCTCTTACCAGCGCATGAGTGCTCCAGCCGCTACCGCCGCAATCCGGCGGATACGCGTCGGTGGTGATCAGTACGCCAGGTCGCCGATGTGGTTGGTTCACGGCTTGCTACCGGGGGCGCTCTCCACCAGCGACCAGCGGTCGGTAAGGAAGCGCCACGCCACACCGACAGTCCGCCGAGGAACTTCGGTGAGCTGGTTGGCCACGATCGTACTCATCGCGACTTCCTTGTCGCGAGGGATCATTCCGGTGCCGTATTGCAGCGCCAGCCCGAAGTTCCAGAAGATCAGCGCCGCGACGGCAAGACTAGCGAGGCGCCGCCGCCCTTCGGGGACGCGGGCGAACAGGGCGGCGAGACCCAGAGCAAACAGTGGCGTGCAGTTGAGAAAACGTCGTGCTCCGAACGACGCGCCGCCCCACCATGTCGCGTACGAACCGACGACGAGAACCTGCACGACGAACGCAATCGCCACACCGGTTGCCACGGCTGGCTGACGTCGTCCGAGGAATCCGAGACCGAGGGTGCCCAACAGCGTGATCGGGGTCCATGAGTACAGCCCGTGAAAGCCGGAAAACAACACCGGCAGCACGAACTGTGGATACGAGAACTTCTCGGTCACGAACGGCGAGGGGCTAAAGGTCCCGTGCAACGCTTGATAGACGAAGAACTGCGGGGCGACCACGAGTGCCAGCGCGGCGCCGTAAAGGATGTAGCCGGGTAGACGTTCGCTCCACCGCAGCAGCTCCCGCTGACGAACCGCCGTGAGCAGCCGTAGGCCTTCGTCGAACAGCAGCGGGATCATCATCAGCCAATTGAGCTCCCGCACCAGCACCATCAACCCCGCACTCGCGCCCAGCAGCGCCCACTGCTGGTGAGTGCGGCCGCCCTCGCGGCCACGCAGCCACAGCCAGGTGAACAGGGCGACCGCGAACACCGAATTCGCGTGCGCCATCGGCGGAGTGATGTACAGGTAGAAGACCAGGGCCGAGGCGAACCACACTCCGAGCACGGCAAGCCGCGACGGCCATCGACCGAAGCAGAGACGACAACTGCGGTAGACGAGAATCAAGCCCAGCAGGCCCCACGCCAACGAGCCGAGAGCAACAGCCCAGACGTAGGGCTGGCTCATACCGTCGCGTGGTACCTCGCTGCCGAGGCTGCGGGCCACGATGACCGCCAGGTCCGCCACCACGTAGAACGGCGACCACAGCACCGCCGTGCCAATTGGCGCGTCGTTCAGGTACCGGCCTGTCGAGGTCGGATGTTCCGTCAGGTTGTGCAGCCAGTCGAACGCCACCGGATCGGCATCGATAAAGAGCTGGTAGTCGTTGCCGTAGTCCAGGTCTCCGTCGAAGTACACCGAGCGCAGGTGGGTGATGTACTTCACCTCGTCGGCACCATACAGCCGTGGCGTGAACAGCGGCAGCGCCAGCAGCGCCGCCAGCAGCAAGATTCCCCACTCTTTTCGCCATTCAGCCGATACGAACATCGCGGCGAGTTTACTGCGCCGCGCGCACAGCGCTCAGCAGATCCGCCGTTCCCTGCTCCCAGGTGTACCTGTCGTCCACCAGCGCGCGACCCCCGGCCCCCATTTCCCCGCCGCGCTGCGGATCGGACAACACGCCGGCAATGGCCTCGGCTACCGCCTCCGGAGTGGCGTCGGTCAGACAACCGGTCACGCCCGCAATGACGTTGTCGACCACGCCGCCTTCCGCCACCGCCACCGCCGGCAAGCCACAGTAGGCAGCTTCGATGACCGACAGCCCGAACGACTCTTCGCGCGCCGTGTGGAGGTAGCACCGCGCGGCACGATAGGTCGCCCCCAATTCCGTGCCGGGCACGAACCCGGCGAAGTGCACGCGCTCGCGGATCCCGAGGTGCACCGCGAGACGTTCCAGCTCCTGACGTTCGGGGCCACCGCCAACCACCCGCAGCGTCGGTGGCGCCGGGTCGCCCCCCAACGGCGTCTTCAACAAGGCCAGGGCGCGCAGCGCCAGATCGACACGCTTGCGCGGGTGCAGGTAGTTCACCGTAACCAGACTGACCGGAGCCGGCTCGGCGCTTCCGTTATCCAGGGAGGCTCGGTCAACGCCATGCGTAATGGGCACGGCCTCGCGACCGTAGACCTCCTTTACGCGCTGGGCGGCATAGGGGCCCGATGCGGTAATCGCGCCCGGTGCCCGCACAAGGCGGCGATCGAGTCGCCGGTAGAGCGCCAGCGCAGGTGCCAGCAGGAGGCGAGCGGCGCCCGCCCGCGCGAGCACATCTGCGCGATCCTGGTAGAGGGCCCGCGGCGGTTCGAAGCAGTGATAGACCACCGCTGGTCCGCCGGAGCGGCGCAGCCCGCCGGCGAGACGCAGCGCCGGCCCGAACAGCACCACGGCATCGGCGTCGGGATTGAGCCAACGACGCAGCCGCGAGACCGAGAGGTAATCAAACACGGCGTTCAGATAGCGATTGCCGAACCAGTCGAGTCGCGCCCCGCTCGACACGACCTCCACTCCGGGCTGCCGCAGCTCGGCACAGCTCGGGTCAAACTGATGGCAGACGATCCTGGGCCGGTGTCCGGCGCGGGCCAGCCCGCCGGCCAGCTCGAGCGCCAGCCGCTCGGCGCCTGACAGGAGCTTGAAACGCGGGAACACCAGGTCGATCGCCAGCCTCTGCTGATCCGTACCCTGGCTCATCCACCGTCTCCGTCACGGGCGCCCGCCTTGTCATAGACGCTCTCGAATCGCGCCACCGTGTGTCTCCAATCGAGCTGGTCGACAGCATCGAGTCGAGCTCGCGTGCCGAGCTCGGCAACGAACCCGCGGTCGTTCGCCAACCTCACGAGATGGTCGGCGAGTGCCTCGACATCGCCCTCCGGGAACATCAGGCCGTTGTCCCGATCGCGCACCACATCCGGGATCCCGGCAACGTTGCTGGCGACCACCGCGACACCGCTCGACAGCGACTCGAGCAGGGTGTTGGGAAGGCCGTCGACGTTTCCGTCGGGACCGTGCACCGACGGTATGGCAGCCACATCGATCGCCGCGTAGTAGCCGGGAACCTCGACGTTCGGTACCGCGCCGAGCAGATGTACCCGCGCGCCAATCCCACGGGTCGCAGCCAGCTCAAGCAGATCCGCCTGCAGAGGTCCGCCGCCGGCCAGGACCACTTCAACATCGGCACCCGCCCCCAGCGCCCGCGCCGCTGCCCGCACCAGAACATCGAATCCTTTCTTGAACACCAAGCGCCCGATCGCAAAGATCCATAGTGCGTCGGCTCGCAGCCCGTGGCGATCCGCGAGCTGTGCCCGCCGCGCAACCCGGGCCTCGTCATCAATCGGCGCGAATCGGCGGGTGTCCACACCGTAGGGCACCCGCGTCGCCCGCGGCCCGGCACCCACCGCGTCGACCCGCTTGCGGAGATCGTCCGAACACGCGGTGACGCCGCTAGCGTGTCGTTTCACGTAGTGCCCCATACGCTCCGCCCAGGCATGCTTTTCGGCGAGAAACACGCCGCTGCCATGACACGACACGATCAGCGGCAGGCCCGTGTTCCGCCAGGCCGAGGCAGCGATGGCGCCGTTGGGTAGGAACCAGTGTGCATGCAGCAGGTCGTAGTGCCGCTCACGGTGCAGACGCTGAATCCACCGCCGCGCCGAGAGTGCCGCCAACGGCGCCGCCAGATACGCGTCCGGCCGCAGTTTACGGTCGGCGGTGAGTGCCTGCGCGTAGCCCCAGGGGTGCCATGCCGAGAACGGCGAGTACCGAAACCCGACAACCCGGACGCCGCTATCGCGCTCAGTTTGCAACTCCGGATGCCATGGCACCAGCACATCACACTCGTGACCCTTGGCGACCAGACCTTCCGCAATCGATGCCACGAAGGTGGCATTGCTATCGCCAGCGTGCAGCGGATAGGTTGTCGCCAGATGCAGAATACGCATCATCATCCGTCCCTGCCGCGCCGAATCGAGCGACCCCTCCGTCGCACGATCACTGGCTGCTATCCGCGACGCTCGAAGCGCATCAGCGCGATCTGCTCGGAGACCAGACCGATCAGAAAGACCAGCAGCGACGACAGGCACAGCAACACCGACGTATTGGTCACGTGCGACTCCTGCAGGATGGTCCACACGCCGTAGCCGGCGCCGGACACGAACAGCGCGAGGGCAACCGGCAGGAAGATGCGAAACGGCGAAAAGAGCGAAACGATGCGGAGCGCGATCATCAAGAATCGGCTGCCATCACGGAAGATTCTGATCTTGCTCTTCCCCACTCGCTTGCTCACGGTGATCGGCTCGAAGTCGACGTTGTACCCCGCCTTGATCAGCGACAGGGTGCTCGTGATGGGGTAGGAGAAACCGTTCGGATACAACGGAATGAACTCGGCCATCGGCGCCAGACGGGCAGCCCGAAACCCGGATGTCACGTCGAGTATCCGGCGCCCCGACAGATACGACGCGAGCCGGTTGTAGCACCAGTTTCCGAAGCGACGTGTCCAGCCGCCGCCGGCGCCGCCGCTGCGCGCGCCGATGATCAGGTCATAGTCGCCCAGTCGGTCGAGCAGACGTTCGATCTCGCCAGGGTCGTGTTGGCCGTCAGCATCGAGAAGACAGATCCGTTCGCCGCGTGCCGCCCGCAACCCGCTCTTCACGGCCGCGCCGTTGCCCTTGTTGTAGGGATGACGAACCACGCGCGCGCCCGCGGCAGTCGCGGCGTCGCCGGTACCGTCATTCGAACCATCATCGACAACGATGATCTCCCAGGCATCACCCACGGGTGCCACCGCGCGAATGCGCTCCAGCACGCTGCCGATCACCGGGGCCTCGTTGTAGGCCGGCAGAATGATGCTCACCTCAGGCACCGCGACCCTCCACATTCGTAACCACACCGGCGAGAGCTGCCACACCATCGACGCCCAGGTCGTGCCCATCTCGACGGCGCTGTCGGTAGAGCTGTTCTTCCAGCAGCTTGCGATTCGCCGCCATGAGATCGGCGACCAGCCCCAGGCTCAGCAACTGGAACCCGACAATCGCGAGAATGGCGGCCAGGATAAGCGACTGCACGTTGCCGACACCGGCCGTCGGGCCGAAATAGAAGAACAGGAACCTGACGCCTAGGGCTGTGGCACCGATCAGAAACAGCGCCGCCGCATAGAAGAACACCTTCAGCGGCTCGTACATGGCATAGGCACGCGCCATGGTGCCGCCAGCGTTCTTCAGGTAGTGAAACATCGTCGGCGCCAGACGGGACTGTCGCGGGGTATGGCGCGCCTGGATGGGGACGTCGGCGATGTGCAGGCGTCGATTCCCCGCCTGAATGAGCGTCTCGAGGGTGTACGTGAAGTCGTTGATGACGTTGAGGCGAAGCGCCGCCTCGCGGCTGTAGGCACGGAAGCCACTGGTGGAGTCGGCCACCGTGGTGCCCGACAGTTGCCGCATCAGCCACGAGCCCAGCCGCTGCAGTAGCCGCTTGGCAAGCGAGAAGTGACTCAGCGTCCCAGGATCGCGGTCGCCGACGACCATGTCGGCCTCGCCCGCCAGAATCGGCGCCACCAACTTGGGAATCTCGGAACCGTCGTACTGATTGTCGCCGTCGGTATTTACGATGATGTCGGCACCGGCGCGAAGGCCGGCGTCGATTCCCGCCCTGAACACGCGGGCCAGCCCCTGGCGTCCGCGAAACTGCAGCACGGCGTCGGCGCCGTGCGCGATTGCCACCGCCGTCGTGTCGTCGTTGGAGCCGTCGTCGATAACAAGAATTTCGACGCAGTCCATGCCCGGCACTTGGCGCGGTATGGCGGCAAGGGTGTCGGCCAGGTGGTCGGCTTCGTTATGACATGGAATCTGTACGATCAGCTTCATGGACGGCTGGATTCTACCTTTCGTCGCCCCGTTGTGCCCTCGCCCAGAACACTCGCTCGATGCGAGTGCCCAGTACACGGGAGCGTCCGCCGGCCTCGGCATGCGGTTGAGCGGCGGGTATGCGGATCTCGAGGCGGGCGATGCCGCCGACCGGCGGTGTCCACTCAGCAGGCCGCGCGAAGCGCAGATCGCCCCATCCACTGGGGGCCGCCTCCGCCCCCAGGTAGCGGCCATCGAGCCACGCCTCGATCTCGTGCGGCGGCAGGAATTCGTTGCCCATCACGCGCAGGACGAGGGCCTCGGCGTCCGCCGGCATACCGGGCAACACCACGGTGGCGGTCGAGCCGGTCCAGCGGAAACTGTGCTCGCCAGATACCTCCGGCGAGTACATGACTCCGCCCGCCAGGTAGGGATCGTCCCAGAGTCCGATATCCAGTTCGCCGCGCAGTTCGCCTGCGACAACTCGGCGAGGCAACGGCGCGATGCGCCGTTCCGGGAGCAGCCGGTAGACCCGAGCGTCCACCACTAACGGCAGCTCCGCCACCGGCAGACGAATCGGACGACCCGCCTGCACCTCGTCATAGGTGTAGAACTCCTCGAGCAGGGAGCTTTGCCAGCTGAGCAAGTGAACCGGCTCGACACCGATATCGGCAAAGCCGTCGAACCCGCCGGTCGTGATCAGATAGACCTCGCCGTCATGGCGAGATCGCTCCAAGGCAAGCGAACGAACGGCCGCTGCATCGAACGGGGCGTCGGGAAGCCTGTACACCGCCAGGCCCGCATCGAGTCCGAGGGCCGCCTCGAAACGAATGAGCCCGCGCCGGTTACGACGTTCGAACAGGACCGCGTCCTCGGGGCCGAACAGATCGGCCAAGCCGCGCAGCGCTTCATCCGCGCCTGGCATCTGCACGTGTTGCTTGATCCACGTAGCCGCCGTCGCGTGATGGGCGACGACTGGGGCGAGCAGCATCGCGGACACCATGCCGGCGACAACCCGCCTTCGCGATACCCGGGCTGAGATCCAGGCCACGGCAACCAGGCCGAACAAGTAGCTCGCCGGCAGAACG
>JAJCXS010000252.1 GCA_029263335.1 Acidobacteriota bacterium | reverse complement strand
GGTAAAAGCGAGCCTCCGGCCTGAGCGAACGCAGCGCCTCGAGCAACCGAGCCACGCCTACGCCGCAAACATCGGCCGTGTACTCCGGCGTGTCGAACGAGACCTGCACGTGCGACTGAGCCGCCAGGTTGTACACCTCGTCGGGACGCACCTGTTCAACGATGCGAAACAGCGAGGAGGCATCGCCCAGGTCGCCATAGACGAGCTTGAAGCGCTCGCGCGCGTCGGCGCCCGGGTGATGCAGGTGGTCGATGCGGGTCCGCCGCAGGGTCGAGGAGCGGCGCACGATGCCCCAGACCTCGTATCCCTTGTCCAGCAGCAGCTCGGCCAGATAGGAGCCGTCTTGACCCGTCACACCGGTAATCAGTGCGCGGCGAGGTTCGTTGGTTGTTTCGCTCATTCGTTGTGTCGGGTGGAGGACGCTGAAAAGGCGCGCAGCACACTTGGCGCACGTCTCGGAGGATACCGCGATCTCGCCCGGTAAGAGCTACGCCCGCCTCGGGCGCGTGTCCGTTTTCTGGCGGAACAAACGCTGTGACTTCCATCCCATCTGCCAGAGAAGATAGCGGCCTACCACGCAGAGCGTGCCCGCCGCGTACCAAGAGCTCCGCGCGAACGAGATACTGCTCGAGTCGGGGCCGTAGTGCGTCGGCACCGGCACACCGCCGATACGAAAGTCTGCGGCCCGAATCTGCGCCACGATCTGCTGATCGAAGACGAAGTCGTCGGAACAGCGATCAAACGCGACGCGCTCGAGCACACGTCGATGAAAGGCACGATAGCCGGTGTGATACTCCGGCAGGTTGTAGCCGAAGGCCACGTTCTCGATCATCGTGAGAACCCGGTTGGCCAGGTACTTGCCACGAGGCATGCCTCCCGCCAGGACATCCTTGCGCCGCATGATCCGGCACCCGAAGGTGACGTCTACGACTCCCGACGTGATGAACCCGGCCAGATAGGGGACCAGGGCGGGGTCGTACTGGTTATCCGGATGCACCATCACGATGACGTCGCAGTCGGTCGCCAGGGCCGCTTGATAACAGGTCTTCTGGTTGGCCCCATAGCCGCGATTCCGGTCGTGCTCGATCACCTGGAGACCGAGATCTCGGGCCAATTGGGCGGTCTCGTCGTCGCTGGCATCGTCGACCAGGATCATGTGGCTGGCGGCCGCTGCAGGAATGCGATCGAGTGTGGCGGCGAGCGTCCGGGCGGCGTTGTAGGCGGGAAACACCACGCACACCTTGTCCGACCGGGCCCCGTCGAGCGCCTGCCCGGGAGCCAATGCGTCGTTCGGCGCATCCGGCCGTGCTGCCGCACCGTGTACCTTTACCATCGTCTGTCCTATTAGGCGCTTTCACGCGGCTTCTGACGGACCCGTTCCTTGCGGAGAGAACCATCCGCGCTCGACACGGTCAATTGATAAGACATCGGACCCTCTTCGTCTACCTGCTCGCCGCACCGTTGTTTCTCAGCGGTCTTGGCAGCACCTACTTGTGGACGGACGAGGCACAGACCGCGCTTCTCGGAGTCTCGGTGTTGAACACCGGACTGCCTCTTACCGGAGTCGGCGCCGATTCCGTGTCGGCGGCCTGTGGCAGAGACGCTGGCTCGGGAGGGATGCACCTCCAGATCGCGTGGCTGCAGTCCTATGTGGCTGCGGCATCGATCGGGCTCCTCGGGCAAAACTCGATCGCCGCCCGATTGCCTTTCGCCATGCTGGGGTTTGCGTGTGTTCCGATGGCGGCATGGCTGGTCGGATTGGCGGGCGGGCGCTCTCGCGAACGTCTCCTGGCCGCTCTGCTGACCGGCAGCAGCGTCTACTTCATTCTGCACGCGCGCCAGGCCCGGTACTACGCGCTGGCGGCCTTCTTTACGCTCGCCGTGGCCGGCGCCTACTGGCTCTTCATGCAGCGGCGGCCTCGCTCCGCAGCGTGGCTCGCACTCAGCTCCACCGCGCTGGTGCTGTCGTTCGAGGTCACGGCTCTGGGCGTGTTGGCGGCTATCGCGGCACATGGGTTGTGGAGTGCCCGCCGCGACTCGGCACCGGGCGCCGAGATCCGGCGACTCGCGACGGCGCTCGTTCTCCCGTGCCTCACCCTGCTCGGCTGGCTCGGTCTGGCCGCCTCCGCGCCGACACGAAGCGCCCTGAGCAGCGGATCAGGTTTGCTGCTCAAGCCGATCTACTACGCGGTCCAGTTCAATGCCCATGTCGCGCCACTGCTGATTGTGGTTCCACTAATCATAGCCATCGCGGCAAGACGTTCGCTGGCGAACCCTCGCCTGCGCCTTCTCGGAGTGATCGGTTGCCTGACTCTCGGTGGAACCATGGCTGCCTTCGCCCCGCCACTGGCGTTTCCCCGGTACACCATCGGCCTGGTGCCTCTCATGTTGTGCGGTGTGGCGCTCTTGATCGGCGAGTTTGCGGACCGCTTCGCGTATCCAGCGGCCGTGACCGCGGCTCTCGGCTTGTTGCTGATCAGCGGGTTGCCGCACAAGGTCTCCAACGACCTGGTTCGCGCGGGGGGATTCGCCCTGGGGCTCGACGGCCGGCTCAAGTTCCACCCTGCCGAGAGCTGGCGACCGGAACTGCTCGATCTCTTGAACGAACTCGGTGACCCACCACGTGGCCCCCTCGCCGCGGTGATCACCCATCTTGGTGGCTACGCGGACCCCGGCGACGCCATCGTCACCATGTACGGGGTTCCCCCTCTCCGCTTCCACTCCGGCCTCGCCGCATACGGTGGGCTGACCTGCCAGCTACCAACTGGCGATTCCCCCGAGTGGATCTGGACAAGAGAGAAGTGGCAGGACCATCATCTCTCGTCGAGAGTTCTGGAATGGGTCGAAG
>JAJCXS010000251.1 GCA_029263335.1 Acidobacteriota bacterium | reverse complement strand
TCCAGCACACCGATCAAGGGCACGTCGAGACGCTGCTCGAGGTCGAACGGGGGTTCGCTCCGCGCAGCAAGCGCCGCCATCAGGCCCCCAACGTCCATGCCCGCCAGCCGAGCACGCACGAGATGCTCCCATGCAGCATCGAAATCGCGCTGCTGCATGGTTCGTTCCGCGAGACGAACGTGAGCGGCCGACAGTCCGGGTTCGGATGCCAGCGCAGCCCGATAGCTGTCGCGCGCCTCGGCCCAACGGCCGAGCGCTTCGAGCGCCACCCCGCGTCCGAACAGCGGCGACCCGACGGCAGGGTTCAATCGCGCGGCAAGCGAGAATGCCTCGAGCGCACGCTCGTAGGCCCCGGATTGGTAGTTCGCTCGGCCCCGGGCCAGGGCTTCGATCGCCGGCTGCACACTGGTGGCCACGCGGAAGACGCCCCGCTGCGTGAGCACCTCGTACCGTTCCCGTGGAACCTCTACTTCGACCGCGCTCCAGCCGTCGGCAACCTCGGCGCCGCTGGCATAGCCGATCACGTAGTACCCACGCAGCAGCGAGAGAATTCGGCGATAGCCATCGCGCACCTCAGCTTGGCTGAGCAACTGCCCGCCGGTCACCCGGGCGATCTCGGCCAGTTGGTCACGCAACGACTGGCCTTTGCGCTCAGCGGCGCTCCCGACCGCAACGGCGAACACGGGGACCTCGCCGTACCAGCTCGTGACCAAAGCGTCGGCGTAGGTGGCATGGCTGGCCTGATCCTCGCCGTCGGTCAGCAGGACGATCGCCTGCCTGCGCTCGCGAGCGCCCTCTCCCTGAACCGACCGGCAATGCTCCGACACACCGCCACCGGTTGGGTCGACCCAGCCTTGGATGGCCGTTTGAGCCTGATTGAGCGCATCGTAGAGCCGCGTCCTGCCGCCGAATGGGAATTCCTCCACCGCAACTTCCAGCTCGGAGTCGTTGGCGGATGCCCAGACTCCCGGACCGACCCGTTCGTTGAACGGCAGCAGGTAGACGCAATCCCGACTGGAAAACGACTTCAGAAGGTCCCGCGCGGCGTCGCGCGCTTCAGGCCAGCGCTCGGCAACGCTCTGGCTGAAGTCCAACACCAAGGCAACGTCCAGCGCGTTATCATCCGGCGAGAGCACCAGTTTCACCTCGCGCGCCTGGCCGCGTTCCTGCACGGCAAAGTCCTCGGGGCCGAGCCCTTCGACCGGGTTACCCGCCGAGTCCAGGACGGCGACCTTCACTCGCGTGAGAGCGACCTCGCTCCGGAAGATCGGGGCTTCTTGCGCGGCCGGCAGCAGGCCTGCAATGCAGATCGTCGCGATCCAGGCTCCAGCGCTCGGCGCACGGTACGGCATAGGGTCAGCGATCCGGTGAGGACGAAGAGGCAATTCGCACGTCGACATCGTAAACAGCGCAGGCGACGAGTTTACGAGGTGTGGGTCCCCGGCCACGATGGAGCGTGAGATGAGTTATTCGAAGGCGGCGATCACGGGTGCCGTGCTAGGGATCTGTTTGAGCGCGAGTGTCGCGCCTGTGCGCGCGGGCCAGCAGCCGCAGTTCGAAGCATCCGTCGACGTGTTCCGGATTCAGGTGGCGCTGCACGGGGCGGATGGGCGGTTCGCGTCGGGTCTGCAGTCCGGCGATCTGGAACTGTTGGTGAATGGGGTGCCGCGCCCCATTGTTGACCTGGTCGAGATCGATGCGGCAACGGTGCCGGCAGCTCGACACATGATGGCCTCGCCAGAGGACGCCGAGGCCGGCCGGGAGCCCGTCGGTGTGACCGAACTGCGCCCGCTGCCCGGCGGTGGCACCGCGGCGGCCGCTCGACGGCGGTTTCTGATTCTCCTCGACTGCGCCTCGACCCGCGACGGCCGACGGCCCGCCAAGGAGTTCCTGGACGAGATCGCACAGCCCGGCGATCTCGTGGGGTTCGCAACCTATAGCCCACGCCTCGGCATGCGGCACCACGTGCCCTTCACGTCGGATCGCGAACAGATCCGCACCCTGATCGACGGCATCGGGCGCAACTGCGCCATTGAGGTCGAGACCCCGCAGCGTCTGGACCTGACCCTGGAAGCGCTGCGTTCCGAGGCCGAACTCGAAGAGGCAGTCGACCTCCTGGAGGAATACGAGCGCACGCGCGCCGAATCTGGCGCCGACCACCTGGTGTCGATGCTCGGGGGTCTCGCGGAGGCGCTGGGCGCCGTTCAAGGCCGCAAGCACGTGCTGTACTTCTCCTCCGGCCTGTCGGACCAACTGATGGCGGCGACGGGAGTACAACAGGAACTCATGCGAGCCGCCGAGACCGCGCGCGCCGGCGATGTCATCTTCCACATGTTCGAGCCGCGCAGCCTCCCCGTGAGCTCCGTGCACGACCTCCGCAACATGGGCAGCGGCTGGCAGCCAGCTTCGGCCCGCGGCCTCTGGGACACGGGTGCGGAGGTGATCAAGAATCGCGCGTTCTCGTACTTCATGGCTACCGAGACCGGCGGCACCGCGAGCTTCTTTCGCCACAGGGTGGGCCCCGACATGAAGGAGGCCGAGGCGCTCTCGCGCAACTACTACCTGTTGGCGTTCAGGCTGCAACCGGACGACAGCGAGGAGGTCGAACTCGAGATCAGGCCCCGCACCCCGAGCGTCACTGTCGCCTGGGCACCCCAGAGAGTTCGGCTGCCAGCGGTCGATGGGCCATCAGACGTCGGCACCCAGATACAGCTAGCCGACGCACTGGAGATCGGCAACGATGCCACCGCGATGGCGTTCGATCTGCGGGCGGTGCCGCTGACGGCCCGCGACGGATTGGGCCGTATCGGCGTGGCAGCCGAGATACCGGCCGTGCAACTGCGCGCACTCATCGAGGAGCGCGATGACGACGAACTCGCTCTGGAGTTCATGGGCATGGTCATCACACCGTGGGGCCAGATCGCCGACTACTTCCGCGGCACGGTGCGCCTGGAACAGGCGCGTGCACGATTCGCCGATCTCGTGGCGCCACTGCGCTACCAGAACGTCCTGACGGCGCCGCCTGGCAGGTACTTCGTCAAGATCCTGGTGCGCGAAGCCAAGGTCAGCCGTCTGGCCTCGCGCAGTCTCAGCCTGGAGGTGCCGTCGAACGAAGGCTCGCAGCTGTCGGTGGCCGAGCCGCTTGTGCTGGCGCCATCGGATGGCGGGCCGTTGATCCAGGGCGTCGACCCCGACAGTCCGCCGGATTACCGCGCCGGGCTCCCGTTGCAGCGGCCGTTTACGATCCGAGGGCGCACTCTGGCGCCCAGCGCCGTACCGGTAGCGGCAGGAGGCGAGCCGTTCGATGTCCTCATTGCCGTGCGCCACCCGACACTCCACCCATTCTCGGGCAAGACCTCCCTGGCAGCCGAGTGCTGGCTCGAAGCCGACGATGGCGCCCATTTCGAGCTTCCTCAGCAATACATCCTGATCGCCGAGGAGCCCGCAGGAGACGAACCGGCGCGGCTGCTAGTACGCCTGGCGACCGAGCCGAGCCTGCCAGCTGGCACCTACCAGCTACACGTCAAGGTCTCCGACGGCATCTCCACGCTGGAGGCACAGTCCCATTCAGCCCTGACGATCACCACCTCGGATCCCGGCTAGCGCGCGGAAACGCCGAGCATCAACTGCCAGGCCCGACCCCAACCCACACGGGAACCGAGGCGCGCGTTTCCGTACCGGCGACCTGGTCGGTCACGATGACGGACAGTTCGTAGTACGCGGAGTCGAGCCGCTTCGGCAGTTGCGCGCCGATCAGCAGTTGCGTGCCGCCGGTGTCCGGGTCGTAGCTCTCCTCGATCACCGCCACGCGGTCGAGCGAGACTTCCCTGCCGGACGGGTCGAGCAGCTGCACGGCCATCCCCCACTGTGTCTGGCCGTTGAATGGATTCCTCGCGAGACCATGGGCCACGGCGTAGCACTGCACGACTCCCCCAGGGGCGGCAGCGAGTAACGCGCTCGGCGTCAATTCGATGTCGTTGACCACGAAGGGATACGCAACGGGCCCGTTCTGTTTGTGAGCAGGAGGCTTGGCGGGATCGATTCCGGCCAGGAGCAGACCGGGATGGGTCCAGTCGATGGCAACGAGGCCGTCGAGCCGCAGCGGCGACGGGTCACGTGCTGGCACCGCGACGTGATCGGTGCGGGCGCTGACCCGACCCACCTCGGCATCGCGCACGATCGTGCGCACCTCGTTGTCGCCAGGGCCAGACCACATCAGGTCGTAGTGTCGGAATGGCAGCCCGCTGTGCTTCCCCTTGCCCATGTCGGCGACGTCCATGCTGACCTGGTTGTCGGCCAGATCGATCATGGTGCCCGCAGCGTTCACAACATAGCTGACGATCTCCAGATCCACGACGCTGTCAGACCCCGCCGCGGCAAGTGCCTCCAACTCCGACCACGGCACCTCGACTACAACCGGTATTCGGTTGACGTTGTTCTCGCCGGCGAACGCGAACACCGCGGTATCGAAGACCAGGTCTCCGTCGACCAGGCCCTTGGTGATGAACTCCGCCAGCTGCGCCTGCCGCTGTGCCGGGGTCATGTCGACGAAATCGCTAGCGGGAGCGAAGCGCGAGGCAGACGACGTAACCTCGACACCCTCGGTACGAACGCGCACGTCGAGTTCCAGAACGTCGGGGTCGCCCGGCCGACGTGGTAGCGCCAGCACGTAGTAGTGGCGGGTCTCCTGCTCGATCGTGTCGAGCCAGGAGGCCACGTCGTTGGTGTTCCAGACGGTCGATCCGCCAGTGCCCTCGGACCACACCGTGAGCGAATTGCGCCCGGAACCCGTGCTCGTGCCGAACTCGCTGCGTCCGGCACCGCCCGATAGCCCAGCGTCGCGACCGCCACCCACGCCCGAAACATCGACCATATGCAGCAGGGTGTCGGCTGCGAGCAGCTCATCGATCGCGTCGTCGATCGCTCCCCTGACCTCTCCACTACCGAAACGCTCCTCGGACGCTACCGAAGCGAGGCCTTCGCCGACGTTGGACTGGATGCGATTGCTGTCGGCGGCCAACTCGTCGAGGCTCTTGCCCACGAGCACACGGTCGTCGAAGCCCTCGGTGAAGAACAGCACGTGCTTGCGGCCGCGCACCACCTGCATGAGCTCACCCAAGCCCTGCAGCTCCTCGGCGTAGCCGGCGACATAGCTGGTGTACTGGAGAAACTCGGAGCGCCCCACCTGCCCCGCGATCTCCGCGATCACGGCATCGGCTTCCACCAACTGCGCGTTGGCGCCGCCGCCGGCCGTCGAATTTCCCTCCATGTCTCCGGTGATGAGTCCCGCGAGAAACCCCGCGCGATCCATCTTGCGCGTCGCGGTGGTAAGGCCAAGTCCATCCACGGCGGCGCGAACCTGGACCCGGTCCCGGGTCAGCGGCACGATCATCCGCACGCCTTCGGCAACGCTATAGGTGACCACGCTGACAAGATCGTCGGGCAGCACACTGTCATCCAGGAACGCCAGGGCGGCTTTGCGAGCCTCGCGCACGCCCCGCGGCGAGTTGAAGGCAGCGTCGAAGAACAGCACGAACTGCCGCCACGCCGCCGCTGGCAACCGCGCACTGTCCACAGCACCGGGCGAACCCGCGGCGATCGCTGGGGCCGGTGCTCCGCGATTCACCTCGTAGGCCAGCACGATGTCTCTGGACGCACCGTTGACTTGGACCTCGAAGTCCTCCGTCGACAGCCCGGAGGCGAAATTGCCGTCGCGGTCGGCAACGGTCACCTGGAACTGGATCAACTCGACGTTGCTGCGAAACTGCGGCCGCGGCGGCGCCTGCGCCGCACTCACTGTCGTCAGCACACCACACAACAGGAATACGGACACGACCCGGAACAAACTGGACATCGGTGCTTTCTCCGCGGGGACGGTACGAGCAACGGACGCGCGCACCTACCTGAGGCGCCGCTCTTGTTC
>JAJCXS010000250.1 GCA_029263335.1 Acidobacteriota bacterium | reverse complement strand
TCGCCGCGCTTGCCGCCTGCTAGCTCAGCCAGCCAGCGCGCAGGGCGGCGTACAGGAGCGCTCCGGCCGGCAGGTGCGCATCGACGCGATCGAGAATGCCGCCGTGGCCCGGAAGCAGGCCGGAGGAGTCCTTCTGCCCCGCAGCGCGTTTGAGCGCGGACTCGATCAGATCACCGGCCTGGCCCACGAGGCCGAGGATGGCTGCTGCGATGGCGCCCTCGAGGTAGGAGGTACCGGGGAGCCAGTGAGCGGCGATCAACCCAGCCGTGGCGCTGCCCGCCAGCCCGAACAGAGAGCCCTCGATGGATTTCTTCGGCGACAACGCGGGGGCAAGTCGATGCTTGCCGAACTTCGTGCCGCCGTAGTACGCGGCCGAATCGCCGATGGCGACTGCTGCATACAGGAACAGCAGCCACGCAGCGCCACGGTACTCGTACCGTATGCCGATCTGGGCGCCGAGAGGCAGTGCCAACCAGGCAAGTCCGGCCAGACCGGCCGCCGTGGCCGTGGCGAGACCCTTGGGGTCGGTGAAGTGGGCGCGCAGTGTTGCCAGCGCCAGCAGCGGCAGGGCCACCATGAGTGCGACCGTCGCCGTGTTCGAGCCAGCGGCGAAGGAGCTCGCAACGCCAATGGCGATGAGGCCGCCGGAGCCTGCCGCGACGCTGACATCCAACTTGCGGCACAGTGCGTTGTATTCGTTCCAGCCGAGCAGCAGTACGAGGCTCATGGCCAGCGTGAAGGCGATCGGCGGCAGGTAGAGCACCACCAGTAGCGAGGCGATGATGACCGTGGCGGTGAGTACCCGTGTCATGAGTGTGGACCGTCTTCGTAGCCGCGTGGGTGGCCGCGATGCCATCGCCAGGCATCCTCGACGATGGTGCGCAGGTCGGAGCGCTCCGGCGTCCAGCCCAGCTCGTTGCGAGCTCGATGGCTTGACGCCACCAGCATGGCGGGGTCACCACTTCGAGCATCCACCGCGGTGGCCGGAATGTCGTGGCCGGTGATCTCCCGTGCCATGGCGAGAACCTCGAGGACGGAAGACCCGGTCTCGGTGCCGAGGTTGTATATGCTGCCGGGCTCGCCGGCAGCGAGTCGATCCATAGCCGCCAGATGGGCGGCAGCGAGGTCGACAACGTGTACGTAGTCGCGCACGCCGGTTCCGTCAGCGGTGCCGTGGTCGGTGCCGTAGATCTGCACGGCGTCATGGACCCCCAGGGGGACTCCGAGCACACGCGGGATCAGGTTGCTCGCAGGTGACTTGTCCTCACCGAGCGTGCCGTCCGGCTGGGCGCCGGCGGCGTTGAAGTAGCGCATGCACGTGCCGCCGATGCCATACGCGTCAGCGTAGTAGCCGATAGCCGTATCGACGGCGAGCTTGGTGGCCCCGTAAGCATTGATGGGGTGCGGGACCACCGATTCATCCATCGCCAGCTCACGGGGAATTCCATAAACGGCGCAGGTGGAGGAGTGGATGATCCAGCGAACGTCACGCCGCAGCATCCAATCGAGCAGGCGCAAGCTCTCGCTGACGTTGGTCTCGTAGTAGTCGCGCGGTCGCGCCATGGACTCGCCGACCGAACATCTGGCCGCCATGTGCATCACCCCGTCGAGCGGCTCCTGGATCTGCTCGAGAATGGCGTGGTCGCCGCAGCCGCCGCGGATCAGCCGCACGCCCTCGGGAACGGCGGCGCGGTGCCCCGAGGAGAGGTCGTCGACGACCGTGACGGTGTGCCCCGCCTGCAGGAGGGCGCGCACGACGTTGGCGCCCACATAACCGGCGCCTCCGGTCACCAGTACGTGCATCGCTAACTCCTTCGTCGCGCGGCCGGCTGGCGGCCACCGAAACTGCCGTGAATCGCCCGCAGTGTAATGCCTATCAGCTGATAGCGACGCACCGCCGGCCTCTCGCGTAGCGTGCTATTCCGGTTCTTGATAGTGAACCCGGCACAGACAGAGGCCGTGTGGCGGTGCGGTGGCGCCGGCGAGAGTGCGGTCGCCAGATTCCGCCGCGGCTCTTACCGAGGCGACGGTGCGCCGACCGCGCGCGACCTCGACGATGGTGCCGACCATGCCGCGCACCGCGAAACGCAGAAAGCTCCGTCCGCGGATCGTGATCCGCACGACGCTACCGTCGCGTTCGATCGTGGCACTCTGCAGCGGCCGCTCGGTGCGTTCGCCTGGTTCCGGCTGGGTGGCGAAGGCCCGCTGGTCGAGACGACCGAGCAGCGCCTCCGTCGCGGCGCTCAACGCCGCCTCGTCGAGGCCGGACCCGACGTGCCAAGCGTATGGTGCCAGGAAGGGCGAGGCGACGGCCTCGGTATCGAGTTGGTACGAGTAGGTCTTGCCGCGCGCTCCATGGCGCGCGTGGAAGAGTGGATCGGCCGGCGCCGCGTCGACGACGCGGACATCGGCCGGCATCAGCGCGTTCAGGGCCCTCTGCCACTCCTCCGCAGGCCAGTCTCTGCTGGTGTCGAAATGGGCCACCTGCCCGCGCGCGTGGACCCCGGCATCGGTGCGCCCGGCCCCGTATACGGTGACCGGCTGGTCCGCGATGACCGCCGCGGCCGCCTCGACCGCGCCCTGCACAGTGGGGGCATTGCTCTGCCGCTGCCAGCCAGCGTAGTTCGTGCCCACGTAGGCGAGTGTGATCTTGACGCGCATGCCCCGATGGTATCCTCGATCAGCCCGCTATCTTGCCCGCCCGTCGGCGCCGCGCGCGCCGGGCTTTCCCTCACACGAATGGCAATCCTCGACATCGTCAAGTATCCGGAGCCGGTGCTCATGGAGCCCACGAGCGCCGTGGAGGAATTCGACGACGAACTACGTGAACTCGCCGCCGACATGGTGGCCACCATGCACGCCGCGCCCGGGATCGGTCTTGCCGCGCCGCAGGTGGGCCGCAGCGAGCGCCTGTGCGTGCTCGACCTGTCGGTGGGCGATGACGAGGCGGAACTCATGGTGCTGGTGAACCCGCGCGTGGTCGAGGAACACGGGAACGTGAAAGACGAAGAAGGTTGCCTGTCGTTCCCCGACCTGATGATCATCGTGCCGCGGCCGGAACGCGTCGTGGTGGAAGCCCAGGATCTCGATGGCAACCCGATTCGGATTGAGGGCGAGGAACTGCTGGCGCGCTGCCTGCACCACGAGATCGACCATCTCGACGGAGTGCTTTTTATCGACCGGGTTTCGCCGCTGAAGCGAGATCTCGCCCGCCGCAAGATCCGACGCCGCATCCAGGCCCAGGATTGGTAGGAAGTAACGTGAACGACTCGGCCGCGACCGGAAGCGAGCGGTTGCGCGTGCTCTTCATGGGGACCCCGGCGCTGGCGGTACCAACGCTGGCGACCGTTGCGGACCACCATGACGTCGTGGCGGTGGTGACGCAGCCCGACCGCCCGGCCGGCCGAGGACGGCGCCTCGTCGCGTCGCCGGTCAAAGAGTGGGCCGAGAAGGCCGGCACGACCGTGCTTCAGCCGCGGCGCGTGCGCGACGCCGAGGCCATCGAAGCGATCGAGGCGACGTGTCCGGAGGTGGCGGTGGTCGTGGCGTTCGGGCAGATTCTGCCGGCGGCTGTTCTCCACATCCCGCGGTTGGGTTGCGTGAACCTGCATGCTTCCTTGTTGCCAAGGCATCGTGGTGCGAGTCCGCTCCAGGCCGCGATTCTCGCGGGCGATGCCGACAGTGGCGTAACCACGATGCTGATGGACGAAGGGCTCGATACCGGCCCGATTCTGCAGCAACGAAGCGTCCGTCTGGATGCGGCCGAAACCGCTGGGACCCTCGGCGTCAGACTGGGGGAGCTTGGCGCCGAGTTGATGGTCGAGACCCTGGACGCGCTGGCGGCAGGGAAGCTGGAGCCGGTGGCGCAGGAACCGACCGCGGCCACGATGACGCGCCTGATCAACAAGCGGGATGGCGAAATCGACTGGCGCGAGACCGCCCTCGCGATCGACCGTCGGGTGCGGGCAATGCAGCCCTGGCCGGTGGCTCACACGCGGAGCGGCGTCGATCGTTTCAAGGTCTGGAAGGTCGAGGCGGCGAAGCAGCGGACCGCCGCACTGCCGGGCACCGTCATCGAAGCGGGCAGCGAACTGATCGTCGCCTGCGGGGAGTCGCAGACCCTCCGCATACTGGAGATGCAGCGCGCCGGCGGCCGCCGCATGGCCGTCGTCGAGCTGCTCCGAGGGTTCCCGCTCGCGACGGGAACCGTGATGGGGATCGGCAACTCGTGACGGACGCCGAGCCAGGAGTGGGCGGACACGCGGTCCGCAACGTCGCCTTGCGAGTGCTGGCGCGGGTCGAGAACGGCAGGCGCTCCGATCGCTCGCTCGATCAGGTCATGGCGCGCCATCGCTTGGACGCGCGTGACCGTGCTCTATGCACGGAGATCGTCTACGGAACGCTGCGGCGCCAGCGAACACTGGACCGAACCCTGACGCCGTACTGCAAGAGGCGCCTGGCTACGCTCGATGTTCCCGTCCGCGTGGCGCTGCGGATGGCCGCTTATCAGAGCGCCTACCTGGGCTCGGTACCGGCCCACGCCGCCGTGCACCGCAGCGTCGAGGCGCTCAAGCGGATGATGCCGCGCGCGGCCGGGCTAGCGAACGCCGTTCTGCGCGCGTGGCTTCGCGATGGGGGTGCACCGGACCCAGGCGACGGATCGCTGGGCCAGCGCTTCGATCTGCCGGATTGGCTCGCCGAGCGGTGGAGCGCGCGCCTGCGAGCTGGCGGCGAGGAATGGCTCGCGGCCACCCTGCGTCCACCCCACACGTACCTGTGGGTCAGCCCCGACAAGGCGACGCCCGCGGAGGTTGTTACTCGGCTGGAGGCCGCGGGCGGCAGCGCCCGCGTCGGCGAGCGCGCGCCGGGAAGCGTGCAGGTGCTCGACGGTGAGCGCGAGCAGGTCACCACACTGATCGAGGAGGGGATTGCCCTGCCGCGCAGCGAGGCGGCGCAGCTCACCACGAGTCTTCTCGACAACGAGGTGGCGCCGATTCTCGATGCGTGCTCCGGTCGTGGAGGCAAGGCGCGGCAGATGGCCCAACGCGGCGGATTGGTGGTCGCGATCGATAACCACGCCGGGCGCCTGCGGGCCTCGCGCGCCCTGACCGAGCGCACTGCCGCCGGGCGAATTGCGTGGGTCCAGGCCGACCTCGCGGCCGCTGCGCCCTTGCGTGGACCCTTCCCGCGCATCCTCGTCGACGTACCGTGCTCCGGCCTGGGCACGATCCGACGCCACCCGGAGATCAAATGGCACGCCAGGCCGGCCGATCTGCAGCGTCACGCCGCAACGCAGAGTGCCATTCTGAGCACGTGCCTGAGGCAACTCGCGCCCGCGGGGCAGTTGCTCTACGTTACCTGCTCGACGGAAGCGGAAGAGAATGAGCAGGTCGTAGAGGCCGCGCTGGCGGCCGATGGCGGAGTGGTGCGCAGCCCCATATCAGCAGCGCCATCCGGGTGTGTTGTGGACGACGTTGGCGACGTGCGCACGTATCCGGAGGACCCCGACCTGGATGGCTTCTACGCGGCGCGGATGACTCGGTCAGCCGACTGAGGCACATGATAGAATCGCGCTTCGCGTACCCCGGTCGGAACAGTCTCTGGCCCTGTCTCAGCTGATCCCGCTCAGGTCGATCAACTTGGCATCTGTCGCTTCCTATCTGGCATCGCTCGGCCGCCTGGCATTAATCCTCGCGGTATCCGTGCTTACGTTCGCTATTGGCGGCGTGTTCGCGACCAAGTTCGCGGTCAGCGGGCCGGCCGATCGCGTGCCGGAGATCGTGGGCATGGAAAGCGAGGAAGCCGTGGCCATACTTCAGGCTGCCGGCATGACCCTCGAGGTTGATGACGATCGCTTGCAGATCGACAGCGTGCCCGCAGACCATGTCGCCCGGCAGGATCCCGTCGCGGGGACCCACGTGAAACGCATGCGCGCAGTGCGCGTGATGATGTCGACGGGTCCCCTCGTGCAGAGTGTGATCAGTCTGGTGGGAGACTCCCGGCAGCGGGCTCTGATCGCGCTCGAACAGCAGGGCATCGCGGTTGACTATGTGGCCAGCGCTCGGAGTCTCGAAGTGAGTCGTGACACGATCATCGCGCAATCACCGGAACCCGCGGCGATGGAAGGACAGGCCTTGCGCCCGCTGCGATTGCTGGTCTCGTTGGGAGCGCCGACGACGTACTACGTCATGCCGAATCTGGTGACGCGCCCCGTCACCGAGATCAGATCGCGGATCGAGGCGCTGGGCTTCCGCGTCACCGAGGGATCGAATCGCCGAGTCCATACCAACGTCCCCCCGGGGACGGTCGTGGCTCAACTTCCTCAACCCGGATTCAGGATTGCCGCCGGAGGAGAAATCGTGCTGCAGGTGAGTAGATGAGCGAGGTGGCGGCCGCGGATATCAAGATCGCGCCTTCGTTGCTGGCCGCCGACAAGGCGGAGATTGGCGCTGTGATGGCACAGCTTGATGATCACATCGACGTATTCCACATCGATGTGATGGACGGACATTTTGTTCCCAATATCTCTTTTGGCCCATCGCTCGTGGAGAGCGTCCGGCCGCGAACCAAGCGGCCGCTCGATGTCCACCTCATGGTGGAGCGTCCCGAGCGCTGGGTGTCCTTGTACCGCGAGGCGGGCGCTGATTGGATCAGCGTCCACGCCGAAGCAACCGCGCATCTGGAGCGGACGGTGAGCGTAATCCGGGAGTCGGGCGCGCGGGCCGGTGTGGCGCTCAATCCGGCGACGTCTCCCGATGGCCTCGAGTTCGTTTTGCGAGACGGTGATTTCGTGCTGGTGATGACTGTTAATCCAGGGTTCGGCGGGCAGTCGTTTATCGAAGCCTCGTATCGCAAGATCGCCGCGGTTCGCCGCTACCTCGATGATGCGGGTCTCGCTGGCGTGGACATCGAAGTCGATGGCGGCGTTGGCGCGGGCAATGCCGAGGCCTGCGTTGCTGCCGGGGCGGCGGTACTGGTCGCAGGTTCGTCCATCACTGGTGCGGAAGACCCCGTGGCGGCCGCCCATGCCCTGCGCGAGTCGGCGCTACGGGCGACTATCAACGATTGAGGGGTCCAATGCGTTGTTTGGTAACCGGCGCCGCCGGCTTCATCGGTTCTCACCTCGTTGAGCGCTTGCTTGCCGACGGTCACGCCGTGGTCGGCATTGATGGCTTCGTGGACAACTACGATCGCTCCCTGAAGGAGTCGCAACTGGCCCTGTACGCCGAGCACCCTCAGTTCGAGTTCGTTGAGGATTTCATCGAGCGCAGAGATCTCGGCACCCTGCTCGAGGGCGTGGAGCGCGTATTTCATCTGGCAGCGCTTCCCGGCGTTCGATCCTCCTGGGGCGACAGCTTCGAGGATTATTCTTCGCACAATGTCTACGCCACCCAGCGGCTGCTGGAAGCGGCGCTGGGAGCCGGAGTGGCCCGCTTCGTCTATGCGTCTTCTTCTTCGGTCTACGGGGATGCGGCCGATCTGCCAATGAGCGAGGATGCGCGTGAGCGGCCGCACTCGCCCTACGGGGTGACGAAGCTGGCGGCGGAGCATCTCGCGCGGCTGTATCACCGCAACTACGGTCTGGCGACGGTCAGTCTCAGGTTCTTTACCGTGTACGGACCAAGACAGCGGCCGGATATGGCGATTCAGCGCTTCCTCACCGCGGCTCGGGACGGTACCCCCATCATGCTCTTTGGTGATGGCGAGCAGACCCGCGACTTCACCTTTGTGGCCGATACGGTCGAGTCGATGGTACGCGCCGCCGAACTGGGCCAGGAAGGGGCTGTGTATAATGTCGGCGGGGGCAGTACCGTCACCGTGAATCGGCTCATCGAGGCGATTGAAGAGGTGTCAGGTTGCCGTCTAGAGGTGGATAGACAGGTGGCGCAGCGCGGAGATGTCCGTGACACATGCGCCGACACGACCCGAGCGCGGGCCGATCTTGATTTCGCGCCAACGACGCAGCTGCGAGAGGGACTCGAGCGTCAATGGCAGCACGTACTGGCCCGCGGCAACCCGATTCGCTAACGACATGAGTGCCATTCTTCGTAAAACGGCAGCCGTGGTCGGCCTTCTTGCCGCTTCCGCCTGCGGTACGGCCCAGCTGGTGCTGCCGGCCGATTCGGCCGGGACCGAGTTGTTCCAGCAGGCACAGGACCTGATGGAGCAAGAGAAATGGAGCGGCGCGGTCGTGGGTTTCGATACGTTGTTGCGCAACTACCCCACGAGCCCCCATCTGCCGCAGGCGCGCTTGGCGCTGGGTCGTGCCTACTACGAGCAGGATCGCACCTCGTCGCTGATCCTCGCCATCGACGCCTTCCGCAACTTCCTGACCTACCATCCGTCGCACGATCAGGTGGACTACGCTCAGCTCATGATCGCGATGAGTTATATGAGCATGATGCGCTCGCCGGATCGCGATCAGTCGCAGGCTATGGAGGCGTTGCGCGCGTTCGAGATCTTCTTCGAGGACTACCCCGAGAGTGCCAACGGGGACGATGCGCGAACGCAGATGCAGGCTGTCATCGACAACCTGTCCGAGCACGAACTCAAGGTGGCCGAATTTCAGCTATCCAAGGGCCTCCTTGCAGCGGCGCGCGAGCGTGCGCGCTACGCCATGCGCAAGTACGCAGCGACCTCGCATCGCTGCGACTTCGTCTGGATCCTGGCCGAGTCACACCGCCGGCAGGGCGATGACCGACAGGCAACGATCTATTTCCAGCGGATTCTCGACGACTATCCTGATTGCGAGCGAGCGAGCGAAGCACAACGGCGCCTGGGCCAGGGCGTCGCGTCGCGGCCGTCATAGGAGGCAGGTCTCGGGATCCTAGGATTCCCCAGCGCGGAGAGGTGAAGATGCGTCAGTCTGCGATCTCAGGTCTCATCTTCCGCGGTGGCATCGTTGCTGCCGCGGTTGCCTCTCTTTCTGCGCCGGCGCACGCCCAGATGCGCCCGAGCCCCACCCGGTACGCCGGGCCGCAGTGTTTTGCCACGGTGCTCCCGGACGTCGTTGATGCGCTCGGACAGATCAGCGCCGGGCGTGAACCCACCATGCAGATCTTCTCCGCCGGCGATGTCGTGTTTCTCGAGGTGGCTGGCCAGGGAGTCCGGGAGGGGGAGACCTACCTGCTCTATCGGATCGATGGCGAGGTTCGCCACCCGGAGACGGACGCCGTGCTTGGCAGAGCCGTGAATCTGCTGGGTCGGATCGAGGTGACTCAGGTGGAGGCGGGGAGCCGCGCCCTCGGCCGAATCGGCGAGACGTGCGGGGAGATCGAGTCTGGTGACTACCTCCACGCGATGCTCGAGGACCGCGTGCCCGCCCGCATCGGGTTTCCTGCCGTTGAGCCGGACCTGTTGCTGACCGAGAGCGATGCGGACGCCACAGTGGTGTATGGGCATAGCGAGTCCCTGTCCACTGAACTGGGAGAGCCGCGAGAAACGCTGGGTAACTGGGAGACCTACGCGGCAGGCGATGTCGTGACGGTCGATCAGGGAGCGGCGGACGGCTGGCAGGAGGGCACGCGGGTGCTGTTGTATTCGTCCAAGCTCGACTCCGCCGCGCCTGACGACGCTCACAAGGTCGCCCGAGTGGTGCAAGGCCAGGGCATGGTCATCTACGCGCTCGATCAGACGGCGGTGGTAATGATCACCGACGGCGCGGGCGCCGTGCGCCGCGGCACGCGTGCCCGGCGCATCAACGAGTAGAGCGCCTAGTTCACCGTTTCGACCACGATGTACGGACGCTTGCCCTGAGCCTCGTGGTACGTGCGCGTCAGCATCTCCGCGATGATGCCCATCAGAAGGAATTGGGCTGCCAGAATGACGCCCATCATCGCGAGGTACAGCAGCGGGTTGCCCGTCATGTCGACGCCCATCCAGACCTTCATGCCAATCGTCACGCCGAGGGCGCCGATGCCAAGGAGCGCCGACAGAAAGCTGGTCATCCCGAACACCCGAATCGGGTGAGCTCCGTAGCTGAGCATGAACTTGACGGTCGTGAGGTCGAGAACGACGGTCAGGGTCCGGCCGATGCCATACTTGGTCGTGCCTCGTTCACGGGCGCGGTGGTTGACCACGATCTCGCTGACGCGCGCGCCGGCCATGGCACACAGCGCCGGCAGAAACCGATGTAGCTGACCGTACAGTTCGAAGCGTCGCAACACGCTCAGCTTGTACGCCTTGAGCGCGCATCCGTAGTCGTGCAGCGCCACGCCGGTGCTGCGGGAAATCAGCCGGTTCGCGATGCGCGATGGCAGGGTGCGATTGATGAAGGTGTCCTTGCGGTCCCTGCGCCAACCGCTGACTACGTCGTAACCTTCGTCCATCTTGGCCAGTAGCGCGGGGATGTCGCGCGGGTCGTTCTGCATATCGCCGTCGAGCGTGATGACGACCTTGGCGTTCGCCGCGTGGAATCCAGCCGAAAGACCGGCCGTCTGGCCGTAGTTGCGGGCGAAGCGGATCAGTCGCAGGTTGGCGCGTCGGTCGGCCTGAGCGCGCAGCCGCGCGAAGGTCTCGTCGGTGCTGCCGTCGTCCACCAGGATCAACTCGAAGCTCATGCCCAGGTCGCCGAGTGTCGAGTACAACTCGTCGATCAAGGGGTCGACGTTGTCGGCCTCATTGTGCAGTGGAATCACGATGCTGAGTTCGAGAGTCTCGCTACTACGCTCAGGCATGATTAGCATTGGTCATTTCTGGCTTTCCGCGGCCTGCACAGGTAAGAATTCCACGCCGATCCGTCGACTGTCCCCTCGGCGGATCGCCTAGCGCATGCTAGCCTGTAATCCATGCGGTTCCAATCACCTCGTTCGTCGACCCTCTTGCGATATGGCGCTGTCCTAGCGTTGCTATGGGCGGTTCCTGGTGCTGCCCTGGCGGACACCATCTACCTCAAGAACGGCCGTGTAATCCACACCCCGCGCGCCAAGCAGGTGGGCGAGAAGGTCGAGTTCGAGCAGTTCGGCGAGACTGTTTCCATTCCCGCGGCCATCGTCCTACGCATCGAACGCGATGAGCGCGGCGAGGATCCAGCCCTGCCGCCCGTACTCCCAGCAGCACCCGGCGGTGCGCCGGCAGAAACGGAGCCTTCGGAGGAGAGCGAGGCCGGGGAGGGGGAAGAGGTGCCGCCGGAATCGACGCCCGAGTACTGGCGCGATCGCATACTGTCGATTCGACGCGAGAAGGCGGAGATCGACGCGAACATTGTGGTGCTGCGACGCGAGGAGCGGGCGTTCCTGTTCTCGAAGCGCTCGACGGCGGAGACGCGCGCCAAGATCGAAGCTGCGCAGGAGCGAGATGAGGAGTTGGATCAGGAACTGGCCGACCTGCGCCGCGAGGCGAGGCGCCTGGGCGTGCCGCCAGGATGGTTACGCGTTACCGACCAAACTACCGGGAGCTGAGGTAGATCTGACGCAGCTGCGCCAGGTGGTTGGGCAGTTGCAGGGTCGCGAGTTCCGTAGGCGCGATGCTGTCGAAGAACCTGTTCACGGCGGCCATGCGCTCACCCAAAGACGGTGCCGCGAGCCCCTCGGCCAGCGTGGCGAAGCGCGGATCCTCTTGCGCCAGCACCTTGGCCTCTTCGAGATCGCGCTGAAACAACTCGCCACCGTCCCGGTCGCCGAGCGTCTGCGAGAGTTTCTCGAGGCCTGCCAGGTGTTCGAGCCGAGCTTCAGGGTCGTCGAAGTTCATGGGGTCATGTTGGCACGAGGAAAATGAAAACGCCGTCGGTTAGTCCACCGACGGCGCTTCTGAAGTGGAGCTGAGGGGTCTCGAACCCCTGACCTCTTGAATGCCATTCAAGCGCTCTCCCAACTGAGCTACAGCCCCGGGCGGCCAGTATTGTAGCCGCTGGACTCACGCCGCGTCGGCTCTTGCGCCGACATCCCCACCAAGTTCGCGGATACACCGTCGCTTGGCCTCGATCTCATCGCGCAGGGCGCCGATCAGAGCAACCAGCTCGTCATAGCCGTCGATCCGTGCGAGGGCGGGACGCCGTGTGCTCTGACGTTGGGCCTCGTAGACGAGTCGCCCAAGCTGCGACATGTGCTCGGTCACTTCTTGGCGCAGCCCGCGGATGTCGTAGTGTAGCTTCGCGATTCGTCCGCCGCGGCGCGTCTCCCGCTCAACTTCCTGCGTGACCTCCTTGAGCTCACGCCAGATCCGGTCGAGGTGGTCGCCGAGATCTTTCCGCACTCCGAATTTGCCGCCTGTCGGTTCCGTCATGGTGCCTCTCCCGTCGGGGAATACTCTGTGATTCAACCAATCCGGCGTTGGCGCCGATAGCCTTCACTAGCGAGCTACGCAAAGGGCTGCCACAATGTTCCGCGGCCAGGGGCATCCAAGTCCGCTGTGCCAATCCGGAAGCGAATGGAGTCTGGTGGCTCTCCCGGCCTTCAAAGCCGTCGTGGGGCACCGGAAGGTGTCTCAGCTGGGTTCGATTCCCAGGCGCTTCCGCCATTCTTTACGCGAGGGGTCGCCGTCGCGGGCTTGCGTTCACTCGTCCGAGTCGGAGGCCCATTCGTCCGACTGCACGACGGGCAGTTGCAGCGCCCGCTCGCGATCCAGATCGAGGGATCCGACGTGCAGCGCCAGGGGCGCCTGGACCCATTTGTAGATCGAGCGAGAGAACATGGTGGCGAAGCTCAGCGCCCAGGTACGGAGTTGATCCGCGTCGCGTTCCGGGAACACCGAGCAAAGAGCTCGCGCCACTTCCACTGGGGCGAGCTTCTCCCCGGCGTAGAGCCACAGGCATGCGTCCAGGACCGCGAACGGCATGAGCTCGCTTTCAGCCTCCTGGGCGGTTGTCAGCTCAGGTCCCGGCTCGGTGGCCAGGGACGCCGCGATACCGCCGAATCCATGCACTTCGAGTAGCCGCTCCAGCAACGCCACGACAACGGTCTTGGGGACGTTGGCGATCACCGACAAGGCCCCTTCCAGGTCGCCGCCGATGGTGGTGTAGCCGACCGCCTTCTCGCTCATGTCCCCGGTTTGCAGGAAGAGGGCACCCGAGCTGTTCGCCCAGTTCCACATCCGTTGCGCACGAATTCGTGCCTGGACGTTCTGTTCGGTGATTCCTGTGGGCTGGGCACCCCCGAGCATCAGGCGCGTGGCGTCCAGTTCTCGCTCGAAAGCATCGTCGATCGGGACGACGCGCAGGTCGATGCCGAGTTCGGCACAGATCGTCGCCGCGGCATCGCGAGTGCCCTCCGTCGAGAACCGGCTCGGCATGTAGAACGCGTGGATGAGCGCCGCCGCGTCTCCCTCGCCAGTTTGTTCGACGATCAGGGCGGCCGCCCGCCACGCCACCAGCAAGGTCAGCAGCGAGTCGCGCCCACCCGAGAGCGCGACGCCCAGGCACTGGAAGGCTCCAGTTTTGCAGTAGTAGTCCTTGAGGCCGAAGGCGAGCGCCTCGTGCAGTTCGTCGAGCGCGGCCGGACGGGCGGCACTCGCTTCCAGGCCGGCAGCGGGCAAGAAGAACGAGTCGCTGTCGGGAGTGGGGTAGGGCAGCGAAGAAGAGTCGGCCACAGGCGCTTCAGACAGTATGGCCCGCATCGGCTCGCACTCTTCGAGGAAGCCCTCACAGTCGGTGCGCCAGGTCGTGTTCTCGGTCCGCAACCGCACCGTCCGGTCCAGATCGACAACGCAGGTGCTGAACCCCTCACGAAAGCTAGGGGCCGTCATCTCGCGCCGCCCGTTCTGGAAGACGTAACCACCTCCATCGTAGATCAGACCATCCTGGGCCCCCACGGCGTTAGCCCAGACCAGCGTGACCTCGTTGTCGGCCGAGCGCGTGGCCAACATCTCGCGGCGGGTCTCCGTGATTCCCACTCGATACGGCGACGCGGAGACGTTGATTACAATCTCCGCGCCCGAGTAACAGCGCCGCCGCATGGGCCCGTCCGGTGACCAGGCGTCCTCGCAAACCTCCACCGCCAGCCGGCCGAACTCGAAGTCGAACACGAAGTCGCCCAGGCGGTCGCCGCCGGCGTCGAGCTCCATGTAAGCGCTGCCGCGCGACAGCGTGCGACCTTCGTAGAAGACGTTGTATGAGGGGAGCTTTTCCTTCGGAACCAGGCCGAGGACCTGACCGCTGTGGAGTACTGCCGCGACGTTGAAGATCTGCCCACCGACCGGCACCAACAGCCCGACGACCGACACCAGCGGAGAGGCTTCGGTGGCCGCGGCAAAGCGGCCGAGCTGCTGGCGTTGGCTGGCCAGGAACGCACGCCACTGCACGAGATCCTCGGGCGGGTATCCGCCAATGACCTGTTCCGAGAAGCTCGCGACGCTCACGCCCTGGTGTGTCATAGCCGCCGCCAGGGCGATCATGGTGTCGGTATTGGACTCCACGGCGCCGACCGTTGTATTGATGTTCGCGATGCCGATCTTGAGGAGGCGCATGAGCTGCCCGGGTTCGGGAGTGGACGAACGCTGTAGCTCGCAGGGTAATCCCCCGCGAGACGATGGCAAAGTCGGCGTCGCCCGCTGGCTCGGGCGCTGGCGGCGTCCGCTAGCGCTTCCCTTCCAGCAACTTGCGAACCAGCTCCGGGTTCCACAGGCGGCCGGCTCCGGCCTCGATCGTTTGGCGCGCAGTGTCCGTGTCGAGGGCCGGCCGGTACGACCGCTCCGAGGTGAGGACCGCATAGACGTCGCAGAGGCCAACGATTTGAGCAGCGAGCGGGACAGCGTCGCCCTCCAGCGCACGCGGATACCCACTGCCATCCCAGCGTTCCTGATGCGATTCGACGATGTCGCGAACCCCCTGCAGGTGCTCGAACGGGCGGAGCATTTCGACCCCGAACTCCGGATACTGCTTTACCAGCGCCCATTCCTCGGCAGTGAGGCGCCCCCGTTTACTCAGGATCTCCTCGGGCACGCGCATCTTGCCGAGGTCGTGAACCAGCGCCGCGAGCTCCAACTCCACGCGCGCAGTACCCGTCACGCCGTGGGCGTCGCCAAGCTGCAGGGCGAGCTTGGTAACGGCACCGGAGTGGGACCCGGTGAATCCATCTCTCTTGTCGACCGTTTCCATGACCTGAAGGAGGCGGTCCATCAGTTTCTTGCTATCGGTCGGCTCTGCGTGAACATCGGCTAGCTGAATCTCGACGCCGCCGCTCCCGGCCACCGGGGTCGGTTCCACGGCCGGTTCCTCTACGGCATCGGCGATCGCGACGATGCCGCTGACCGCCGTCGAGGCCGTCGGCACGGCTCCGGTGATCAGCAGGCGTAGAGCCTCGGCCACGACCTCACTGGGTTCACGCGCCGTATCGTTGGCGAACTGCTCCACGCGATTCCAGAGTCGTTGCGGCAGGACGATATTCTGCTCAACGAATCCGGGTAGCGAGCTGGGCGCGGTAGCCAAGGGCTTGTTCTCCAGGGTTGCGGAGTGCTGACACGGCAAGGTCATGAAGGGCGGTACACTCCTCCCAATGCCTCGCGAGTGTCAGTCCTTCTCACCATCTGCCCATGGTAACGCCCTGTATTAGGTACTTGGGAGCCCAAAAACACATCCCAGGTCATTTATGGCCGTTCTTACTTATTGCTGCGCTGACGGCCTGTTCCACCCTTCCCAAGGGGGGAGTCGCGGCCCCGCCCGACGAGGTTCTGCAGCAGGCGGTCGAGGTGGCACTAGCCGCGGATGATGAGATCTCCGCGGGCGCGATCACCGTAAGGGTCACGTCGGGAACCGTGGAGCTATCGGGACTTCTCTCCAGTGTCGCCGAAGTGCGTCGTGCACTGAGGAGGGCTGGCACCGTTGACGGCGTCCGGGCAATCGTGAACCGGCTGCGCGTGGGCGGCCCCTAGCTTCCCCCGGCGTTCTGCCTCTCCGCCGCACGTGTCGCTGCTGGGCAGACCGCTGCGGTCAGCTGTCGCGCGGCTTCAGAAGCCCTTGAGGTACTGCACGATGAGCAGCAGGGTCATGATCGCCACGGTCCTCATCTCGCGATTACGGCGGCTCTTTTCGCTCGAGAACCCCGCCGGCGCCTGACCGGCGTCCTGCCAGGGCTCGCGCCGTCGCGGCCTCGGAATCAGGCGTGGCACCTCGTCCATGTACTCGAGGTATTCCGGTCCGAAAAGCGACTGCAGGCGCAATTCTTCGACGTACATCGCAGGTAGGTAGAAACCTCCGTAGAGAGCCGCGAAGGCCGCAAACCAGAGCCACTGGTGCTGAGCAAGAACAACGAGGCCGAGGCCGATGAGCATGCTGCCCAAATACAGGGGGTGTCGGACGACGCTGTAGGGACCGTCGCGCGTCAGTTCTTCGTTGCGCACCAGGTGGCCGCAGGCCCAGACCCGGATGGATTCGCCGACGGCAACCAGCACGGCTCCGTACCAGAAGGTCGCAGCAGAGGGCCGACTGAACGCCACGTATGCGAGCGCAAAGACGATGCCCACATGTACGCGGTGATGTGCGGCCCAAGCGCGCCAACGTGCGGTCAGACGCATCCGTTACCCTTCAACGCCTGCGCTATGCTCGAGGCGCGCGATCACAGCGCGGACGATCTCGTCCGGGCCGATGGTGGTCAAACATTCGTTAGTGCCCAGCGGACACGTGCGACGGTGACAGTGCGAGCACTCGAGGCGGCGTACGACGACGCGATCGGCGGGATCTAGGGGCCCCAACCGGGCGGGGTCCGTCGGGCCGAACAGTGCAACCACTGGCGTCCCACAGGCTACCGCGAGATGCAGCGGCGCGCTGTCGCCGCCCACCAGCACTCGGGCGTGCCCGATCAGGGCAGCGAGCTCGGGCAGTTCGGTGGCGAAGCAGGCATGGTTGCCGGGGCCCGCGACCTCGGCTAGCCGCAGCGCCCGGGCCTCTTCCCCTGGACCCCAGAGCCAGATCACGGGATGGCCGGTAGCATCGTGAATCCCTTGCCCGACGGCAGCCCAGCTTGCGTCGGGATATTGCTTACTGGACCAATTCGCCGCGCTGTGAATCAGAACCGGGCGCCCCGTGCCCAAGCGCGCCAGTCCTTGTTCCGCGGCGTGGCCATCCTGGGGGGTGCTCATCGTTGGCCACCGCGCGACACCACTGATGCCCGGCCAGGCGGCCTGCGCCAGTCGCATGCCGCGGTCGGTGACATGGGCGTGGGCACCGGCTGGCTTGGCCTGCGCGTGGTAGAGGTGGCGAACTCCCCGTTCCCGTAGATCCGACGTTGCCAGACCCAGGGTGCGGGCGCCGGAGAGTCGCGCCAGGGCCGCCGACTTCCACAGACCCTGCAGATCGATCGCGACGTCGTAGTTTCGGGCCTTGATTGCTGCCAGCGCCGCCCTGGCCGCGCGCCAGGTGGCGGGGCGGAGAAGAGCGCCCCGCCATTGCTGAACATCGAGTTCGTGCACATGATCGAGACCGGGAAGGCGTCGCACCAGCGGTGCTGCCATGCGTTCGACCGCCCATCCGATCTCGGCCTCTGGGAGAGCATCGCGCAGTGCCTGGAAGGCTGGTATCGCGTGAACGACGTCGCCGATAGAGCTCAGCCGCAACAGCAAAACCCGGGCCGGGGCCGCCTCGCTGGCGATCGCTGGTGCTGCGCTCATGCTCCGCGCAGGGCGCCGAGCAACTCCGCGGAGGTAACGGTCGCCGTGCCGTACTTGAGGACCGCCAGCCCGGCTGCGACGTTGGCAACCTGCGCCGCGGGCAGCACTTCTACGCCGGCTGCGAGAGCCAGCGTGAACGAGGCGATCACGGTGTCGCCGGCGCCGGTCACATCGGCGATCTCGTGCGTCCCGTGAGTGGGCAAATGGGCGGGCTCCTGGCCCTGCGAAAAGACGGCCATACCGTGGGAGCCTCGGGTGATCAGGAGGTGGTCACATCCCAGGTTCGCGGTGATTTCCGCGCCCGCGACCTCCACGGCTTCGAGGTCGTTGGCGAAGGCACGTCTCACTGCCTCCTCGGCCTCCCCTTCGTTGGGAGTAGCGGCTGTGACGCCAACAAATTCGAGCAGGCGATGGCGCGAGTCCAGCACCACAGGGAGACCGGGCGTCGTTGCCATCCACTCCCGGGCCGCGGAGGCACACACAGTTGCGAGCCCGTAGTCCGAGATCATGACGCCGTCTACCTCGGCGGCAAGCTCGGTGATCTGTTCCGCGATCGTCGAGCATGGCGCACTCTGGCTCCACGGCCTTTCGTCGTCAATGCGGAGAATCTGTTGACGGACGGTGTGTTGTCCGCCAGCCATGACGCGCGTCTTGACCGGTGTTGCGCCGTCGTGGCGACGGCTGATGTGGTCCACGTTGATGCCCGCGGTTGCCAGCGCTTCCAGGAGCGCCACGCCCGCCGCATCGTCGCCGACGAAGCCACAGGCGATGACCTCGGCGCCGAGCGCCGCGGCATTCAGCGCGGCGTTGCCAGCGCCACCCGGACGCACTTCCTCGCCCTCGTAGCGCAGTACCAGGGCGGGCGCCTCCCGCGAGACGCGTGTCGTCGATCCATGCAGGAAGCGGTCGGCCACGAAGTCGCCCCAGACCAGCAACCGCCGACCGGCGAACGATTCAACCGCCGAGCAGAGATCTTCCGTCGCTGCGGGTTGGGGGGAGTGCGGCATGCCGTCCGGGCCGTCGTGTGGGGCCGTGAATGCGGCCGGTGATCGGGAGTTGGGGAAGCCGAGCTAGCTTAACTGCGACTTCTGTCGAGGGGCAACTTGGCAATTCGGGGCAGCGACTACGATCCATGCCAGAGTGGATCGAGCATGTTGATGGCGAGGTCGGGTGTCAGGCCGCTCATGCAGCGGTGGTCGAGGGGACAACGCGCCGACAGGCAGGGGCGGCAGAAGGCCGCCATGCTGGCGATGCGCACGTGGGGCCCCAAAGGCTTCGTACGCAGCGGATCGGTGGGGCCGAACAGGACGAGAGTCCTGGCTCCCAACGCGCCGGCGAGATGCGCGGCGCCGGTGTCGTTGGCGATCACGGCTCGACTGCAGGCCAGGATTGCCGCGAGATCCAGAATGTCCGTCGTACCGGCCAGGTTCACGCACGCCACCTGACTGGCCGCTTCCACTGCTGCGGTGGCCTCGGCATCCTGGGGTCCACCGACGAGCACCGGAACCGCGTCCCACTGCTGTGCTGCATGTGCGACGAGTCGCCCGTAATGTTCTGCTGGCCATCTTTTCGCGGGGCCGTTGGCGCAACCCGGTGCGACGACCAGGAGGGGCGCCTCGCTGCCGACGATCGCCCTCGCGCGTTGACGAGCCCCGGGCGGCGCCGCCAGACGCCAGTCATCGTGCAACGGAGGCTGTGCCGGAGTGGGCCCCAACAGCTCCACGTAGCGACGGGACTCGTGCACGGCCGACAGCGGATCCGGTGCCGGCAGCGCTTCGGTAAGCAGGTTGCCGCGCAGCTGCGTCGCGTAGCCGATCCGTCGCCGGATACGGGCCAGGCGCGCGATCAACGCCGGCTCGTAGGCGTTGGGCAGAATGACAACCCCGGTGGGTCGCAAGGCTGCCAGTTTGTTCACGGCGCTCTGCATGTCGAGCAGTCCGCTCGGGCCGCGGCGCCGAGAGTAGGGGAGCAGTTCGCCTCTCACACCGGTCGCCTGCAAGAGCTGACCATGGCTTGCGGGTCCCCACAGCACCAGGTTCGGCACCGCGCGTTCCAACGCTCTGACCGTTGGCACGGCCATGATCGTGTCGCCCAGCCACGTGGGCATTCGGATGACCCAGTGCGCCTGCCTCATGGTTCCCTCATGGGCGCTCGCGCCAGCGATCATGCATCCACAACCAAGCCTCCGGATGCGCCCGGACATAGTGCTCGAGTTTGGCGGTGATCGCCGCGGTGATCGCCGTCACCGCTTCGTCGCCGTCGCCCTCGGGTATCTCCATGGGGGGCTCGAGGATCACTCGGTAGCGTCCTTCCTCCGGAATCGAAAAGGCGTTGAGGATGGGAGCCCCCGTGCGTAGGTGAAGGTGCGCTACCGCCGGTGTCGTGGCGGCCAGGCGGCCAAAGTATGGAACGAACACGGCCTCGCGACGGAGCGTGTTCTGATCGCTCAGCAGGGCCACGGCATCGCCAGCGCGAAGCGCGCGCAGTGTTGGGCGCAGAGCATTTCGCTTTGCGAAGATGCGCTGCCCTGTTCGCGTCCTGAGGTCGATGAGACGGGCATCGAGCGCGGGGTCGTCGAGTGTCCTGGCGATCGAGATCAACGGAATCCCGAAGTGGGCGGCGGCGATCCCCATGAGCTCCCAGTTGCCGACATGGGCGGTTGCGACGATGGCGCCCTTGCCCCCTGCCAGCGCCTGCCGGAGATTGTCGAGACTGTCGAATTTCACGATCTCGCTCGGCTGGTCGAGCGTAGCCAGGCGGGGGCTCCAGAGCAGTTCCATGATCGTTCGTCCGGCCTGTGCAAAGGAGCTGCGGGCGACCTGCTCGTGCCACGATGGTTCTCGATCGGGAAAGGCGATGGCCAGATTCCGGAGAGCGACCTGCCGATGGCGTCGATCAAGTCGGTAAAGAAGACGGCCGAGACCCGCGCCGCGTTGCCCTGCCGTGGCGAAGGACCATCGCTGTGCGCGGCGCGATACTCGATCAACGATGAACGACGCGATGCTCATGCTGGGCCCCTCGAGGCCGCAAGCAGGTCGACCAGGTCGGTCTCATTGCGCAGCTCCAGTCGGTAGGTGACGACCACGATGCTGGCGTCGTCGATCTCTAGGTGGGCGAGTCGGGCGGCGTCTTTCTCGGTGGTGAGCAGCGTGCGGCAATTGCGCAACCGCGCCCGTTCAGCCAGGCCGTTGATCTCAGTGGCCGTGTACATCTGATGATCGCGATACTGCTGGGCGAGCTCGAGATGAACTCCCATCGCCCGCAGGTCGCCGAAGAAGCGCTGCGGCTTGGCGATGCCGGCGAAGGCCACACCAGTCGACGGTGGGGCTGCGATCGCGGTGCCTTCAGCGTCTTGCCGCCATTCACGCAGAGGGAGCATTCGGCTCGGTGCGGCGGATAACTGGATCCTGGGTTTGTTGCTCCAGCGCTCGTTCTCGGCTTCACCATGGCCTCGCACCAGGAAGGCGTCTGCCCTCGAGGCCGCCGCCGCGCCCTCGCGTAGGCGCCCGGACGGTGGTGGGTATTGTGTCCAGAAAGGTGCTGCGGTATCGACCACGAGAAGGTCGAGTGCTCGACGCACGCGGACGTGCTGGAAAGCATCGTCCAGAACGAACACGTCCACCCGGTCGTGCGGCACCAGCGCCGCCGCGAGCTCACGTGCGCCGGCGACTGCTACGGGTACGTCGCGCAGCAAGTGGGCCATCAGCCACGGCTCGTCACCTGCCTGCGAAGCCGTTACTTTCGGGCCAGTGCCAGCACCATCGCTCACCAGTAGCGGACTCGAGCCGACGCGACCGTACCCGCGGCTGACGATGGCGGGGCGAATACCAGCCCTTCTCAGCGCTGCTGCCACGGCTACCGTGGCGGGGGTCTTGCCCGTGCCTCCCATCTCCAGGGCGCCGACGCTGATGGCCGGCCGTGGCAGGTCGCGGGAACGCAGCCAACCGTCGCGGTACATGCCCACTCGTGCTGCGGCCACGAAGCTCCAGGGCCGAGCCGCTAGCCGGCGGATCATGATGTGCTCGGCGCGAGCATGCGCACCAGCACTCGCGCCGTGCGCATGCCGGCGGCCGCATCGCGTCGCGCTACCTCGTACGCTGCCTGGCCCGCCCGATGGCGGCGGTCAGGTTCGTCGAGGAGAAGACTGACCTCGCGCGCGAGCGCCTCGGCGTCGGTTACTCGGACGCCGCCTCCGGCACTCACCATCTGTTCGGCGAGGAGCGCGAAGTTATCCGTGTTGGGGCCAAACAGGACGGGTCGGCGCTGAATCGCGGGCTCCAAAAGGTTGTGGCCTCCGGTGGCTACCAGGCTGCCACCGACGAAGGCGACATCGCCGAGACCATAGGCGGCGGGCAGCTCGCCGATGGTATCGAGCACGAGCACGTCCGCGATCCCGTCCGATGGCGCCGTTCGACGGCGGCACGCAAAGCCGGCGTTGCGCACCAAGGCCTCGACCTCGTCGAAGCGTTCGGGATGGCGTGGAGCGATTAGCAGCGATGCGCTGGGGTGCCGTTCCTGTACGCGTCGGAATGCCCGCAGCACTTTTTCTTCCTCATGATCCATGGTGCAGCCGGCGACAATGAGGGGGCGCTCGGGATCCAGACCCAGGGCTTCGCCGAGGGCGGTGCCCAGCTGCGGTGGCGGCTTCAGCGCTTCGGCGTCGGCTTTCAGATTGCCGCTGGTCACGATCCGGTCCGGGCTCACGCCGATCGCAGCAAAGCGCTTTGCTTCCGTGCCGGTGCGAGCGCAGACCGCACTCAGCATGCTCGTGGGGGCTGACCAAAGCCGGCCAAGGCGCGCGTAACGGCGTGCGGACCGTTCCGACAGCCGGCCATTCACGATGGCGATCGGCACGCCGGCACGGTGACACGCTCTCAGCAGGTTTGGCCAGATCTCCGTTTCCACCAGCAAGAGGGCGCGAGGCTGCAAAGCCTCGACGAAGGCGCGAACGGCGTGCGGCAGATCGAGCGGCATATAGAAGACGGCGTCGGCTCCGGCGGTCCTGGCGATCGCCTGTCCGGTTGGTGTTGTCGTCGACAACACGATAGGTACTTGTGGTAGCAGGACGCGGATGTGGGGGATCAGACCGCGGGCAGCATGTACCTCTCCCACCGAAACCGCGTGCAGCCACACGGCTCCACGGCATCTCGACAGGTGATCGGGCACCCGGCCGAGTCGGGCGCCCAGAGCGGTGCCGTACTTGCCGCCGGTCAGCAAGTGCAGCAGCGCCCGTGGCGCCAGCGCACACAGGCCGAGCGTATATAGGAAGGTATATGCAGCAAACACGGTGGGTGAGGGGCCGGCCACGGGGTGGATCGCCTTGCTGATCGCCGATTATAGTCCTGCGGCCACGACACGCTTCGAGATCATGAACGAACGCGCAACGCGGATGAATCTGCTCGACCTGCCTGCCTGCCAGTGGCGGGATGCCGTGTCGGCGGCCGGGCTCGATTCGTATCGTGGCGATCAGCTCGCGAGCTGGGTGTTTCGGCAAGGCGTCTTTGATTTTAGCGCCATGACGAACTTGTCCGTTGCGATGCAGGAGCAGCTGGCCGATCTCCTTGTCGTGCAGCCGCCCGCCATCACGCAGCGCTTCGTCTCGGCCGATCACAGTCGTCGCTACCTGCTGCAGGTTGCCGACGGTGAGCTGGTCGAGGCTGTCTACATGCCCACGGGTAGCCGCGCCACATTGTGCATCTCCTCGCAGGTCGGCTGTCGTTTTGCCTGCACGTTCTGCCAGACCGGACGGTTGAAGCTCCAGCGCTCGTTGAGTGCCGGCGAGATCGTCGGCCAGGTACTGCGGATGCTCGCGGATGTGGACACTCCGCCGACGCGCACCAATGTCGTGTTCATGGGGCAAGGCGAGCCGCTCGACAACGCCGCCGCCGTCATCGCGGCCGTCCAGGCCCTGCAAGATGAACGTGGGCCGGGCTTGTCATGGCGGCGCATCACGGTCTCGACAGTCGGTCTGGTGCCGGAACTGCGAAAGCTCGCGGCCCTCGGCGCCCAGCGGCCACGCTTGGCGATTTCGCTCAACGCGACGACCGACGAGGTTCGTTCGGAACTCATGCCGATCAACCGCAAGTACCCCATCGCGACGCTGCTGGGTGCCCTGCGCGAACTCACCTGGCGACGGCGCGAGAGAGTTACCTTCGAGTATGTGTTGCTCGGTGGCGTCAACGACTCGTCCGACGACGCCCGTCGGCTCGGCCGGCTGTTGCGCGGTCTTCCCGCCAAGGTCAATCTGATTCCCTGGAACCCGGTCGCAACGATGGAACATCAACGTCCATCGCCCGAAGCCATCGAGGCGTTTCGGCGCGAGGTCCTGCGCACCGGCATCGATGTTCTTGTTCGCTACAGCCGCGGCGCCGACATCGGCGCCGCGTGTGGCCAGCTCACGGCTGCGAGTTCGGCGGGCTGAGCGGTGCCGCCCGTCGAGGTCTGTGCCCTAGAGGCCGTCGGCGGCCATTTTGGCCTCGAGTTCGCCCTGCATGCTGCCGACCTTGTCGGTCTGCCCGGCCCGGTTGGCGTTGACGGTCGCGGCTAAGCTCTCGCTGCCTAGCGCGATGATGCGAGCCGCCAGGTGAGCGGCGTTCACCGCGCCGGACTTGCCCACACCGACGGTGGCAACGGGCACACCGCCGGGCATCTGTACCGTTGCCAGCAGAGCGTCGAGCCCGGCCAGGCTGGAGGCGACGAGCGGCACGCCGATCACCGGAAGGCGTGTGTGAGCCGCCAGAGTACCGGCGAGGTGCGCGGCGCCGCCGGCCCCGGCGATCAGCACGCGCAGGCCCTGTTCGTGGGCGCCCGAGGCGTAGGCGGCTACCGCCGCGGGGCTGCGGTGAGCGGACATGACCTTCACCTCGTAGCCAACGTCCAGGTCGCGCAACACGCGGACCCCTGCCGCCATCACTTCGTAGTCGGAGATACTGCCCATCAAGACGCCAACTGCGACTGCGCTCATTCTTTCTCCTGATCCCGGCGCCCGATGTCTTGTCGGTAGTGCATGCCGGGGAAGTTGATCTTGTCGATAGTTCCGTACGCTGCTGCGAGCGCCGCTTCGCGGTTGTCGCCGATCCCGGTGACGCCGAGCACGCGACCTCCACTGGTGACGATCTGGTCGTCATCGCTGCTGGTGCCCGCATGGAAGACGACTACATCCTCGATTTCATCTGCGGCGGCGAGCCCCTCAATGGCGTCCCCGTGCCGGTACGTGCCGGGATAGCCCTCGGCGGCAAGAACCACAATCGCCGCGTGGCGGTCTGAAATGGCGACGGAATCCGGAACGCTGCCGTCAGCGATCGCCGCGAGCAACTCGCCGACATCGCTCTCGATGAGAGGGAGCACCACCTCGGCCTCGGGATCGCCAAAGCGACAATTGAACTCCAGCACCGACGGTCCGCTCTCGGTGAGCATGAGGCCGGCATAGATGACCCCCTGAAACCGACGGTCCTCGGCCGCCATGCCGTCGATTGCCGGTCGCAGGATCCGCTCGGTGATTTGCTCCAGCATCGCTGCGCCCACGACATCGTTGGCGGGAGCGAACGCGCCCATGCCGCCCGTGTTCGGGCCCTGGTCTCCGTCGTACGCCTGCTTGTGGTCCTGGGACGGCGGCAGAACGACCAGTTGCTCGCCGTCGGTGAGCGCCATCACTGTCGCTTCGGCTCCCACGAGACACTGCTCGATGATCACGGTGGATCCCGCGGCGCCAAAGGCGCCATCTTCCATGCACAGCCGCACGGCCTGCTCGGCCTCATCGGGACCGGCGCACATGATCACGCCCTTGCCGGCCGCCAGGCCGTCCGCTTTGACAACGGACGGGAAACCCCACTCGGGATCGCGGGCGAATTCCACTGCCGGAGTGAGGTCGTGAAATATCCGGAAGGCGGGCGTCGGAATGTTGTGTCGTTCCATGAACGACTTCGCGAAGGCCTTGCTGCCTTCGAGGATCGCCGCGGCCGCGGTCGGGCCGAAGCAAGCGATACCCACTTGATCGAGGACCGCCGAGATCCCCGACGTCAGAGGAGCTTCCGGGCCGACAACAACCAGGTCCACGGCATGCTTGTCCGCGGCGCGGGCCAGGCCGTGCAGGTCCCCCGGGGTGATCTCCCAACACTCGGCGATTTGCGCGATGCCGGCGTTGCCCGGTGCGCAGTAGATCTTGTCAACGCTGGGGCTTCGGTGAAGCGCCCAAACGAGAGCGTGTTCGCGGCCACCGCCGCCGACCACCAGTACATCCATGCCATCCCCGTGCGTGCTGCGAAGGAGCCGCTTGCAGAAAGCGAAGCGAGCGAAGAAGTAGGCGCCAATGAGGCGGGTGCGCAGGGCGATTATACCAAGGTGGCAAAACCCGTTTGACGCATGGAGCCAGGCTCGGTACCGTAGGCGTTCCGGTTGTTGACCGCACGGATTCGTGCGCCCTCCGGCATACCCATCGTTCTTGTAGAGGAAACCTGACCTATGGCTTACATCCGCGTGGAAGAGGGCGAGTCGATCGATCACGCCCTGCGGCGCTTCCGGCGTTCCGTTCAGCGCGAGAACATTCTCCGCGACGCCAAGCGCCACGCCCACTTCGTAAAGCCTGGCGAGCGTCGTCGCGCCAAGCAGGCCGCCGCTCGTCGACGCTGGCGTCGTCGTTTGCGGCGCATGATGACCGACTAGCCTCAGTCGGGGGCGTCGGTTTCCTTCCTGGCCGGGACCGAAGGGTGAAGTGCGCCCGGCGCCGGCGCTCGCAGATCGATCCCCGTCTGCAGCATCCAGACCAGCAGCGCCATCCCGTAGATCACGAAGCGCGGCCAAAGGGGTTCGGTCCAGGCGTCGCTGTTGCCCTCGTTGACCACCAGGATGGCGTAGGAGAGAGGCGCGAGGCTGCACAGCGTGATCCAGCCGAGGTCAAACGCCACGGCGGCCAGCGGGAGCGCCCAGAGCATGTACCACGGGTGCACGGTGGGCATCAGCAGAATGAAGCCGAGCAACAGCCAGTAGCCGCCCTGAAGAGCGTCGGCGTTCCGGCGCCAGAGAAACAGGAAGAACAACGCTCCCACGCCGGCTGCCGCCGCCTTGGCCATCTCGAGCGAGCCGGTCAGCGCATGCAGAACCCAGAAGGCCCCGTCGTTGAATCTCCAGCGACCACTGTAGTCGAGCCAGGGTTGGAGCATGCCGGGGTCGTAGTAAGCGAAATAGCCGCCGCCGACGATCGCGGCGAGTACGGCGAGGTGCCAGCGTGGCCGCCGACGCAACAGGAGCGGCACCAGGATCACGGGCCAGGTCTTGAGCAACACTCCGGCGGCCAGCAGCCCGGTGCTCGACAGGTGACGGCGACGGGCGTGCGCGAGAAAGGCGCCCACGACTGCGGCCATGACCCACGCGTCGAAATGTCCACTGCCGGCAAACTCGACAACCGGAAGGGGATGCAGCGCGTAGAGAGCAAGCTGCCACGGCGGCGCTCTGAGCGTCTGCAGCAGGCTCGCCAGCAGTACGATCAACAAAAGGTCGCCAAGCGCCGCAACAAGCTGAAACGCCTTGAGGCTATCGTGCAAAAAATACGTGATAGCGAAAAGACCCTGGGCAAGTGGCGGGTAAATCGTGCGAATTCGGGGATAATTGATCTGTGCCCACTCGTCATCACGTAGCTCGTTGAGTCGAGGGTCCGCGGGCGAGGCTGCGTACGGATTGCGACCAGAGGCTTGGACCTTGCCGTCCCAGCGATAGCGATAGACATCATCAGAGAGACTTGGCGGTGCCAGGATCATGAGCGTGCGCAGGACTATGGCGAAGCCGATCAGGGCGACGGTACCGACGGTGCGACCGCGCCGGTGCTGGCGCCACAGCTGCACGCAGAGCGTGCCGTGTGCGGCCGAGGCCACCAGGAGCCCGACAACTGCTGAGGTGGGCGCGGCGCGCAGGTCGCCCATCCAACTGAGCCACGCAACAACGCCGACAAGAACAGCGGCTGCCGCTAGCGGGCCAGCCGTGGGGAGCGCACTGTGATCGCCGCCGAGGTCACGCTCTACGCGTACGCCATCGTGCTCGGTCTGCTCGGTCTGTTCGGGTTGCACCGTCTGTATCTCGTCGCGCTACTGGTGATGACTTCGGCGAAGAAACGAGCCGTACCGATTGAAGACCCCGCCGAGTGGCCGATGGTCACGGTACAGCTCCCTGTGTTCAACGAACTCTATGTTGTTACACGCCTGCTCGACGCCGTAGCGGCATTGGACTATCCGCGTGAGCGGCTCGAGATCCAGGTGCTCGACGACTCGGACGACGGCACGTCCGCCGCTGTGGCCGAGCGCGTGGCGGGCTTGGCGAGTGCCGGACTGGCGGTGCAGCATCTTCGTCGTTCGGATCGGATTGGTTACAAGGCTGGTGCGCTGGAAGCTGGCATGGGCACGGCCCGCGGCGAGTTCATCTGTGTTTTCGACGCCGACTTCGTGCCAACAGCGGACTTCTTGCGGCGCGCGATGCCGCATTTCAGCGATGCCACCGTGGGTATGGTGCAGGCGCGGTGGAGCCACCTGAATCGTGGTCGCTCACTGCTCACCCGGATTCAGGCGATCTTCCTCGACGCCCATTTCGCCATCGAGCATGCCGCCCGCAACCAGGCGGGGAGGTACTTCAACTTCAATGGCACCGCCGGCGTGTGGCGTCGCGCGGCGATCGAGGAGGCCGGTGGCTGGCAGCACGACACGCTTACCGAAGATCTCGACTTGTCGTATCGAGCACAGCTCGCCGGTTGGCACTTCGTCTACTTGAACGACCTCGAGGCGCCCGCGGAGCTGCCCGAGAGTGTCGCGGCGTTCAAGAGCCAGCAACGACGCTGGACTCGGGGCGCGGTGCAAACTGCCCGCAAGCTGTTGCCGCGGATCTGGCGGGCGCCGGTGCCCTTGTCGACAAAACTCGAGGCGACGTTTCATCTCACCTCCAACCTGGCCTATGTGTTGATGGTGCTGCTGGCGCTGCTGGTCTTTCCGGCGATGGTTCTCCGCGCCCAATCCATCGGCACCTGGCTGCTATGGCTGGAGGCGCCAGTGCTGCTGTTCGGCACCGGGTCGATCTGTATTTACTTCGCCATCGCCCAGCGAGCGGTGGGCGGTTCGTGGCTCGGGGCCGTCGTCAGGCTGCCCGCGCTGATGGCCCTCGGCGCGGGACTTGCGCTGAACAACACGCTGGCGGCAATCCGTGGCCTCGGAGGGCCCGCAGGTGAGTTTGTTCGTACCCCCAAGACCGCGGCGGTGGCAACGACACCCGTGGCTGGGGTCGGACGGTATGTGGCGCCGCTCGGATGGCTTCCCTGGGCGGAGCTCGCCTTGGCCGCCTATTTTCTGACCGTGGTGGTGATCGCGATACAACGCGCAATGTGGATAGGCCTGCCGGTACTGGTTCTCTTTTTCGGAGGATACGCGTACGTCTCTTTGCTGGCGCTGGGGCAGGCGTGGAAGAGCCGATACACGGACGCACGCACGTGACAGAGCGTCTGCGGTTTGCCCCGAGCCCCACCGGCGCGTTGCATCTCGGCAATGCGCGCACCGCTTTGGTGAACTGGTTGGTCGCACGTGGCTGTGGCGGTGCCCTGGTCCTGCGCGTCGAGGACACCGACGAGGGCCGCAACGTGGAAGGAGCCGACCAGCGCATCTTCGACGATCTTCGCTGGCTCGGGATCGAATGGGACGAAGGGCCCGACGTTGGCGGCGACTACGGCGCCTACCGGCAGTCCGAGCGGAGGTGCCGGCACCAATCGGTGGTGGCGGAGCTGGTGCAGACGGGGGCAGCGTATTACTGCTTCGGGGATGTCGAGACGATACGCGCGGAGAGGCTGGCGGCGAGCGAGGCGGGCGTGCCGTTCGAGTGGCCAGGTCGAGCAATCGACGCGCAGGAAGCTGCCCGCCGAGTAGCGAGCGGTGGACCCGCTGTCGTCCGCTTCCGCGCCCCGCGAGACCCGGTGCGCTTCGTCGATGGTCTGCGCGGTGAAACTGGCGTGGAGGCCGATCAGGTCGGCGACTTCGTGATCGCCCGGCCGGACGGCACGCCGACGTACCAACTCGCGGTGGTGGTCGACGATCACGACATGGCCATTACTCATGTGATTCGCGGTCAGGATCATCTCTCGAACACGCCCGGGCAGGTGGCTCTGTACGACGCGCTAGGCTGGACTGCTCCTCGGTTCACGCATCTGCCGCTGGTCTTGGGCGCTGACCGTTCGCGCCTGTCCAAGCGCCATGGCGCGACCAGCGTGGCCGCCATGCGTGAGCGAGGCATCCTTGGCGAGGCGCTGGCGAACTACCTCGTGTTGCTCGGCTGGGCCCCGCCGGATGAAGGCGAGGTGCTCGATGCCATGCAGATGGTCGCGGCGTTTGACCTGGGCGGGCTTTCGTCCACCAACGTGGTCTTCGACCAGGACAAACTCGAGTGGCTGAGCCAGCAGCATATGCAACGCCTCCCGGCCGAGGTGCTGCGGCAGCGTGCAATGCCGTTCTTCGCGGCCGCGGGCGCACGGTTCAGCGATGACCCTGCCGTGCGTGCGTGGTGGCAGCATGCGCTGCAATTGTTGGCGCCGGCCGCGCACCGTCTGGACGAGCTGCCGTCGCAGTCGGCGCCGCTGTTCTGGAAGCCGGCCGAGAGTCCGAGTGCGACGCTCGACGGCGTCCTGGAGGAGGCCGTGCGGAGCTTCGTGGCGGCAGCGTCGGCTGGCGAACTCGATACCGAAGCCGGGTTCCGCGATGCGGCGCGCGCGATTGGCAAGCACACCGGCCTGCGCGGTAGAGGGTTGTTCCATCCGTTGCGCAAACTGGTCACCGGTCAGGATACGGGCCCCGAGCTCGCTCGGCTGATACCGCTGATCCAGCTGGGGTCGCGGCTGCCAATTGAGCCCGCGGTGCAGTCGGTCGAGGCACGTCTGACGGCGGCTCTCCCGAGCTCGCCATGACCGAATGGTTGCGCGGCCGCCATGCGGTCGAAGAGGCGCTGGCGGGCGCGGCCAGGGATGTCTTCGAGGTTCTCGTCCGTAAGGGAGTGCGCGGAGCGGCCGGCGTACGGATTGAGGCGCTGGCTGGCGAGCAGGGCATAGGTATCGCTGTCGCCAATCGTGACGACTTCGCCCGACTCGATCTCGAAGGGGCGACGGTGGCCGCGCGCTGTTCCGCGTTTCGGTATCGCCACGAGCACGACCTTCCCTCGGGCGAGGGCAACCGGTTGGTCGTTGTGTTGGACAGCATTCAGGATCCGCAGAATCTCGGGGCCATCATCCGCACCGCCGAGGTGGTGGGGGCCGACGCGCTTTGTATTGCCGAACGGCGCGCCGCGCAGGTTACTCCGGCCGTAGTGCGCGCGGCGGCCGGGGCGACGGAGCACTTGCCGATCTACCGCGTGGTGAACATTGCGCGTCTGCTCGGCCGACTGCGCAAGATGGGCTACTGGTCGGTTGGCCTGGCCCCCGAGGGCGGCGAGAGGTGGGATCAGGTCGACTACCGCGGGCCGATTGCGCTGGTTGTCGGTGCCGAAGGGGCGGGCCTGCGTAGGCTCGTGGCCCACGAGTGCGACCACCTGGTCGCACTGCCGGTTTGCGGCAAGGTCGAATCGCTCAATGCCAGCGCTGCATTCGCCGCCGTGGCCTTCGAGGTTCGGCGCCAGCGTGGAGACTAGAGCCCGGCGGTCGTGGCCTTCTCGCCGAACCGCGTCGGCTGCTGTGAGCGAGTGCTTGCCGGCGGCAATCGCAGAATCCATAATGGCGTGCCGGGGCACCGTTGCTGGCGTAGCTCAGTTGGCAGAGCGACTGATTTGTAATCAGTAGGTCGGGGGTTCGAATCCTCTCGCCAGCTCTTCGCATAAGGTGGTCCGACTTCTGGGGAAGTTGCCCGAGCGGCCAAAGGGAGCAGACTGTAAATCTGCCGGCTTATGCCTACGGAGGTTCGAATCCTCCACTTCCCACTCGCGAATGCCGGACGGTGGGCGTGCGGCGCTGTGATTGCGGTGTCTTTTCCCGCTAGGCGACTTGGCGTGTTTGAAATCTGGTGTTACGATGAGCCGCTCGCACAGGGGATCTCTGTGCGCACTTCTAGTTATGAGGCGGGAATAGCTCAATTGGTAGAGCGCCAGCCTTCCAAGCTGGGGGTTGCGGGTTCGAGTCCCGTTTCCCGCTCTGTGTGCGCAGCGCTGGGGCGGAACTTTCGGCCATCCAACTCGAGGCTCCGGCGCGACCCACATCGGTTTTCGGGAGGCCCACGTGGCTCAGCGGTAGAGCGCTTCCTTGGTAAGGAAGAGGTCACCGGTTCAATCCCGGTCGTGGGCTCCATCATTTTTAGTTTCTTCGGTCCAACCCAAACTTCGCAGGGACCAGCCTGTTAAAGACGTCTGAGGAGAACGATGGCGAAGGAAAAGTTTGAGCGTACAAAGCCGCATGTGAACGTCGGGACGATTGGTCACGTGGATCACGGCAAGACGACGCTGACGCAGGCGATCACGCTGGTGTTGTCGAAAGTGGGCCGCGCGGACTACGCGGCGTTCGACATGATC
>JAJCXS010000249.1 GCA_029263335.1 Acidobacteriota bacterium | reverse complement strand
AGGCATCGGCACCGAGCACGCGCGGCGCAATCGAGGTCGCGCCAAGGACTCTTGTGCGATGTTCCCGTTCCGGTTAGATTACTGACCAGTCAGTTAAGTTACCGGAGAAGAAACATGTTCAAGACACGTGCGATCTGTGCCCTGGCGCTCACCGCAGCGGCGACGCAACTTGGAGTGCTGGCGTATGCCAAGCCGGTGTCCGCACAGGATTCGGTGGTTCGGCCGGGAGACGGGGTCGTCTCCGGGTCGCATCTCGAACCCTACGAGAGCGCCTGGGACTACTCGCACCAGAACGCCGAGGGCGTGATCGAGGAAATTGGCACCTGGACGGATCGCCTGGAGGTGGTTGTCGAGGGTGACGAGCGGCGCCTCGTGCGGACGCAGCGCTTCCCCGGCGCGTCTGCGTATCAGGTACTCACGAACGTAGTGAACCAGGAAGATCTGGCGCCGCGCAGCTTCACGATTGCCAACGACGCCGGCATTCCTCTGCAGAAGGTCGAGTTCACCTCTAGCGGCCTGGAGGTGAACATGGCGGGGCAGCCAAGCTCGATTCACCTGCCGCTTCAGGGGCCCGTGTTCGACTGGTTCCTGTACGGCATCCTCGCTGCCGGATTCCCCCTGGCGGAAGGGTATGAAGCGCGTTTTGCGTCGATCAACGGGCAACTGCAGCCGACCGAGCGGACGATCCGGGTCGTCGGCCGCGAAGCGATCCGCGATCAGGCGGGTAATGCGCAGCCTTGCTGGGTCGTGGAGATGGGAGAAGGACTCACCTTCTGGATTGGCGAGGAGGCTCCCTACCTCCTGCAGGTTCGCAAGGACCTCGGCGACGACACCTGGAATCAGTGGGACCTGGTACGGGAGGCGCCGGAATCGGCGCTGTCGAATTTCGTGGAGCTCCGTGTCTACCAGATCGTGCCGGGACAACAAGAGAACTTCCTCGGGCACTTCGACGGCAACTACGTCGAATCGCAGGAAGAGTTGGGCATGCGCATCTGGGGCCAATTTCGCGATGTCGAGGCGAGCAACTTTGTGTGGCTTCGCGGGTACTCCGATCTGGAGGCCCGGCCCGACGCCCTGGTGAGCTTCTACACCGGCCCCGTGTGGCAGAGCACCGGTGACAAGGTGCGGGAGATGATGGCCGCTCGGGCCGAGCACGTGCACTTTCTGGAGCCACTCTCACCCGGCTCCGGGTTCTCCGATGCTCTGGTTCGCGATGAGGCGCAGATGGATCGTGGTGTGGTCGTTGCACAGCTCTTTCATCGTCCGGACGATGTCGCCGGGTTCGAGGCTGCGCTGAGCGAAGGGATGATCCCTGCCTTCGAGCGCGAGGGTGCACACTCGATCGGACTCTTCGCCAGCAGCGATCAGCCCAACAACTTCCCGGCACTTCCGTACCTGGAGGATGAGCCTGTGATCGCGTGGTTCGCGACCTATGCCGACCGAGCCGCCTACGAACAGGCTGTGGGCAACGTCGAGTCGTCTGTGGAACCGTTCGAGACGTTTGTCCTCGACCCCAGCGCACGGTCCCGGATCTACCATCGGCCGCCTCACTAGGTCGGTGCTATTGTTCGTGCACCGTGAGCCCTCGCAATGCCCAAGTCAGCCGCGATCGACTCGTTGAGTCCGCTGCCGATCTCTTCTATCGGCACGGTATTCATCGCACGAGTATCGACGCGATCGTCGCAGAGGCCGGCCTGACCAAGCCGACGCTCTACAGCCACTTCGCCTCGAAAGACGAACTGGTCGCGGCGGTGGTGCAGGTGCGTAGCGACAACTGGCACGAAGCCATCGAGGAGCGTATTGCCGCGGCGCGAACGCCCGCCACGCGCTTGCTGGCTGTTTTTGATTTCCTCGAGGACTTCATTGCTGAGGACAATTTCCGTGGCTGCGCGCTGGTGAACGCCTCCGTCGAGATCCTGAGCCCGAGTAGTCCAGGGCGCGAGATCGCGCGCAGCAACAAGGCTGCAAACAGAGAGCGCATCAGGCGGTTGGCCAGCGATGCGGGGCTGAACCGTGCGCGTTCGTTAGCCGAGTCGCTCTCACTACTATTCGAGGGTGCGATCGTCAGCGCTCATGTCGAGGGAGACCGCAGTGCTGGCAATCAAGCCCGCCGCGCTGCACGCGCCCTTATCGCCGCGCATTCAGCTAAGCCGAGCTGAAGGCTACCGCGCCGCCCGCGCTACTTCTCTCCCAGCGCGACCCGCGGGCTCACGCGCAACGCTCGACGCGTCGGTCGCCAGGCGCCAACGAGGCCCGCCAGGATCATGAAGCTCACCACCGCCGCATACGTTGCCGGGTCTGTGCCACCCACGTTGTGCAGGAGGTTCGCGATCAGGCCGGAGAGGGCCGCAGCACCGAACGCTCCGAGGATCGTGCCCGTCGCCACGGTGAGCATCGTGTGCCCGAGGACCAGGCGCACGACGGATGGGGCCGAGGCACCGAGGGCCACGCGTATCCCGAACTCCTGCGTCCTTTGGGCCACGCTGTAGGCCACCACGCCGTAGAGCCCGACCACGGTGATGGACATCGCCACTCCCGCGAAGATGGCCATCAGCCCGAGTGCGAACCGCCATGGCGCGTTCGCGTCGGCGACCAGCGCCTGCATCGTGCGGACCTGCGACACGGTTGCCCCGGGGGCCGCCCGTTCTACATGCTCGAGCACCGCCGCGCTAAGGGCCTGCGGCGCTCCCTGAGTGCGCACGGCAAAATAGACGCGGCTCGACGGTGGTGAGATGGCGTGGAAGAAGACGGTGGGCACGGCGCCGGCCGCGACGCTCGTGTGCTTCATCGGTTCGACCACGCCGATCACCTCGGACCACTCGCCGTTGCGGCCGAGGTTGCCCGTCCACAGCTGTCTGCCGAGCGGATCCTCGCCGGGCCACGCGTCTTCGGCGAGCTGGCGATCAACGAGGATCTTGTCCTCGCCGTCCTCGTCCACCAGAAGCCGACCGGTCACCAGGCGTGTACCCATCGCACGGAAGAAGCCCGGGGTGACCCAGCGGAAGTCGACCGCGGGTTTGTCCTCCGCCTCCTCGCCCATGGTCTCGGTGGCGTAGTTACCCGTGAAGAGGCCACCACCGAGCGGCAGCCGGTTGGTTCCACCCACGGCGATGACGCCAGGAATGGTCTCGAGTTCGCGCCGGATCGGGGTAAACGGATTCGGTCGGTCGGGCCCGGTGTCGCCCGCTGCGGTGATCGACAGCGTGAGCAGCTGCTCCGGCTCGAATCCGGGCTGTTCGGCCATCAGTCCCATGAAGCTGCGCGCCAGCAGACCAGCGCCTGTTAGCAGTACGAGCGACATCGCCACTTCGCAGATCACGAGCGCGGCGCTCATCCGACGGAAGCGTCGTCCAGGCGTGGAGGACTGAGCGCGCAGCACGGTTCCGGGGCTGCGGGTCGATGCCAGCGCCGGGACGATCCCGGCCACCAAGGCTGTCAATGCCGTGACTGCGAGGGCGAACAGCGCGACGTGTGTGTTCAGGCTGATGCTGTCGAGCCGTGGCAAGTTGGCCGGCGCGATTGCCAGCAAGGCGCGCACGCCGGCCCCGCCGATCAAGGCACCCGCGACGCCGCCTATCGTCGTGAGCACTGCGGCCTCGATCACCAGCTGTCGTACCAGGTCCGAACGTCCGGCACCGAGCGCGGAACGGACGGCGAGCTCCGCCGCTCGACCACGCCCTCGGGTCAGCAGGAGCTGAGCGACATTGAGGGCCGCGATGAGGAGGACGAACCCCACAGCTCCGGACAACGCTACCAGCGTCGGCCGGACTGCCCCGACCAGTGCATCGAGCGCGGGTGTTACTTCGTACCAGTACCTTGGCCGGTCGTCGCCGTTCTCTGGTGGGCGGGCGGCTGCGGCGATCTGGTCGAGTTGCTGTCGGGCCTGCTCAATCGTCACGTCGTCGCGCAGCCGCGCGTTCAACCGCAGCCAGCCAAGTTCGCGATCATCGCTGCCCTCGTACCAGCCGGTCGGCATCAACCGCCACACTTCCTGCGCTCCCATGTCACCGCTGATGCTGGGGACGTTGGGGTTCGGGGCGGGAGGCAGGATGCCGACTACCTCGAAGCTGACGCCAGCGAGCAAAACCGACTGCCCGACGATTCCGGGATCGCCGCCATAGAGGCGCCGCCAGATCTCGTGTCCCAGCAGCAGACTCTGCTCGTCGTGCGCTGCCAGCAAACGGCCGTGCAGCGCCGAGATCCGCAACACGTCGAAGTAATTCACGTCGACCCAGCCGACGGTGACCTCGACCGGGTCGTGTTCGCCCGTCAGACTGGCGCTGTCGCTCCAGTGCCCGGTCACCTCCAGCAGATCGGCGCGCTGCCGGATGTCCTCGAAGTCTCCGGCGGGCAGCGGCCGCCGACTGCTCTCGAGCGAGGCGCCCCAGATCGCGACGACTCGACTGGAATCCTCGAATCCGAGCGGTGTCAGCAGAACGCCGTTGACCACGCTGAAGATGGCGATGTTGGCCCCGATCCCGAGGCCGAACGTCAACACAACGGTCAGGACGAGGCCGGGCGAGCGGCGTAGCGCTCCGAGGGCGTAGCGGGTGTCGCGGATCCAGCGGTACATGGTTAGTTCCGAACGGGGAAGGTCGTGCGTGCGCAA